>SBGG01000041.1 GCA_006226685.1 Sphingomonadales bacterium
ATGCTTGAACTCTTCTGTATGCTTGATCATCTCGTCGGTCTCCTGTTGCGAGCTCTAATCGCTCAGGGAACCGGCGCAAATCCGGTACAAGTCCATTCTTCGGGCGCGGGCCTCGCCGCTGAAGAGCAAGCGAGTTCGAGTCAGAGAAACTTCAGCATGCGCTCCGGGTGATCGGTGAAATCGTGACGGCCCGGTCCACGGCGCTGCGCCGTCGTAATGCGCTCGGCGCCATAACCAAAGCAGACCCCGGCCAGCCCCTTATGTTCGGCTTCGGACAAAGGCCCGGCTGTCATTAATATCTGGCGCGTCTCTGACACGAAAATGCCCTTTTGCAGAACGAGCGCCGCCTCGAGAAGGTCTCCCTCGATTGAAGCCATAGCCCAATTGGTGAAACCGCGAAGCGGGTTGCGCCCTTCGAACGGTCCGGGGGTCGTGATGACGCCCTTTTCCAACCGCCACTCAAGGCAGGGCTGGTTATCCCGCAACAAGATGGCCTGCATCGTGCCGTCCTGTTGATCCGGAATGTCGATCGCATAACATCGTTCCGCCTGATCACGCCCGATATGGCGCACCGCCAACCAGGCGAGATCCAGCATATGGGTGCAATTGCTGCGCGCCCTTCCTCCCCCGAACAATTCGGCCGTCGAGATATCGATTGGCAGACCGACAAGTGCGCGGAGCGGCGCGACAGCACCCGGGCATGTCGTCAGGGGATAACGGTGGAAATCGGCTTCGACCCCGGTCACGACGTGACCGTCATGCGCTACCCGGCACTTCATTGCGTGCATGTCGTCTTCAAGTTCCGCCAGCACATTATCGGCACCATGTGTCAGCCGGATGCGGCGTCTGAAAATACCTGTCCCATAGCCCGGGTCGGTAAGGAACCGGACGCCTGTCACGGTCTCTTTCGTCTTTTCTGCCTCGCGCTGAGGTTCGTCGGTTCGTTTCGTCACAGGTTCCACTCTGAAATTCCGGTGCGATGCGCTGCATCTGTCGGACTCGGTTCTAGGGTCAGCAATTGACGGTTTGAAGCCCGGCGAAGTCGCAGCCGTGCACGCTTGCTCCAAGAGACAGCACCCTTTGCCGCCAGAGACCTGTATCCACCCTACCCAGCGACTAAGCTCTCGAAAAGTAGGCACCATCATTGAAGGCGTCTGGAGAGGCATAACAAGATGACCGAACCACCGAGCATCTCTGGATATTTTGCAGTGGCCACGCGCTTCACAAATCTCGGCTGGCAGAGAGCAATCCTTGGGAAAGCACCCGCGCACGCCGGAGCTTTCCTGCATGCATAGCGCGATATTCCACGGGCCCGGCAAGCCGCTCATACTCGAGGACCGGCCCATTCCAGAGCCAGGTGCGGGACAGGTTCTGATCAAGGTTGGGCGCTGCGGTATCTGCGGCAGCGACGTGAAGATGACCGATGAGCGCAGTCCCGTCCACTTCGCGTCGGGATGCACGCCCGGTCACGAATATGCCGGCGAGATCGCGGCCCTGGGACAAGGCGTTTCGGGCCTCAAGGTCGGCGACAGGGTGACGGCGCTCCCCGTGGGCGGGTGCGGCCGGTGCCCTTCCTGCCTCGCGGGCGATCCTTATGCCTGCACCGCCTGCTCCTACCTGATGGGTGGTTTTGCCGAATATACACTCGCCCAGGCCGCATTTGTGACCAGGCTTCCGGCAAGCCTTTCGCTTGACGATGGTGCGCTGGTCGAACCTCTGGCTTGCGGATCGCAGGCGATGCGGCTGTCGGGCGCGACACCACAATCGCGCATCCTCATCATGGGGGCTGGTCCCATGGGTCTGGCGGCGCTCTACTGGGCGCGGCAGATGGGCTGCCGATCCGTCGCCCTGTGCGCGACATCACGGCGCAATGCCGATCGCGCCATGAATATGGGCGCCACAGCATTCCTCGAGGCCGATGACGACCTCGCCGACCGTGTCACCGAAGCCTTGGGGGCGCCGGCGGATATCGTGTTCGAATGTACCGGCAGCGTGGGCGCGATCAGCCGGAGCGTGGATCTTGTAAGCGCACGCGGCACCGTTGTTTCCAGCGGCATGTGCTTTGACGCCGAACCGTTCACTGCCGGTCCGGCAACCATGAAGCAGGTTAGGTTGCAATTCAGCATGGCCTATGTGCTCAGCGATTTCCATCGCGCCATCGATGCATTCGATGCGGGCCATGTCGAACCCCGCGCCATGGTGAGTGAGCAAATCGCCCTGAGCGCGCTTCCGGCAAAGCTGGAATCCCTGAGGTCCCGGCACGCTGGATGCAAGATCATGGTCAAACCCGACTAATCAAGGCCGAGCGAGGTAATCATGCCCCCTGACTCCCATCACACTGGCGACACGTCAATCGCCGTTCCACGTGCGTTCGATGACGTAACCGCCCAATGGCTGACGCAGGTGCTGCAACGCGAGCATCCGGATGTCGAAGTGCTCACGGCAACGGTCAACCCGCATATGGGGCACAAGCCCAACAAGGCGCGTGTGCATCTGACCTACAACGATAGCGGCAAGGATCTGGGGCTGCCCGCGACTCTGGTAGTCAAGGGCACGTTCAACGGCACTACCTCCCGCGGACCGATCATCGACTTTGCCAACATGGCCGAGCTCGTTTCCTATCGCGACGTCGTGCCCAAGCTCGAAATCAATTCACCTCGTCTGATCTACCAGAACTGGGAGGCCGAACCCAGCGAGTCCGTCGTCATGCTGTTCGAGGACATGGCCTATCGCAACCCCACATATTTCCCCAACGGCTTCGCCACCCTGTCCTATGGGCAGGCAGCGGCGTTCCTGAAAGGCATGGCGCGGTTTCAGGCGCAGACCTGGAACAGCCCCGCATTTGAAGAAGGCGGCATATGGGGGCCGGGCACGCCGACGGGGGAGACGGCGCGCCTGATCCGCAGCCTCTATTTCGACATCCTGCCGCGATCGGACCATTGGACGACATCCGTCATTTCGCCGCGCGGCGCCGCCATGCCCCGCATCCTGCGCGACGCCGACCGCATGGAGGCGGGGTGGCAGCGGCTGCTCCCCATACTCGATCGCCATGCCAAGGTCATGGTTCACGGCGATGAGCATCTGGGCAATCTCGCCGTAGAGCCCGATGGCACGCCGATTTTCTACGACATGCTGGCGCGCGGTGAACCCTGGCCGCTGGGTATCGTCCGCTTCCTCATCCCGACTCTCGACATACAGGATCGCAGGGCCTGGGAAAAAGCGCTGCTAGCTGGATATCTCGCCGATCTGTCCAGTTTTGGCGCCGACGTGCCGACCTTCGAGGAAGCGTGGCTGGCGTATCGCGCTTCGGCGATCTGCACCTTGATGATCTGGCTGAACAACAGCAGCACCTGGCAACCCGAAGCAACCAACACCGCCAACGCCGCGCGCGCCGCAGCGGCCGTGCTGGATCACGACTCTTTCGGCCTCCTCGGACTTTAGGAAAGGGTTACACATGACGCTGATGACCATGCCGCTGGGCAAGACTGGACTGCGTGTATCCAACATGGGTCTGGGCGGGACCGGGCTGGCCAACATGTATCACGCTATTGCCGACGATGCGGCGGATTCGCTTGTGCAAGGTGCCTCGGCGCGGGGCATCACGCTGTTCGACACGGCTCCTTGTTATGGCGTGGGGCTGAGCGAAACCCGAATGGGCCATATACTGCCGAAGCTAGACCGGAACAGCTTCGTGCTGTCGAGCAAGGTTGGTTACGATCTCGTGCCTTTGGCCGATGACGAGGACCTGCAATCGCTGTTCGTGGATACGCCTCGTCTGAAGACGGCATTCGACTTTTCCTATGACGGAGCCATGCGCTCGATCGAGGGCAGCCTGAAGCGCCTGCGCGTCGACAGGCTCGATATGGTCGCAATCCATGACCCGGACGAAACCGCCGGTGCAGACCCCGATGCCGACCCCTATGCCCGAAGTCATTTCACCGAAGCAATGAACGGCGCCTACCGGGCGCTGGATTCACTGCGATCCCAGGGTGTGATCGGCGCTGTCGGGGTCGGGATGAACCAGTGGCAGATGCTGGTCGATTTCGCGAAAGCGGGAGATTTCGACTATTTCCTGTGCGCGGGCCGCTATACGCTGCTGCGCTACGATGCGGCCGAAATCCTGATGCCCCTTTGCACCGAAAAGGGTATCAGCGTCATTATCGGCGGGCCATATTGTTCAGGCATATTGGCATCCGGCGCGGTTGCAGGGGCCTATTTCGGCTATGCGCCCGCATCGGAGGACATGCTGGCGCATGTGCGCCGGATCGAGCGTCTATGCACGGAACACTGCATTTCGCTGCGGGCAGCGGCGTTGCATTTCCCACTCCGCCATCCCGCCGTTGCAAGCGTGATACCGGGCGCGCGCTCCCTGACCGAGCTTGACGAGAATCTTGCCGCGCTGAACGAGCAGGTACCCGATGCCTTCTGGACAGACCTCGTCGATCAAGGCCTGATTCATGAGGTCGCTCTGGGCGGCAGGTGACGCGGGAAAGCCCCACTACAGGCAATGGTCGTGACCTGATTTGAATGCGCCTTGCAGGAGCAAGTTCCGGTGCAATTGCAGTCAAACACCCTGATGCGGCAAAGCGTATAGTGGAGGGACAGGGGAAATGTCGCCGACCTTCTTTGCTGAAGTCGTAGTAGATTTGAGTGGCGTACAATAATAACAGTATATGGGAGAGGTTTTCATGAAATCGCAAATATTCCGCTCGGCCCTGTTACTGGGCACAATCTCCACAGCGGCATTCGCATGTGCCGTCAATGCACAGGTCGCACCGCAGCAGGCGGATGAAGCTGGAACCGGCCCTGCATCTGCCTCCGATATTGTCGTCACAGCGCGTCGCCGCGAAGAAAGTCTTCAGGAAGTACCCGTGGCCGTCGTCGCTTTTGGCAAGGATGCCATTGTAAACCGCCAGATCAATACCGAGTCCGACCTTCAGCGCGCGGTGCCGGGCCTCACTATCCGTGAGACCGAAGGGTCGAACCAGATCGCCTATTCGATCCGCGGCCAGACGATCGACGCATTTACGGGCTCTGCTCTCGCCGTGGTGCCTTATGTGAACGAAGTGCAAGCCAACGGAAACGCGGCGTCCAATTTCTACGACCTGGGGTCGCTGCAGGTTCTCAAGGGACCGCAGGGCACGCTGTTCGGTCGCAACTCGACCGGCGGTGCGGTTCTCATTTCGACGGCCAAGCCTGAAAATGACAATCTGGGCAGCATATCGCTATCTTATGGCAATTACGATTATATCGACGTCAAAGGGATGGCCAACCTCGCGCTCGTGGACGACAAAGTCCTGCTGCGCATTGCGGGAAATTATACCTATCGCAATGGCTATCAGCGCAACATCTTCAACGGCGGTAATAATCTGAATCCTCGTCTTGGCATTACCGACAGAGGCAGCGGGCGCGTTTCACTGACGCTCAAGCCGACGGAGGCCATTACCAACACCACGGTGTTCGAATATACGCGCACGGGCGGCAACTCGACTTCGGTCGTGCCCTGGTCGGTGAACGAACCCGGTTCGACAGATGCCATTACAGGCCTGCCTCTCGCATCGTCTGCGGCGTTTCTTTATAGTCCCGCGCTGGACCTTGCAGCAGGTGCGGGAGCATGGGCCGCCTATCTCGCAGCCCATCCCGGAGCCAATCCGGACGGATATTCCGCGGTGGTCGCACGGCAGAAAGGCCTCGGCCCCTGGAAAGTCGACTCAACCGACCTTCATGGCAAGATGTTCTTCAAAGGGGTCAATCACTATGTGACCAACACCACGTCGATTGACGTGAGCGACGGCGCAACGATCAAGAACATCTTCGGCTGGACGCGTTCCCGCTCCCATTACAATATCGATGAACAAGGTGCGCCCTATCTGGTGCAATGCACCTGCAATCCGACCAGCGGGGAGTATGGCAACCTGGAGAAGACAGAGGCCTTCTCTAACGAGTTGCAACTCCAGGGCACCATTCTCGATGGTAATCTCGACTATATCGTGGGTGCTTTCTACTACCACAGCAAGTCGCTGACGCACTGGCCGCAGGTCTATTTCGACCTCACGCCTGCGTTCCCGCCCTCAGTCGGGTTCGCCGCCTCGTTCAACACGATCGACAATTCCAAGGCGGTATATTCACAGGTTACATACAGATTCGGCGCATTGGGTCTCGATGCACTCAGCCTGACCGCCGGTGCGCGCTATACCTGGGAAAAAGTGAAGCTGGACCAACGCCCCGACGGGAACAGCTACAACGTTCCGGGCACATTCAATTCACTAACCAAGAAGGGTGACAAGCCGAGCTGGACGCTGGGCCTGGATTACAAGGTCAATCGGGACCTTATGATCTACGCGGTGACCCGCGGCAGCTGGCGCAGCGGTGGTGTCAACGGTGTTGGAGCCATGCGCCCGACAAATGCCGCTGGCGGTGGCGCTCTCTTCGATCCGGAAACCGCAAAAGACGTGGAACTGGGCCTGAAATGGGCGGGTGATCTGGCTGGAGCGCGAGCGCACTTCAACGTCGCCGGCTACAAGCAATGGATCAAGAACGTCCAGCGCGCGGAATTCCCAACCGTCGACTTTGGCGATGGCAATGGCCCGCACTCCATCGCGGTAACGATCAACGTGCCAAAGGCCGAGGTAAAAGGCTTCGAAGTCGATGCCGGCATTATGCCAAGCGACTGGTTCGAACTTGGTGGGAACCTCGCTTATACCGATGCGACATTCACCGATAATCGCGTCAATATCTTCGGTAATCTCTATATTTTCAATCCTTATGCAGATACGGCCAAATGGGCGGGCACCGCTTATTCAGTGATCCATCTCCCCATCCCTTCCGATGCAGGGCAACTCAAGCTGAGGGGCGAAGTCTATGCACAGACGGGCCAATATTTCAGCAATAATGACAGCAGCATCACGCCCAGCACCAAGCTGCCCGGCTATGCTCTGGTGAACATGCGTCTCGAATGGTCTGAAATTCTGGGGTCGAACGTTTCGGCCGCAGCATTCGTCAGCAATCTGACCAACAAGGAATATTATGTCGGCGGCTTGTCGCAGGGGGCATCCCTCGGTGAAAGCGCCGCCGCGCCAGGGCGGCCCCGCATGTATGGCCTTGAGGTCAAAGCCGATTTCTGATCCGCGACGTTGACCGGAATATTGGGGTCCGTCATCTCGTGGTGACGGACCCTTTTCATTGGATATGCACGAAAAGGAGCACAGCATGACCACCGCGTTTGACACGATCGTCTATGATAAGCCGACCGAACGCGTGGCGCGCATCACTCTCGATCGGCCGGAGGTTCGCAACGCGCAGAACACGCGATTGCTTTATGAACTGAACGCGGCGTTCGACCGGGCCGCTCAGGATGACGGCGTGCACGTCATCATACTCGCTGCCAATGGCCCTCATTTTTCATCGGGACATGATCTGGCGGAGATTGAGGCCGGATCCGCCCACGACAACGCCCGCGCCGAGAAGACCGTGGGCACATGGTGTGGTTTCGGTTGCGCGGGCGCAGAGGCGCAGATGGCCTATGAGCGGGAGGTCTATTTCGGTCTGTCAGAGCGCTGGCGCAACATCCCCAAGCCGACGATTGCCCAGGTCCATGGAAAGGTCATCACTGGCGGATTGATGCTGGTCTGGCCGTGCGACCTGATCATCGCGGCCGATGATGCGACGTTTCAGGACACGGCAGTCGATCTGGGCGTGTGTGGGGTCGAGTTCTTCAACCATCCCTATGAACTGGGTATCCGCAAGGCGAAGGAGTTCCTCTTTCGCTCCAATGTGCTGACCGCACAGGACGCGCTGGCCGCCGGCATGGTCAATCATGTCGTGTCCCGCGACAAGCTCGAAGCTTTCACGCTGGAAATCGCGCAAGATATAGCGCGCAAGCCTCTGTTCGCGCTGAAGCTTGCCAAGGAAGCGGTCAATGCCGCTCAGGATGCGGCCGGGCGAGGTACCGTGATGCAGTCCGCCTTCGGGCACCATCAGCTCACCCATGCCCACAACATGCTGGTACATGGCATGTTGATGGACCCCACCAACCTGGCCGCAAGAAAGGAACGCAAATGACCGGTGTCATTTCGTCGACCCCAGCCCATAGGCCCGTGGCGGTCATCACCGGCGCCGGCGCCGGCATGGGTGCCGCATGCGCCCAACGGCTGGCCAACACGCACAGCCTTATCCTGACGGATTTCAACTCGGCCCGGCTCGACGCCACCGCGTTTACGCTGCGCGAGGAGGACAATGCGGACATCTGCGCGACAATCTGCGGTGACATAGCCGATGACGCGGTGGTCCGCCAGATTGCGCAGGCCGCAAGCGGCGCGAACGGGGACTGCATGGTCCTGATACACACCGCCGGGCTTTCTCCCGCCCTTGCGCCGTGGCAACCCATCATCACGGCGAACCTTGTCGGCACGGCAAAATTGCTGGATGCTTTCGAAGCCTTACTGACCCCAAGCTTCGTGAGCGTCATCCTCTCTTCGACAGCGCGCCTGTTCGTGCCCGCGCCGGGAGAGGCGCTGGCATCTCTCCTGGCCCGGCCGCTCGCCGATGACCTCTTGCAACGGCTCGAGCCGGAACTGGGCAAGGACGAGGCCACCCGCGCGGCAAACGCTTATGCCTATTCAAAGGCGTGGGTTCGGGACACAGTCTAGCAGCGCGCAACGCCCTGGGCCGCGCATGGTGCGCGGATCGTCAGCCTGTCGCCGGGTTTTATCCGCACCGGTATGACGCGGAAAGAAGTCGAAGAGCGACCCGACATGCGCGCGCTACTCGATTCCACACCCATGGCGCGCTGGGGAACCGTGAGCGACATCGTCAATGTCGTAGAGTTCATTCTGTCCGACAAGGCATCGTTCATCACTGGGACGGACATCGTCATCGATGGCGGGCTTTCGGCCAGACTGCTCGCTCAACAGAGCTAGCGACCATACCGCCCGTGGCCATGGCCATCCCCGCGCAGGTCATGCCGCGCGGGGACAGCGCATCAGCCGGCGTATTTCTTCTGCTCCAATCGTGCGATGGTCCGGGCGTGCACTTCGTCCGGCCCGTCCGCGATGCGCAGCGCCCGGACCCGCGCGAACAGCGCGGCGGTGCCGGCATCGCTGTCCAGCCCACCGGCGCCGAAGGCCTGTATCGCATTGTCAATGATCGCAAGCGCCGTGCGTGGTGCCATGACCTTGATCATCGAGATTTCCAGGCGCGCAACCTTATTGCCGACCTTGTCCATCATATCTGCGGCCTTCAATGTCAAAAGCCGTGATGTTTCAATGTCGATCCGCGCGTCGGCGATGCGCTGCTCCCACACGCTGTGCTCGATCAGTCGCTTGCCGAAGGCATTACGGCTCATCAACCGCCGCACCATCTTTTCCAGCGCGACCTCGGCCATGCCGATGATACGCATGCAATGGTGGATTCGTCCCGGCCCCAGGCGGCCCTGCGAAATATCGAACCCGCGCCCCTCGCCCAATATCATGTTGCTGGCAGGCACGCGCACATTCTCGAATGTCACCTCACAATGGCCATGGGGCGCATCATCATATCCGAAATTGGTCATGTTGCGGCCGATGGCGATGCCCGGCGTGTCCATCGGCACAAGGATTTGCGAGGCCATCTGGTGCCGCGGAGCATCCGGATTACTGCGCCCCATAACGATCATGATCTTGCAGCGAGGATCGAGCACGCCCGATATCCACCATTTGCGGCCGTTGATGACATATTCGTCGCCCTCGCGCCGGATCTCGGTCTGCATGTTCGTGGCATCGGAGGACGCGACGTCCGGCTCCGTCATCGCATAGGCGGAACGGATTTCCCCCTCCATCAGCGGCCGCAGCCAGGCTTCCTTCTGTTCACGCGTGCCGTAAAGGTGCAGCAGGTCCATGTTGCCGGTGTCGGGCGCGCTGCAATTGAATACTTCGGATGCCCAGAAAACCCGCCCCATCTCTTCGGCGAGCGGGGCATATTCGAGGTTGGTCAGTCCCGCCCCATGAAAATCTCCCTCGTCATGGCCGGACGGGCACATGAAGAGGTTCCACAAGCCCTCGGCCTTTGCCTTGGCCTTAAGCGTCTGGAGCACTTCAGGCTGCTTCCAGCGTTCCTTGTCCAGTTCGGCATAATAGGCTGGCACCGCCGGATAGACATGCTCGGCCATGAAGCCTTTCACGCGTTCGAGCCATTGGGCCTGGCGATCGGATAGGTCAAAGTCCACTGGTGAAAACTCCTGATGATGGGCGGATGTCAGGCACCCGCAATAATCTTTCTCGCCTCGTCGAGCAGGGCTATGGCGGATTGATGCAGGCGCTGCCCCGTCGCCATGTCGGCCAACCCCGCCTGTGCCCGTGCATGGCTGCCTTCGAGGATCAGCCCCAGCTTGTAGCAGGCAAGAACCTCGAACCACGGCAAATCGTCCAGGGAGCGGCCAGACCGCTCGGCATAGCGGGCAATCATTTCGCTACGCGAGGGATAGCCATCAAGCGGGGCGACACGCATCGTCTGCGGCTTGACCGCATCGCCATCCGGCCAGCTGATCAATATGCGGCCCAGGTCGACCAGCGGATCGCCCAGAGTGGCCATTTCCCAGTCGACCACGGCGCGAAGCCCGCCATCTTCGCCGAAGATACCGTTGCCGATATGATAGTCGCCGTGGATGATGCCGGCCTGCATGCTTTTCGGGCAATGATCCGTCAGCCATTGACCGACCCTGTCCACATCCCCGAGCGCCGCCGGTCCATCCCAGCCCTCGAACCGGGCATAGCTGTGAAGCTCACCGGCCCAGCGATCGACCTGGCGCTCCAGAAATCCATCCAGTTTGCCGAAATCGGCAAGGCCGACCGCGATCGGATCGATGCGCGACAAGGCCGCCAGCGCATCCATCAGTTCCAGCCCCATACGGTGCCGCAGAGCGGGCTCGTCACGAACCACCGCCGGAATTTGAACTGTCGGATTGAAACCATCGACGGCTTCCATCACATAGAAAATCGTCGCGCCCTCGGAAAGGTCAGAACGCGCCGCAAGCAGGCGGGGATGCGGGACTGCCGCCCCCTCCAGTGCGGACAGCACGCGTATTTCGCGCGCGAGCAGTTTGTTGCTGTTGGGCCGGGGCTTGGCCGGTGGATGACGCAGCACGCAATCCCGTTCGCCCCAGCCGAAGCGCAAGACGATATTCTGGGTTCCACCGGCAAGGAGCCTGGGGTTGACCATATCATGATCCCCCATTCCGCCATGCTCCCGGAGCCAGGCGCCTAGCGCGTCGAGATCAAGCGGCAAGTCGGATGTGTTGGCCAGTGTTCGGGTCATGTATTGCTCCTGAGACGGTCATGGTCCCGATCCAAAGCCGATGACAAGCTGTTAGGCCGCAATTGCAGCTGGAGCATATGGCGAAGTAACGCGCAGACAAAGGCGTGTTTGAACGGTCATACCTTCTCCAGGAGGCGGTCGCGCAACTCGCGTATTTCAGCGGGGCCAACCCCCAGTTCCTCCTCCATATAGCCTTCGAGAGATCCCCAATCGCGCGCGATTACGCCCAATGCGACTTCGACCAGCGGTATCCCGTTCGCATCCAGAAGACGCCGTGGCTTGAAAACATCCGGTCCGCGCTCCTGCATGAGATCGGTGTAAAAACGGGCGACCGCATTGCTATCGGCGAGTGCCGGTAACAGACTGTGGTCCATCTCGTTTTTCGGTATCCGCAGCTCAGTCGACAGCAGGTAATCGGCGTAAATCGTATCACGATCCACGCCCAGGGCGGTCAATAGCAAGCTGACCGCCAGGCCCGTGCGGTCCTGCCCCGCCGTGCAGTGGACGATGGCGGGAACATGCCCCTCGATCAACGCCCGGAAGAAGCCACGAAAGGATGGCGCTAGCAACCGCGAGAAAAGGCCATACAGCCGCGTTTCCATTTCGCCCACGCCCGCTTCCGAGCCTCGCCTTCGACGGGTGAAAAGATGATCCGCCGAATAGATTTCGTCGACCTGAAGCGGAACCTGGCGGGCATCCCAGACAGTCGGCGCGATTTCCCGTTCGCCATCGGAGCGCAGGTCGCATATGGCGCGAATCTGCCGCTGATCGATCCAGCCCCAGTCCGCCTTTGTCAGGCCCCAGAGCGACCCTGATCGATATACATGTCCCCATTTGATCCGGCGGCCATCGACAGCTTTGTAACCGCCGATGTCGCGCAGATTCGACCCGCCCTCCAGTCGAATGCAACGACGTTCCAGTTCCATTTCCTTGTCCCTTGCCATGCCCGAGGCTGATCTGCCGTAAGAAGGACGCGTATAACTTCACCATGACGGATTTCCGAGCACCGACGGCGGCTTTCAACGAGAGACAGGTTTGATTGCGCCAGAAGGTAGCAATCTTGCCAACTCGCCCTTTAGCCAGCCGCATAAGTGCCATAGGCTGGGGTCAAACATCGCAACCAAACATCATTGGGGAGGACCGCTTGACCGGTCGAGCTATGGACGAGATCAGCCGAAAAATTCTCACCACCATCCAAGATTTCCTGACGCGGCTCACGGCGTCCAGCAATCTGACTTCAGAACAGCTCACCGAAGCTTTCATGGCTACGACCGCATTGGGATATCAGATCGCGCGCATGGATTATCCTGAACAGGCCCGCGATGAGGTCGACGCCGCCGAGGCGAGTCTTGCAAAGGCGATCGCCAGCGATGGACCGCCACCGCGCGAACGCCGGTGGCGCGAGCAGTGGAGCAGCGAGGCCGGAGGTATGTTGTGCGCAGCCATCGAGAACAGCGCCCCCATCGACAATCCCGATATGCTCGACCGTATTCGCGAGCTGCTCGTGTCCTATCATGAGAAAATGGACCCGGTGGTCAGTGCCGGAACGCGCAGCACCTATTCCGGCGGACGTGGCGACAAGCGGGACGGCGATGCCGAGGAAAGTGTCAAGGAACTGACCGCAGATGTATTGGAGGATTGGCTCCTCCGCAGCGGCAACGCACCTGCGGGCAGCCGGGTGAGCGAATTTCGGCAGTTGATGGGCGGCTATTCCAAGGCAACCTATATTGCCGCCGTGACCGGCACCGATGGAACGACCTCAGTGGTAATCCGCAAGGACAGCCCGGGCCTGCCAACCGGTTCCAGCGTCGTCGGCGAGTTTCCTGTTCTCGGTCAGATGCATGAAATCGGTATTCCGGTCCCCGCGCCGCTTTGGATCGAACCCGATGCCGGGCTGTGCGATGGCGCGTTCATGGGCGTGGCCTTTGTCGACGGCAAGCCGGCCAACCAGATCATCCCCGAAGACCCGGTCGCACGTCGCAAATGGGCACGAAGCGCGGCCGAAGTGCTGGGGCAGCTTCATCGCGACACCGCGATCGAAAATGGCGATGTGCGCGAACCGGTGGCGCGCGAAATCGACGATCTGGAGCGTCGCATGCTGGAGCGGGAACGTGCGCCCCACCCCGGCTTGCTGGTCGGCATCGGATGGCTGCGCCAGCATCTGGACGACCTGCGCAACCGGCCCGCCTGCCGTATCCATGGCGACGTGGGCTATCACAACATGCTGATGCGCGATGATCGTATCGCTGCCCTTCTCGACTGGGAATTCAGCCGTATCGGCGATCCGGTCGAGGATCTGGCCAGCATCAAGCCCTTCATGGACCAGATCGAATCCTGGGACGAATTTTACGAGATCTATCAGTCGATCTGCGGCTTCACGCTCGACACCGTGGCAGACAATTATTTCAACGTCTGGCGTGAGGCCCGCAATATGGTGGCCTGTATCGGGTCGCTGAATTCCCTGATGCTGCCGGGCGTCAGGGCGGTGCCGCTGACCGTGGCCGGGACGATCTATATTCCGAAATATGAAATCGCCATTCTTGACGCGATCAATACCGCGGAGGGACGCAATGTCTGAAGTCATCGAGTGGACCAAGAGCGCGCTGGGCTTCGGGACGCCCGGCCCGAACGACGATTTTTACCACGGGCGCACCCTGCCCGAGAAACATCCCGAGATGACCGAGACCTGGTATTGGGGCTTCAACGAGCCGGTGTCGGGCATGCACGGTTTCATCCATATATGGACGCACCCCAACCTCCATCTTTGCACCGCCGGGCTGTTCGTGCATTTCGGCAGCAAGCGCGAGCAACTGGCCTGCGAGCTGTTCGATTTCCGCAACTTCGCGCCCGACACCATTTTCGATGCGGCGGGCAACATCACACTCGCCAACGGCCTCACCGTGGAATTCGAAAAGCCGATGGAACGGATGCGGATTCGCTATACGAACGCGGACCGCGACTTCACCCTGGACATGGTTCAGGAAGCCGTACAACCCGCGATCATGCGGTCCAACGACCAGCATTTCGAACAAACCATGCGATCGCTTGGCAAGGTCGCGTTCGAAGGACGCGATTACAGTTTCGACAATCTGACGATCCGCGACCGCAGCTGGGGCGAGCGCAGGCCGGAGGGCGGGCACAAGATGCCGCCCTACACATGGATGAACGGCGCATTTTCAAAGGATTTCGCCTTCTGCATTTCTGGCCTCGACGATCCCGACCGTAATCCTGAATGGGCAGGCCTATATGATATCCCGCGCGACAAGCTGATGAGCGATGCCTGGGTTTATCGGGATGGCCGCCAGTTGCGCCTGTCGCGATTTTCGAAGATCACGAAACGCGCAACGGAATGCGGCCTGCGTCCGGTCAGCCATGTCATCGACTGCATGCTGGAGGATGGAACCGAACTGCAACTGGTCGGCGAAGTTACCGGCAGTGTGCCATGGCATTGCTGGCAGAATGCCCTGTGCCACACCGGCCTCACCCGCTGGACCTGCACCCAGACCGGAGAGACCTGCTGGGGGGAAACGCAGGAAGTGCAGTGGAACGACTATGTCTATCGGGTCTGTCGCCCGGTCGCCTGAATTTCACAAGGGAAGTGCAAATGTCATCAGCCGCGACCAAAGGTCATAACGCCCCCTGTTCCAACCGCGATTTCGATTTTTTCTACCGCGGGCTGGAAGCGAACCGTCTGCTGGTCCAGCGATGCGCCGACTGCGGCACCTTGCGCAGCCTGCCATCCCCCGGCTGTGGAGCCTGCGGGTCGCTCGACTGGAACGAGTGTGAACTGGCGGGAGACGGAATGGTGCATAGCTATGTCATCCACCATCACCCGCCCCTGCCGGGCTTTGCCACCCCGCTGCCCATCGCTCTGGTAGATATGAGCGAAGGCGTGCGCATACTTGGCGCCATGGATGAAACCGACCCGGCGACCATCACCGCCGGCCTTCGGGTCAAGGTCGAGTTTGTCCGCCGTGGCGACATTGCCGCCTTTCGCTTTCGCGGTGCCTGAAACCGGCAAGCCAGATTAGGACAAGAGCTCATGACCAATATCTCAAACCGGACGGCGATTGCCGGATATGGCGCCACGGAATTTTCCAAGAATAGCGGCCGCAGTGAATTGCGTCTGGCTGTCGAAGCGACGCTGGGCGCCCTGGCCGACGCCGGCATCGATCCATCGGAAGTGGACGGCATGTCCACATTCACCATGGACAACAACAGCGAGCAGGAAATTCACCGTGCCATCGGCGGCAAGGATCTGACATTCTTTACCCGCATCCCGCAAGGCGGTGGCGGCGCCCTGGGACCTTTGCAGCAGGCCGCGATGGCGATCACGACAGGGATCGCCAACGTGGTGGTGGTCTATCGGGCGATGAACGAGCGCTCCGAATATCGTTTCGGGCAGCCGATGCATTCGCTCCCCCCGACAAGCGACAACGTTATCTTCGCCTATCATGGCTTTAGCGGTCTTATGACGCCGGCGGCCATGATCGCGCTCATGATGCGGCGCTACATGCAGGACACCGGCGCGACCAGTCTGGACTTCGCCAATTACGCGGTGCTTGCCCGCAAATATGCGTCGACCAATCCCAACGCGTTCTTCTATCAGAAACCGATCACCATCGAGGATCATCAGGGTTCGCGGATGATCGCGGATCCATTGCGCCTGTACGACTGCTGTCAGGAAAGCGACGGTGGCGTGGCCCTTGTCATCGTCAGCGCGGAGCGCGCACGCGACCTCAGGCAGAAGCCGGTTTACATCCGTGCCGCGGCACAGGGCTCACCGGGCGGTACCGTGAGCCTCGGCGGTTTCTACAAGGACAATATCTGGCCCTATGACGAGTGCGCGGCGGCCGCACGGCAACTTTATGCCCAGTCCGGTCTCTCGCCGCAGGATCTGGATGCTGCGATCCTATACGATCATTTCGGACCGACGGTCTTCCCCGGCCTCGAAGCCTATGGCTTTTGCGCGAAGGGCGAAGCCAAGGATTTCGTGAAGGATGGCCATCTGGAGATTGGCGGCCGGTTGCCGATCAACATGCACGGCGGTCAATTGGGCGAAGCCTATATCCATGGCATGAACGGAGTTGCCGAAGCGGTCCGCCAACTGCGCGGTCAGGCCGTCAACCAGGTTCCCGATGCCCGGAACATGCTGGTCACGGCTGGCAGTGGCTTGCCGACCACGGCCGCAATCCTGGGCGTTGACTGATCTGCTCTTCATCGATGCGGGGAGCGCCATGCAGCGGCGCAGCCCGCATCGTCATTCAGAGGTCCGGAGCACCGTTCGTCAACGCTTCACGCACCAGCCTGCGCGACACCTTCCCGTTCGAAGTATGGAGCAATGCATCCAGTTTGAAAAACCGGCGGGGTATCTTGTAGGCAGCGAGCTGCTCCCGACAGAGGGCAATCAACTCTTCCTCCTGGGCGTTTCCGACATAACATGCCGCGACGACCTGCCCCCAATATTCGTCGGGCAAGCCGATGACCGCCACTTCCACCACGCTATTCATGGCTGACAGCACCGCCTCCACCTCGGCGGGATAGACGTTCAGTCCGCCGGAGAGGATGAGGTCCACGCGGCGATCCGCTATTGTAAGATAGCCTTCCTCATCCAGAAAACCGACGTCCCCTGCCGTCCGCCAGCCCTCAGCCTCAAGTTTTTCCGGGATTTCGGGCGGCGCCACCTCGCCGACATAGGCGGAAACAGCCATGGGGCCACGCGCATAGATATTGGCGATTGTTCCGGCAGGTACGGGATCGCCTGCATCATCGGCCACGAGTATTTCCTGCCCGCCATAGGCGCGGCCGCAGGATGATGGCTTGCGCAACTGATCAGCCGGAAGCAGCCAGGTGCATGGGCCGCATTCGGAGGAACCGTACATCTCATAGAGATCAAGGTGCGGAAAACGGCCGAGGAGACGCTCTTTCACGGCCATCGGGAGGGATGCCCCCAGGGACACGAGTTTGCGGAGCGTGGGAGCCTCCCCTTCCCTGCCGAGCGCGGCTGTCACCATCGTCGGGACAACCATGGAACTGGTGATCCCCAGCCGTGCGCAGTCCGTCCAGAACATCTCCTTGTCGAAGGCCTCCTTCATATAGACGGTGCCGCCGACGTCGAGCGTGGGCAACGCGAAATGCAGCGCGGCGTGGCTGAGCGGACCGACCACCATGTGCCGATCATGCTCGTCCACGTTCATGACATCCTCAATGACCTTGGACTGAAAGGCATTGGCGCGCTGAAGAACCAGCATCATCTTGGGCTTGCCGGTTGTGCCGGATGAAAACCGGATATGGGAAGGCCCCCATTCATCGCCATATGGCACAACCGGTTCGCCGCCCGCGGCGGCGATCACATCGTCAATACTCACGCCCCCTTCGCCGATCACCAGCCTGGGGCCTGCCTGTTGCAACTGATACTGTGCTTCCGCATCGGTGAGATATTTGCTGATAGACATGAACACCGCGCCGATCCGCATCAGCGCCAGAAACCATGGCACCTGAATCCAGTGGTTACCCAATCGTGCACACACGGCCTCGCCTGGCTGCACGCCCAGGTGGCGCATCCCGCTCGCCAGAGTGCGCACCAGCTCGTCGAGTTCGGCGTAACTGTAGTGAGCGTCTTGCGGCGTGACCAACGCAAGCTTGTTCGGGTCGCGCCTCACGGCAATCTGAAACTGACGATAGGGCACGAAGAGGCGATGAAATTCGCTTTGCCCCATAGGTGCGCCGCCATATTTCAAATAGTTGCGTGGTTCGTCGGTCACAGCGTGCAGCATAGCAAGAGAATCTCACTTCCGTTGAAATGTTGTCCCGAACCGCCTCAACCGGTCACCGGCGGCAAATGGCGGTGGAGAAATTCAAACAGTCCGTCGTTGAATGCGTCATTTCTGTCGCCCACCACCATGTGGCCGGCGCCGGACACCTCGCAAACTTCAGTCTGCGGGATCAACCTGCACATCTCGGCGATGCCCTCGTCATCGACAATATCGCTCCGCCCACCCTTTATGAGCATCGTCGGAATTTTCACGCGCGCGCTCGCCTCAATCAAGGGCTCCTGAAATGCGGGCGGTTCGCTGGCTGGCGAGGTCGAGAGCAAACGGGGGTCCCAGTGCCAGTAATAGCGGCCGTCATCGCGTCTTCGCAGATTCTTGCCCAGGCCACTGACGTCCGCAGGACGCGGACGGGCCGGATTATAGGCCGAGACGGCATCGGCGGCCTCTTCAATGGTCGCGAACCCATCCTGGTGCGCGAGCATGAACGCGCGAATCTTGTCTGTCCCCGCCGTAGCGGGGCGAGGCACGATGTCGACGAGAACGAGGACATCTGCGAAGCCCGCCGGTTCATTGCCGACCGCCTGCAGGGCGGTCATCCCGCCCATCGATGCCCCGACCAGCGCAACCTTCGATACCAGCGAAGCCCTGACCGATCGCAGGTCCTCCGCCAGGCGCAATACCCCATAATCGCCATCGGGAGACCAGTCGCTATCGCCATGGCCGCGTGCATCATAGCTGAGCGCGACATAGCCCTGATCGGCGGCGCGACGCATGGCGTGGTCCCAGGAATGCCGGGTCTGCCCCCCGCCATGCAGAAAGATAATGGCGGGCCCAGATCCCGAACCCAGCAGATCACCGATGAGGGTAAGGCCGTCGCTGGTAAGAAAACGCGCGTTCATAAAGCTCCTACCACATAGTTATCCGCGACCGGCCTGGCCCATTTTTCTGCAATGCCATGCCCACCTGCAATGCAGCCCGGACCGATCGCGGTTCCGCACGACATGTTTGATCGCGAAAGCAGCAATCGCGTTCATTCAGGCCATGAGCGAGTCGTAAAAACGAACGCGACCGGCGAGTCGCTCCGCGCGCAGCGCATCCAGGGGAAGGGAGAATTTCACGCCGGGAATGGTCTCGTTGACGAGAGGGTTCCCGCCCCACCAGACGATCCGGCAAATCCGCGAACTGATCCGCCATCCCGCGTTCGTGCGCGTCAGGCCATCGTCATACCAGCCCTGCCCTTCCCAGAAATCGCCGCCGGCCAAGCCGCGACGAACCAGGCGCCAGGTGGCGTAGGTCATTGCGTTGGCAATATCTCCCCGTACATTGACGAGGTGGCTCATCATGGTGTGCTGGGTACCGTCGAAGGCGTCGTGATAGGCCTCGAAATCGGATTTGAAGGTCGCCAGATCCGTCCAATGCGACGTCTCGCTATAGTCGGCGTCGATATCGTCGGTAAATATGCGGTCGAAAAGGTCCCAACTCTGGGTATCGACGGCAAAGCCGTACAGATTGACGGCGCGGTTGATCTCCAGCTCATCCTGAACAGACATAGTCATCTCTCCTGCTGCACAATTCAGAACGGCGCGCCGACGAGGCCGCCATCCACCATGATAAGCTGGCCGGTAATGTAGCTGGCGCGTTCCGAGCACAGGAAGACAGCGGCGCCCGCGATCTCCTCTGAGGTTCCTTTGCGCCCGACAGGAATGGTCGCGTCGAGCGCCCTGGCCGCTGCCTCCGGGTCCAGGCCTTGTTCCCGAGCCATTTCGTCCATCCAGGCCAGCGCCATTTCGGTGGCGATGAAGCCGGGAGCGATCGTGTTGACGGTGATGCCATAGGTGCCCAGTTCGTTCGACAACGACTTGCTGAGCGCGGCAGCGCCCGCGCGGGTAACATTGTCGACAATCAACGGCACCTGCCAATGCGGCTTCTTCACGCAAAACGACCCGATGGTGACGATACGCCCCCAGCGCTTGCGCTTCATCGCCGGAACGACAGCGCGGGCGAGATGAACCGCGCTCATCACCAGCAACTCATAGCCTTCGCGAAAAACCTCAGGTCCGGCGGTATCGAAGGTGTAGCGTGCCGTGCCATAGACATTGGCGACGGCAATGTCCGGTTCCAAGCCAAAAATCCGGGTACAATGTGCGACCGTTTCATTGATCGCATCGGGATCGGTCATGTCGACCGACAATCCATGCGCTTCGCCTCCGGACGAGCGGATGGCCGCGACCGTCTCGTCTATCGCGTCCTGCCCGCGGGCGAGCACCAGAACCTTGGCGCCCTCACGCCCCAGCTCTTCCGCAACGGCACGGCCCATGCCCTTGCTTCCGCCGCTCACCAGCGCAACCTTCCCGCTCAATCCGAAATCCATCTGCCTTCTCCCGATCTTTTTTCATCAGTTCACGAACCCGAGCCTATCATCCGCTCAGGCGCAGGCACTGCCCGCAGATGCTGGTCGGCTTGTCCTGGAAGGGCGGCCGGGACAATGGGAGCGTCAGGCGGTTTCCTTTTGCCCTTGCGATGCAGCCTCTGCCCGGGGTGCGTCGTCGAAGGCCGCAAGCAGGTCCCGCTTGCGCGCCTCGTAGGTTTCGAACGCCGCCTCCTTGACGGGACCATATCCACGCACCTCGAGTGCGGCCCCGGCAAGATCGATTGCCGCCGACAGGTTCTTCTGCTCCAGTTTACCCAGAACACCGGTCATCATGGCGCGATAATCGTTGATAAGCGCGCGCTCGATCTTTCGGTCGGCCATCCACCCGAATGGATCGAAGGCGGTACCGCGCAGCCCCTTCATCCGGGCAAGCACGCGGAAGAGCGGCAGGATCCAGCTTCCGAACACGCGCTTTTTCGGCCTTCCCTGGGCATCCTTCCCGGCCAGCAGCAACGGCGAACCGAGATGGAATTTCACCTTGAAATCGCCATCGAACTGATAGCGAAGCCGTTCCACGAACTTCGGGTCCGTATGAAGCCTCGCCACTTCATATTCGTCCTTATACGCCATCAATCGAGCAAGCGTAATCGCCACCTCGCGCACCAGCAGCTCCCCACCCTCAATCTTTCGGGAGGTTACAACAGCCTGTGCGTTGTGCACGAACTCAAGATAATCGTTCGCATAGGCTGCGTTCTGATATGCGGTCAGCAAGTCCTTCCGACTTTCGAGAATCGCCTCCAGCGACATGTCCTCGAGCTTTGCCGGCGGCGGTGCGATCATCCTCGCCAGCTCCTCCGGAGCAATCGCCGCCAGCCGTCCGATCGCGAATATACGCAGGTTGCCCTTTACGAAGGCCCCGTTGAGCCGGATCGCCTCTTCCAGTGATTCCACCGAAACCGGCAGCAGGCCTTTTTGCGCGGCATAGCCCAACATCAGCACATTCGTGCCGATGCTGTCGCCCATCAGCGATGTAGACAGGCCGCTGGCATGCAGGCTGTGAAGCGTGCCACCGTCGAGAGCACGGGCAATCGCGGCAACCAGCGCGCTGTCATCATAGCTGGCGTCCCTGTTGGTCTGGAACTCGCCGGTCGGCGTCACGTCGGCATTGACGATCGCAACGCTGCGATGTGGGTCGAGCGTCTTCAGCACGTCCTGGCTGGAACCGATGATCGCATCACATGCCAGCAGGACATCGGTGTGACCAAAGCTCAGACGTGTTGCGGTGAGTTGTTCAGGGGACGCAGCGATACGGATGTGAGAGGTAACTGCCCCGCCCTTCTGCGCCATGCCCGTCATGTCGAGGACAGTGCAGCCCTTGCCTTCGATATGCGCCGCCATGCCGAGCAGGGCACCGACAGTGAGCACGCCGGTACCGCCGATCCCGGCGACCAGCATGCCGAAACTCTCCGCGACCGGTGCAACAACCGCAGGCGGCAGATTCGCCAACCTCGCTTCCAGTGCCGAGGGGTCTCCGAAAATGCGGGTCGCGATCTTCGCGCCTTCGACGGTGACAAAGGACGGGCAGAAGCCCTTGAGGCAGCTATAATCCTTGTTGCATGTCGACTGGTCGATCTTGCGCTTGCGACCGAATTCGGTTTCGAGCGGCGTGATCGAGACGCAGTTCGACTGCACCGAGCAATCGCCGCACCCTTCGCACACATCCTGATTGATGAAGACCCGCTTGTCGGGGTCGGGAAAGGTGCCGCGCTTGCGCCGGCGGCGCTTTTCGGTGGCGCAAGTCTGTTCATAGACAATCGCCGAAACACCCGTCGTTTCGCGCAATTCGCGCTGAACGGCATCGAGGTCGTCGCGGTGGCGCACGGTAACGACTGCGGGCAGGTTGGCGTGGCGATAGGGCTCAATGTTGTCGGACACCAGAACCACCGGCTTTACGCCCTCGGCGACGAGCTGGTTGACCATATCGACAGGCGTAATGTGCATCTCGACAGGTTGCCCGCCCGTCATTGCCACCGCGTCGTTATAAAGCAGCTTGAAGGTGACGCGCGCATTGGCCGCCACCGACGCCCGGATGGCGAGAATGCCGGAGTGTGAATATGTGCCGTCCCCCATGTTCTGGAACATATGTTCCCGCTCGACCAGCGGACCGACGGAAAGCCAGGGCATCCCCTCGCCCCCCATGTTGACCGGCAGCATCGTCTTGCGTTCCGGCATGACATAGGCGGCAAGCCCCTGACAGCCGACGGCCGCCATCGCTTCGCTGCCCTCGGGCACGCGCGTGCTGGTATTATGAGGGCAGCCCGAGCAGTAGAATGGCGGGCGAACCCTGCCCCCGCCGAGCAATCCCGCCCCCGCCTCTATCTCTGCGAGGCGACTGTTGGCATTGTTCAGGGCTTCATCCGCCAGCCCCATCTGCGTCAGAACGGTGACCAGCGCCTTGCGGATCAGCGCCGGATTGAGTTCGCCCACTTCGGGCAGCAAGGGCGCCCCGGAACGGTCGCGTTTACCCATAATGGCCGGACGCGCATCGGCCGCCGCGTCGTACAACAGCCGCGCGGCCTGATCCTCGATCACCGGCCGCTTTTCCTCGACCACCAGCACCGCCTTGTAGCCGGATGCAAATTGCTGGAACCCGGTTGCTTCAAGCGGCCAGATGAGGCCCGGCTTGTAAAGGCCGATGCCCAGATCGCGACACCGTTCCTCGGTCAGGCCAAGATCCGCCAGCGCCTGCCGAAGGTCAAGAAATGCCTTGCCGGCCGCGATCAGGCCCAGTTCTTGCCTCGGACCGCTGATCAAGGTCCGGTCCAGCCGATTGGCGCGCGCGAAGGCCTGAACGGCCGGAAGCCTGTGCTGAACGGTCAGCGCTTCCAGCTCCAGCGGAGCCGGCGTGTAGCGGATGTTGAGGCCGCCCGCGGGCTTGGCGAAATCGGGAATCGCATATTCATGAAACAGGTCCGGGAGCACGACCGAAGCAGTCAGATCCAGCGTGTCGGTGATACACTTCAAACCGATATAGGCGCCGCTGAAGCGGGAGAGCGCCCAGCCATAGAGGCCATATTCGATGATCTCATCCGTCGTTGCCGGATAGAGCACCGGGATGAAACCGGCCATGAGCGTATGTTCCGACTGATGCGCGCTGGCGGAAGACTTTCCGCCATGGTCGTCACCGGCGACCACAAGCACGCCCCCCTTTGCCGACGCGCCTTCCAGATTGCCCAGCTTCAGCGCCTCGCATGCGCGATCCACACCCAGGCCCTTGCCGTACCACAGGCCGAACACGCCTTCATATTGGGATTTACCGAACCAGCCGAGTTCCTGGGTGCCGCGAACGGCCGTCGCCGCCAGCTCCTCATTGAGGCCGGGCACGAAGCGGACATCATATGCTTCCAATTGCTTCTGGGCCGCCCACAGCGCCGCGTCATAGACGCCGAGCGGAGAGCCCCGATATCCCGAGATGAAGCCAGAAGTCTTGATCCCGGCAGCTTTATCCCGCCGTGCCTGGTCCATCGGCAATCGGGTGAGAGCCTGATTGGACGATAGGAACACCCGGCCTTCGGTCAGGCTGTATTTGTCGTCGAGAGAAACCACGGACTTGGTCATAAGATTGTTACCGCGCAATGCCTTGGGTGAATGACGAGGTTCAGGACCTGTTGCGGTTGATCCCGTAATATCGGATCGGCACACAACTCCAGACCGGCTCTTGCATAGATGAGCCTTACGGGCTGCTATTGCTAGCCGTATTGCCGCTGGGGACCAGCGCGCTTGCAAGTGGCGGAAACAGAGGTTTGCGATTGATCACTTATAGCATCGCCATAACACGGCAGGCAGGCACGCATGGGGACCGTTTTGACAGCGTATTTGTTTCGCTGCCTCCAGGCGCGTCCGGCCAGTGACAACAATGAAGGAGAATGAGATGGCAACCGGACCGCTGACTGGCATAAAAGTGTTGGAGTTTGCTGGCCTGGGGCCGGGGCCCTTCGCCGGCATGGTGCTTTCCGACCTTGGGGCCGACGTGGTCGAGATCGCGCGGGAGGGCACCCCGCCGCCGCCAGCCACGCGAAGCGACGCCAGAGGGCGCAAGCGCATTGGCCTCAACCTCAAAACACCCGAAGCGGTGGAAACCTGTCTGTGCCTCGCGGAAAAGGCCGATATCGTGTTCGAGGGCAACCGGCCCGGCGTCATGGAAAGACTGGGGCTTGGCCCCGACGTGATGCTGGCCCGCAATCCGGCACTGGTCTATGGACGGATGACCGGATGGGGCCAATATGGGCCGCTGGCTCATGCCGCGGGGCACGACATCAACTATTTCGCCCTCACCGGCCTGCTCCATGCGATCGGCCCCGAGGAGCGCCCCGTCCCGCCGCTCAATCTGGGCGCGGACTATGGCGGCGGCTCCATGTTCCTGATCGCGGGCATGCTTTCGGCTGTGATCCATGCCCGTACAACCGGTCAGGGTCAGGTAGTCGATGTCGCGATGACCGACTGCGCGACCTATCTCGGGACGCTTTTTCATGACATGCGCGGGTCTGGAGTGTGGAAGGATCAGCGCGAAGTGAACCTGCTTGATGGTGGCGCGCACTTCTATGGCAATTACGAATGCGCCGATGGTAAATTCATTGCGATCGGTTCAATCGAACCGCAATTCTATGCGCTGCTGCTGGAAAAGACCGGGGCGGCGGACAAGCTGACCGATCAACAGATGGACCGCAGCAAATGGCCGGAAATGCGCGAAACGCTGCGTGAGGTTTTTCGCACCCGTACCCGCGATGAGTGGTGCGAGATCATGGAAGGCACCGATGTTTGCTTTGCACCCGTTCTGACGCTGGAGGAAGCGCCGCGCCACCCGCATCAGGTCGCTCGCAAGGTCTTTGTGGATGTCGGCGGTGTCCGGCAGGTAGCGCCCGCCCCCCGCTTTTCGCACTCTCCGACTGCGGTTCAGTGGGCACCTTCGGACAAACTTTGGTCCGCAGAAGACATCCTGTCCGGGTGGGCATGAACTATATCGGGGAGAGGACCTTGCCGGGATAGCCACGGGCAGAATGCCGGTGGTTATCTCTGACGTTGCCAGCAGCGAATGATATTATGCTTCAGGACGACAAGAGCCTTTCCAATCTCCTGCGTGTCGGTATCCGTTTCATTTGCGCTGAAACGGATCGCTGAAATTCCGTAGCGCAAATGGTCCTGAGCATCGCGAAATGCAACCGCAATGGTGGTCACTCCAGCGGCGAAGTTATTGCGGTCAACCGCATAGCCGCGCTGACGGCAGACCTCTACGTCCTGCCGGAAATCGGCCATACTCGGAGGCTGCTGCCAGCGCAGTTTCCTGAATTCATTTTCGATCTGCTCGCGCGTAAGGTCCAGTTCGGCCGCATAAGCGCGACCGACCGCGCCAACCAGCATGGGCAGTCTTTGTCCGATCGACATCCGAATTCGCATCAGGCTCTGCGTTTCGATAAACCCCATCAGGATGATACGATTATCCGCCACGCGCCGCCAGAAGCCGATCGAAACATTATGTGCGAGGCCGAATTTTTCCAGCTCCGAGTGTAGAAGCGCAAAGATGTTCTCGGGGTCCAGCGCCCGAGATGCAAGGATCGCGGCGCCGCCGCCAAGCGTGTAGCATTTTGTGTCAGAATCGAACTGCGCGAAGTCCCCGTCATGCAATTGCTTGAGGATTTTGAAACAAGAACTTGGCGCCATTCCCAATTCGCGGGCAATCGCGTTTACCCCCAATGGCTTACTTATGGTTGCCAAAAGACGCAGAATGGACAAGGTCTGCATGACAGTGCTCGGCTTCTGGACAGCGGCAGTCGCTTCCACATCCCGCATGGGCGCTTTATCGCGCATGTCGGTGCCCAGCATTCATGCGCGAGACAATAGGCGCTCGGACCAAGAAACGGACACAGGCTCTGTATATAGATATGATCGTTTCACCACAGAGTTGCCCCATCCCCGATCTCATCTTCGCTCGCCTCATACCCTCTGCCCAGTAGTTAGACCGGCACTCGACTAACGAAGCTTGCGCGTTCTATCGAGCGTTTTCTAGACTCAGCCATATGCTATCGCAATCTTGCCAAAGTGCTTTTGCGCTTCCAGCACTTCAAATGCCCCCCTCAGATCATCGAAGGAATGGATGGAATCGATCACCGGGCGCAATCCGCCGGCTTCCACGGCCTTCACCATGTCGACCTGCTGCTGCCGGCTTCCCACAGTAATCCCGGAAACATGAAGGTTGCCGTATATCATGTGCGCAGCGGGAAAGGTGATCGGCTGCCGGGTGAGCGCTCCGACCAGGCACAGGCTACCGCCCACCCGCAGGGCCTGTAGAGATTGCGAAAGGTCGCCACCTGCGACCTCAACCAGATGGTCAACCCCGCCGTCGCTAAGCTCCCGCGCGGTTCGCCCCCATTTGGGGTCTTCGCTGTAGTTGATGACCTCATCGACCCCGAGCGCTTTCAATCGTTCCGCCTTCTCAGCGGAAGACGAAGTGGCGATAACCCTCGCCCCGGCCATCCGTGCGAACTGCGCCGCGAAAACCGAAACGCCACCGGTGCCCTGAACCAGAACAGTACTCCCGGGTTTAATGGCCCCTTCGACCACGGTCGCCCGCCAGGCTGTCAGGCCCGCACAGGGCAGGGCTGCCGCCTCGACGGGGGCCAGCCCCTTCGGCGAACGGGTAAAGAGTCTCTCCGACATGGTCACATAGTGTGATGCGAACCCATCGACATGGTCGCCGAGCATATTTCCGACTCGCGCGGCGGTTGGCGGGCCATCGGACCAGCCTGCGAAAAAGGTTCCTATAACCCTGTCTCCAGAGGTGAAGCCGACAGCGTCCGGCCCACAGGCCTCGACAATGCCGACGCCATCGGAAAGTGGCACGCGGCCGGGCGCTACCTTGATGGCTCCGGTTGCCACGAGATAGTCATGAAAGTTGAGAGAACTCGCTTCGACGCGGACCAGCAATTCGTCGCCAACAGGTGCAGCCGGCTCCCGTTCGACCGAAACCAAAGAAGCAATCGATGGATTTGTACCGATTTCGAAACGCCTCACGCTCTCTCCCCGATTCTGCTCAGCCTCATTGATCGTCAGCATGCACGCGCAATGGCAAGGCAGCCATAGTGCGGTCGTATTCGGTCAACAGCCATTTCAGACGTGGTCAATAACCTGACCTCAAGCCCCATCGAGTTTTCACTTAGCCAAGACCGCCTCTGCCATAGCGCCTCGGGTCTCCGCACGGAGTTCATGTCCGATTTCCTCCCTTGACTCGAAATTCCTGATGAGGAATACCCATTCACGAAAACAGCCAAAGCTTGTCTGCCGGTGATAAATGGCTTTCCTTCAACAAGAAGGAGGAAACCACTCCGGATCGCTTTCAATGCAGGCAAAAATTAAAAACGGCAGGAGAGATAAAATGGAAAAGATCTTTTCGGGAATGTCGATGCGTTCTGCGCCAGGCGTTGAAGCCTGCGCGGCTTATTCCGCCATAACGCGACGGGAATTCTACGAAGGTGACCTGGAAAGTGCCTCCGGCGATTTCCGCGAGGTCGAAATGGAAAAGGCGCTCAACGCGCCGGTCTCGATCACCCGAATCACGACGCGCGATGAGTTGATTTTCCGCCGCAAACCCCATCATGTCCGCAAAAATCACGCAGGTCTAAGGGTGCTATGGATTGTTAACAGCGGTTCGGTGAAAATTGTGAGGGCGAGCGGGACAACCGAAATTCTGGCTGGGCAAGCCGGCTTTCTGGACTCCAGCATTCCATTCACGGCCTCGCTGAAAAGCGCGGCCGACTCCAACCACGTTTCATACCAAGTCCTCATTACGCCGGATTTTTTCGTTCGCCACCTGCAGGAAGCAGAGCGCTTTTCAGATGCATTCCCCCTCGAATCCATCGACGGACAGATCGTTCGGGAGTTGTTCGATGTCATCGTGAAACATGGCTCGACGCTCGGCAACGCTATTGCGGACAACTTGTCCCACGCTCTGCTGGAAGCGGTCGCAAAGCTTTTGCGCAACAGCAATATCGACATGCCGAAGCGGCAGAAGCTGGTCGACCGTCGCCTTTCCGACATTGAAAACTTCATCCGCATGAACCTCGCCGATCCGGAACTCAGCTATGACAAGGTCGCAATCTCCTGCGGGATTTCGCCGCGCTATCTGTGCTTCCTGCTGAAGGCCAACAACACTTCATTTTCCGAACTGGTGTGGAAGAACCGGCTGCCAAAAGCCAAGGATTGGCTCATTTCGTCCAAGACCAGGGATTATCCCATCCACGAAATTGCCTATATGTCAGGCTTTAAGAGCGCCGCTCACTTCAGCCGCATGTTCAAGGCAAATTACGGCATGCCCCCGCGTGAGTATCGAGCCCAGCATTTCCGGGAAATGGATGAAGCCGCTGTTCGACATGACACCAATGACCATATTCATCGTGCACTGGTTCTCGAAGCCGCCTGAAAGCAGCGCACGGCAAAGACCTTAACAGCGATGGACAAAGCGACTGTGAGACATAGAGCCTTCTTCAGATAATCGGGGAAAGGAGTTCCATTTGTCTCACGATCGCGACATCGATCCATTCTGGGTCTGGGGTGAAGATGCGAACTCACCGCGCATTCTGCACAGCATGTTCCGTGTGCGTGACGTCGATGCGTCGCTACGCTTCTATTGTGACGGCCTGGGCATGCGACTGCTCGACCGTTATGATTTCGAGCAGGGTCGCTTTTCCATCCTGTTTCTCTCCTATGCCGGATATCGTGACGGGCCCGCCGCTCTGGAGCTGACTTATAACTGGGATCAGGATGTCGATTATTCCCACGGTTCCGGCTATGGGCATATTGCGATCGGCGTTCCCGACGTTCCTGCCATGTGGTCCCGCCTTGCCGACTTTGGCGGTCGGCAGGGTACGGCGCCCAAGGCCATGATGGAAGGCGCACCACAGCTTGCCTTCGTTCATGATCCGGACGGCTATGCCATCGAACTGATCCAGATAAACCGGCAACCGTCCGCACTTTCCCAATGACCGATATGGTGCCCCCCCCTTCCCCGTTGCTTGATCGGATCATGGCCATCGTCGGGCCGCGGGGAATCCTGACCGGTGAAGATGTTACCGCCCGGAGTTGCGATCCGTTCCGTCATGTTCCGCCCGGCTCTCCGGCCATAATCCGCCCGGCCAGCAGCGAGGAACTGTCGCGAATTCTCGCCCTCTGCCATGACGCCGGGCAGCCGGTGGTCACGCACGGCGGAAGGACGGGTGTCGCGGGGGGTGCCATGGCCGGCACCGACGATCTTGTGGTGTCGCTTGAGCGGATGACGAAGATTATCGAGATCGATCCCGTGACGCAGACCGCGATCGTGGAGGCGGGAGTGACGATCGAAGCCGTGCAGAATGCCGCCGCGGAGCATGGCCTGCTTTACCCCATCGATCTCGGCTCGAAGGGCAGCGCCACGGTGGGCGGAACCATTGCAACAAACGCAGGCGGCAATCGCGTGCTTCGCTGGGGAATGACCCGCCCCAATGTTCTGGGACTGGAGGCAGTCCTTGCGGACGGCACCATCGTCGACCTGATGAACCGCTTTCTGAAGAACAACACGGGATATGATCTCAAGCAGTTGTTCATCGGATCCGAAGGAACATTGGGCATAGTGACGCGCGCGGTCCTGCGATTGGCGCCGCTCCCGACAACGCAGAATGTCGCCTTTATCGCCGTACCCGATTATTCATCCGTTCTGGAGCTGCTCACAAGCGCCCGTTCCATGCAGCAGTTGTCAGCCTTCGAGGTCATGTGGCGAGACTATTACGCGGTTATCGCGAAACATGATCCGCAGCGCTGTCCGCTGGCAGCCGACCAGAAATATTATGTCCTCGTCGAAACCATGGGTATGGACGAGACTGCTGATGAACAGGCGATGCAGGGCTTTCTGGAGAAGGCATTTGAGGACGGCCTGATCGCCGATGCAGTCACCGCAAGCTCCCTCAAGCAGGTTCAGGACCTGTGGCGGATCCGCGAGGGTTCGGAACTTCTGGTAAAGGAGATGGGGCCGTTCATCTCTTTTGACATAAGCGTCGACATTCGCCGGGCGGAAGAGTTCGTCGATACTGTGTACCACCAACTCGATGCGCAGTTCTCCTTTTTCAAGGCGATCAGTTTTGGGCACCTGGGTGACAGCAATATCCATATCGGCGTGCATATCGGCCCGGACACCATCGCGCGTGAGGCGGAAATTGAGGATGTGGTCTATGGCGTGGTCAGGCAATTCGGCGGCGCCCTGACGGCGGAGCACGGAATCGGTACCGCGAAACGCGACCATCTGCCGTCTCACATCACCGCGCAGGCGTTGGAAACCATGGTCCGCATCCGCAACGCCCTCGATGCGGAGCGAATCCTCAATCGCAAAATGATGTTCTGACCCCGACTTGATCCTGGATGATGCACCGGTTGCCCTGTACTGCAGCGAAGGTCGATGTTTGATCGACGTCAAATCTGGATCATCGAAGCCATGGTGTTCTCCTCGGGCAATTACACCTGTGGAGAGATGTCATGAACGTTATACCCTTGCGGTCAATGGGTGCCTATGGGTTCGAAGTCACCAAACCGGCTCCCGGTACCAGTTCGGTAGGTAAACCAAGCTACGCCGACATCGTTGGGGGCGATAATCAACCCGTCCCCCTGATACTGCAACCGAGCGGGCAGCCGGTCGAGGTCGAAGGCCTGATTTCGTTCGATCGATATATAGATCCGAAGTTCGTCGATCTTGAGGTCGAACACCTGTGGAACAAACAGTGGCAAATCGCCTGTCGCGAGGAAGATATTCCCAATGTCGGCGACCGGCTGACATATGACATTGTCGATTCGTCATTCATCATCGTCCGATCCGCACCGGACGAGATCAAGGCTTTCTACAACAGCTGCCCGCATCGCGGCCGGCGCTTGTGCGACCATGCGGAAAACCGCGATGATTTCAGATGCCCCTTTCACGCCTGGACATGGAACCTCGACGGCGGCCTGGCCTGGGTTCCCGGCGAAGAGGACTTTCCTTCGGTATCGAAGGAGCATCATGCGCTGCAGGAAGTACGCGTCGGTCGGTGGGGCGGCAATGTCTTCATCAATCCCGACCCCGATGCCGTAGAGTTCAAAAAGTCGCTCGGTCCCATTCCCGCGATGTTTGCCGATCACCCGATGGAAGAACGCTACACCGTCCTCCATCTGCGCAAGCAGGTGCGCTGCAACTGGAAACTGACGCAGGAGGCCTTCATGGAGGGCTATCATGTGCTCGAAACGCACTGGGACGGCATGCCCTTCTTCGGCTCTGCCTATTCTCAATATGACAATTGGGATGATGGCGACAGTCACGTCAATCGTCTCGTCACTCCTTCCGTCGCCCCGGACATGTGGGTGCAGGACTCGGTCACTCCCTTCGAAAGCGCCCGCCAGTTTTGCGCAACCATGGGCCTTCCATTACCCTCTTTCGAGGATATTCACACGGTAGCGCAAGCACGTGAATGGTGCGCGGTACAGCGCCGTCAGGCGCTTGAGGCGGAAAGCGGACATAACCTGTCCGACAAGCCCCATTCCTATTTCCTCGATATGACCAAAGCCTTTGTCTTCCCCAATCATCATCCCTGGTGGGGTGAGGCGCTGGCATGGTGGTATCGCTTCCTGCCGGTTGGCCGGGACACCGACCTTTCGATGATGGAAGTGCGCATTACCGCCCGCATTCCCAAGGGCCAGAGCGCGCCGCCATCACCCACACCTATCGATCTGGGCCCCGATGACCGGACCTGTGATTGTGAGGCGCTGGGCGTTGTCGGACACATTCTCGATCAGGACATGTCCAACCTTGTCGAAATCCAGAAAGGCCTGAAGGCCGCGAAACCCGACAAGGCATTCATGACACTGGCCCGCTATCAGGAATCGAACATCCGGCATTTCCATAATGTGTACAACAAATTGCTCGGCATCAGTTGAGTAAGGCAAAATAAACGGCTCCGGCGCCGGCGCCCTTAGCCGCTGTCTGGAGCTGCAAAAGCTCTTGCCCGCGAACCTGCCAGTGCTCGTATATCGCGGGCAGTGATGCCAGACTATTAATCGCGCAAACACAACTTCAGGCAGGCCTGCGTCATAGCGGGCCTGCCTTCATTTACGGGAATGGAACAGAGAAATGAGCGAGAACGCCGACGCGATCCGGGAAATATGTGACAGCATCATTCGCCGGATAGACCGCGCCTATGTTGCCGAATGCGGCAAGCGCAACGAGTTTCCGGAGAAGCTGTGGAAGATGTGGGCCGAGAGCGGTCTCCTGTCGATGGGCCTGCCTGAGGAATATGGCGGCTCGGGCGGTCAACTTTCCGATATCGTGCTTGCCCTCGACCTTCTTCACCAGCATGCGTTGCTCCTGCCGATCGCGGTCACGAACTTCATGTCGCGCGAGCCACTGCTACGCCATGCCAGCGATGAGCAACGGCAGCGCTACCTGCCGCCGACGGCAACCGGAGAGGCCTACTTCAGCTTTGGCATCACCGAACCCGATGCCGGCACCAACACCTTCAAGATAAAAACCACGGCAATCCGTCAGCCTGACGGCTCATTCCTGCTCAACGGCGGCAAGACCTATCAAACCGCCTTTAAGGAATCGAGCAACTGCCTGCTGGTGGCCCGCACCCAGCCTTATGACCCGGCAAACCGCACAAAGGGCATCTCGCTGTTCATCGTCGACACCAAGCTTCCGGGCATTGAGGCGACGGAAATGGATATCGGAATGTATCTGCCGGAAAAGCAGTATACGACCTACTTCGACAACGTCGTGCTAAAGGCCGACGCACTGGTCGGCGAGGAAGGACAGGGTCTGAAGATCCTCTTCGATAGCCTGAATTCCGAGCGACTGCTGGTCGCGGCGATGAATGTCGGCCAGGCCGACTATGTCATCAACCGGGCCGCCGAATACGCCAAGACTCGCGCGCCGTTCGACACACCCATCGGGGCCTACCAGTCGATCCAGCACCCGCTCGCCCGCTCCAAGACCTATGTCGAAGCGGCGCGCACGATGCTGTACAAGGCCTGTGACTCCTACGAACGGGGCGAGAGCATCGGGGTAGAGGCGAACATGGTGAAGATCCTCTCGTCCGAGGCCTTCAAGATGGCGGCCGAGGCGGCGATGACCACCTTCGGCGGTGCCGGCGTCGATGTGACGCAGGATATCCTGCCATTCTATATCGCGGCGCAGAACAACATGGTCGCGCCGGTGAACAACCAGATCGTTCTGAGCTTCATCGCCGAAAAGGTTCTGGGTCTGCCCAAATCCTACTAAAGCTCTCCGCGCAAATATGAAGCCCGGCAGCAGGAGCATCCGCTGCCGGGCTTTTCCTATCGGGCAGAGCCGGGTTGGGCTGTGCTGCGGAGCGTAATCGTCTACCTCGGAGGACACCGGTCGCCCCGGGCAATCGACCGGCCCGGCATTTCAAAGGCTCGTTTATTTATCGACCCATTGAACGGCATCTTCCAGACCCGCCCGCCGCGACCTGAAGCTGTTTGCGGGATGCGCCATATCCGGATAACCGAATGAGGCGCCCAGCACGACGAGGCGATTGTCGGGTATATTGAAATGCTTCCTGATCAGCGGGGCGTACCCCGCAATGGCCGCCTGGGGGATCATCCCGATCCCCAGACTTTGCGCCGCCAGCAGGAGATTGCCGATATAAAGACCGCAATCGAGTACGCCATAAGCGCCCAACTCTCGCTCCGAGGTCACAACAAGCATGTGCGGCGCGCCGAAGAGACGAAAATTCTCGAGCGTCTGCTTGCCCGACGCAACGCGATCGCCGAACTGGACGCCAACACTTTCATAGAGTTGCCAGCCGACTTCTCGTTGCCGCTCCTTGTAGACACCGCGATATGCCTCCGGAAACGAAACGTCCGGCTTCATGCCGGGCATGCCGGTCGCCTTGGTATCTTCTATCGCCGCAGCAAACAGGGCATCGCGAATCCGTTCCGTGCCTTCGCCTTCGGTAACAATCACCTGCCATGGCTGCGAATTGCACCAGGATGCGGTAAGTTGAGCGATGCTCAGCATCTGCTCGATCTTCTCCCGTTCGACCGGGCGATCCTGATAGCCCCGGCAGCTGAAGCGATTGACCAACAGATCGGCCAATATGGCGGGCGGGCGTATCTCCCCCGCAGCATCTTCGCTCTGAACAGGCGAAACGCGCTCATATGAAGTCATGCATATTCCTTACACCGGTTTAGCGTGATTTCGAAGCGAGCGAAAAAGCGGCTTACCGAAGGCGATCGCCTGCTCACCCGGAAATCGCGGCAAGACAAAGTTGTAGCGCCGCATTGCCGATTGTGTCTCAAGGACCAACCCAAGACCATAGGTGCCTGCATATATGCAGCACCAGACAGTTTCGCTTTCATCGAGATGAAAGCGGATGGTGAGCCTATTCAGGCTATTCGACCGTAAACCGGCCTGTATGCGACATACCAAAATGGGCAATTGCCCCAGGCTGGCGCAGATCCCAAGTTCACAACGAGGATTGCAAACTTCGACTAATATTACTGGCACGAGGATCATCGTTTGCACGCTACGACCATGCCATAAAACACGCAGGGTATGGATACCGGGCGACGCCATGAGATCTCTGCGGCACTCTTTCTTGCCCCCCCCGGAAAGGCTGCCGGGCTTGGCGGAATAACAACGTGCAGTCACTCGACCCCGGCCCGCCGCACCTGCTAGTTGCAGAACGACAGGAGAGAAATATGGCCACCGACAGCACTGGCGGACCACCCGCACTCCCCCTATCCCGATTTCGCGTGCTGGATCTCACGCGCGCCCGATCCGGACCTGCTGCCGTTCGCCAGTTCGCGGACTGGGGGGCGGATGTCATCATGATCGAGGCGCCGGGCGGCGGCGGCGATATTCTGGGAAGCCGCACTTCATCCGATTTCCAGAATCTGCACCGGAACAAGCGCAGCCTGACACTTGACCTGAAGAAACAGTCCGATCGGGAGATTTTCTACAAACTTGTACGGCAGTCCGACGTCGTGGTGGAAAATTTCCGCCCCGACGTGAAGCACCGGCTCAAGATCGACTATGAGACGCTACGCACGATCAATCCGCATATTGTCTATGCCAGCCTGTCCGGTTTCGGGGAAACGGGCCCCTATCGCAATCGCCAGGGGCTAGATCAGATCGTGCAGGGCATGGGCGGCCTGATGGCGATCACGGGCGACGCGACCTCCGCGCCGATGCGTGCGGGCATCGCCGTGTCGGACATGGCGGCCGGGCTCTATGTCGCCATCGCGATCCTGACGGCGCTGCTGGAACGCGAGGCGACCGGGCGAGGCCGCTGGGTCCGTGGATCGCTGCTGCAATCCATGATCGGGATGCTCGATTTTCAGGCCTTGCGGTGGCTGGTAGACCACAATGTCCCCCAACCGGAAGGCAATCACCATCCTTCCACCGCGCCCATGGGCTTGTTCGAGACCGCCGATGGCCATGTCAATCTGGCGGCGAGCGGTGACACCATGTTCGCGCGCTTCTGTGCGCTGACCGGCCGTCCCGATCTGCTTGCCGACGATCGGTTCGCGACCGATGCCGGTCGCTTCGCCAACCGGGAACAGCTTCGCGCGGAGGTGAACGCCGTGATGCGGACCCGTACCAGCGCGGAGTGGATCGATGCATGCAACGCGGCGGGGCTGCCCTGTGGTCCTGTCTATGGCATAGACAAGATGTTTGAGGATCCACAGGTCCGGCATCTGCGCGTCACAAGAGCGGTGACAGCCCCCTCCCTTGGAGAACTGGAGCTGCTGGCGCAACCGATCGAATTTGACGGCGTGGATTTTGAGATCCATCGGCCAGCACCCCAATTGGGGGAGCATAGCCAGGAAATTCTGGAGGAACTCGAGGCCGCTTCCGCTCTGTCCGGGAACGACCAGCGCGAGGAACAATTATGACAGGCAAAATCCATGTCTCCCACCCAGCAAGGGGTGTGACCCAGATCTTCATCGATTGCCCCCCGGCCAATGCGCTGGGAGCAGAGCCGCTGTCCGAGCTGATCGTGGCGCTCGAACAGGCGGAGAGGGATGAAAGCGTACGCGCCGTCGTGCTTGCCGGTCGCGAAGGAGCTTTCTGTGCCGGAGCTGACCTGCGCGGCCTTGCGGAAGGCGCCTCGTGGGAGGAGCTGTCCACGCGCTTCGCCCGCGTGATCGATCTCGTCGAGCAGCTACGGGCTCCTGTCATCGCCGCGATCGATGGCCACGCGCTGGGCGGCGGTTTCGAGTTGGCTTTGGCCTGCGACATCCGTGTGGCGTCGGAGCGGGCGTTCTTTGTCGGCGCGGCCGTTAATGTCGGGCTGGTGGCATCGGTCTATCGCCTGCCCCGTCTGATCGGCGTGGCGCGCGCCAAGGCGATTCTGCTGACGGGAGAAAGGGTCGATGCGCAGACCGCCCTTCACTACGGCATCGTCACAGAGGTAGCCGCCGGCAGCGCGCTGCCAGCCGCGCTGCGCATCGCCGAGCGCATCGCCACGCGCGCGCCCCTTTCGGTCGAAGCCAGCAAGCGCCTGATCAATCAGGCGCCCGACCTGACCCGCGACGCATTCGACAGAATTATGCAGCCGGAACTGGATGTGCTGGTCAACAGCAATGATCATCGCGAGGCGCTGGACGCTTTCCAGGCGCGTCGGCAGCCGGAGTTCACAAGAACATGACGATCAGTTCAATCCCGAAATCGCCATCGGACCGGTCAGAGGTGCAGAACAGCAATCTCTATAGCCTTATCGAGGTTCGGGCCCGCCAGCGAGCGACGTGCCCTGCGTTGATCCTGCCCGACGGCCATGCGCTGTCCTACGCCGCCTTGCTCGACCAGGTTGGGCGGATCGCGCGCCTGTTGAAGGAGCGCGGAGTCGAACCGGGCGACCGGATCATGGTTCAGGCGCAAAAAAGCCCCGAAAAGCTTGCCCTCTATCTGGCCACGCTCAAGGTCGGCGCGATCTTCGTGCCACTCAACAGCGCCTATACAGCCGGAGAGATCGACTATTTCCGCAACGATGCCGAGCCCGCACTCTTCGTGGGTGACCCGATCGCTTTTGCGGCGGAGGCGGCCGGATGTGAACCGCTTGAGGAAACCACCCCGCGGAACGGCACCGATCTTGCCGCACTGATTTATACCTCGGGAACGACAGGGCGCTCGAAAGGCGCAATGCTGTCCCACGGTGCACTGGCGGCCAACGCTCTGGCCCTCATCGATGTATGGGCGTTTACGGCAGAAGATGTCCTGCTGCACGCGCTGCCGATCTTCCACGCCCATGGGTTGTTCATCGCGGCCCATTGCTCGCTGCTCACCGGAAGCCCGATGCTGTGGCTATCGAGGTTCGAGGAAGACACTGTGCTGAAGGCGCTACCCAAAGCAACGGTCATGATGGGCGTCCCGACTTTCTACACCCGCCTCCTCGCCGACGAGCGGTTCACAAAGGAGGCCGCGAGCCACGTCAGGCTGTTCATATCGGGATCGGCGCCGTTGCTGGAATCGACCTTCGTCGCCTTCGAGGAGCGAACCGGACACCGCATTCTGGAGCGTTATGGCATGTCGGAAGCGATGGTCATCGCCAGCAACCCGCTGAAAGGCATGCGGACACCCGGAAGCGTCGGCTATCCGATGCCCGGCATGGATCTGCGTATCGCCGGCGAGGGTACGGGCGGCATCGAAATTCGCGGGCCAAGCCTGTTTTCGGGATATTGGCGTATGCCCGAAAAGACGACGGAAGAGTTTACCGCCGACGGTTTTTTCATCACCGGAGATGTCGGCCGCACCGATCCGGATGGCCGATTGTGGATCAGCGGGCGAAGTAAGGATCTCATCATATCGGGCGGCTATAATGTCTATCCCAAGGAGATCGAACTGGTTCTGGACGAAGTCCCGGGCGTCATCGAAAGTGCGGTGATTGGTGTCCTCCATCCGGACTTTGGCGAAGCCGTCGTGGCAGTTCTTGTCGGCACCGCCGATCCGGAATCCATCCTCTCCGCCGCGCGCCGGCACCTCGCCGCGTTCAAGATTCCCAAGAAGATTCTGTTCCGTGACGAACTTCCCCGCAATGCGATGGGCAAGGTTCAGAAGGTGGCGCTGCGTAGTGACTATGCGGATCTGTTTGCATGATGCCGGTTCTGGCGCACTGACCGGCGGCGCCGATAGACAGACAAAGGGCCCCTCGCGATGACGACATTTCTTCTTGTCCATGGCGGATTACATGGTGGCTGGTGCTGGGAAGAGGTTGTTCCGCTGCTCGAGGCCGAGGGACATAGCGCGCTGGCCCCTGACCTGCCCGGCATGGGCAGCGATCCGACCCCACTGGCTGAGGTCGATCTGAAGCTCTGCGCTGACAAGATAGCCTCGATCATCGCAGATGAAGCGGGTCCGGTCCTCCTTGTCGGCCACAGCATGGGCGGTATCACAATCAGCGAGGTTGCCGAACGTGTCCCCGAAGGATTGCTCGGCCTCGTCTATGTGTCGGCGCGGCTGATCCCGAATGGTCAGTCCATGGCCGATGCCCGTTCAAGCGAGATTGCCAGTCGCCCGGGCCTTATCGTCTCAGACGATGGACTCTCCACCACCTATGAACCGGCAGAGGCAGCCGCGATCTTCTACAACGGCACCCCGCCCGACAAGATCGCCAGGATCATGCCGCGGTTGACGCCGCAACCCATCCTCCCAACGACAGAAAGATTACGTCTCACTCCCGAGCGTTTCGGGCGTGTCCCCCGCGCCTATATCGAATGTCTTCGTGACAACAGCAATCCGCTCTCGCATCAACGGGCGATGCAGGATGCCCTGCCCTGCGATCTGACCATCACCATGGATAATGATCATTCGCCTTTCTATTCCGCGCCGGAAGCGCTGGCGGCCAATCTGATGAACATCGCCACGCATTTCTCTCGCCGAAAGTCAGTTTGACAGGGAGGAGAATGCGGCGCTGACAGGAGATTTCGGCTTCACTCCTGACCCTAGCGGAAAAAATCCCGTGCCGGGACCAATCCGAACAGTCGGTCATAGTCGGACGGAATGGACAGAATTTCGATCTCTCGCCCGGGATCGGTGATATAGGCCGAAAGAATATCGCCACTTTCCCGCAGCAGAGCGGGCGTATAACCATATCGGGCCAGGCGCGCGACAAGATCGGCCGCCTCCCGCTTTTCACGTGAGCCCAGCGCTACATTCACGATGCCCTGATCCGAGTTGCGATAGTCCTCCGGTCGCGAGCGGCCTGACGGATCGCTGTAGGCCACGATTTCCAGTAGCACATTCCCCGTATCGGCAAGAAATCCCTCTCGTTTCGCGCCCGATAGACCCCATAGCGCCTCGTCCTCCGGCGCATGAAGATCTCCCAGCGGACGGATAGGGAGGCCAAGGGCATCACGATAATAAATCAGCGCGCCCTCGATGTCCGCGACGGAACTCGTGGCATAGACGATGGCGGGCCCTTCCGGCCCGGCCTTTCCCTGCTTTTCCATCACCTCCACGATGATGCCGATATAAGGATCGCGAAAAGCCACGCGGTGCCCTGCGGGCCCCTTGGCCTCCCCCAGAAGGGGCACGTCGTTGGCGGCCAAAGCCGCCCGGCAGGTTCCCACATCTTGCACGGCCACGCCGATGCGGGCCCAGCCATGATCGCATGGCCGCCAATCGGGCCGGAGGGGCCGTTGCGGGGGACTGGTGTGATGAAAAAACTCAAGCTGAAAAAAGGACTGCGCGCCCACCATCCACCATAGCAGCGTTCTGGAGCTGGGCGGCAGGCCCTGAATGCCGATCGCATCGCCCCACAAAGCCTGGGCGCCTGCGTTCCGAAAGCCGAACGCTTCTGCATACAAGCGCAACGATCCTGCGATGTCGCTGCTGTTCATCCCGATTTGCGCTATCTGCACGCGTCATCTCCAATACCGGAAGGTCGCACCACCCGTTGGATCTTCCAGCCGATCCCGAGCGGAGGTGACGGACAGGCTAAAAAAACATGGCATTCCCGCAACCAGCCAATGAGGGCTTTGCATCCAGAGGAAAGCCTTACCGGACTCAGCGAACGGTCATCGGTCCGGCCATGATCGGTATCGGTGCAGTCGAAGTCATATGGTGCTGCTCGCCAGGACATAGGCGAGGCCCGGCACACCATCTAGCCTGATACCGGACCATAAAATCGGGTGTTCGCCAAGCCGCACCGCACGAAATGCCTATGTTCCCGGATGAGAGTTGGGACGATTGGTCGGGAGGCCGGAGCTGCACTCTACAGGAAGAGAGAGATATGACACAGGCAAACAGGTTAGCGTCGATAATCGATCTTTTCGATCTGAGCGGCCAGACCGCGATCGTCACCGGCGCCGGTCAGGGCATGGGTAAAGGCATCGCCCCGCGTCTCGCGGATGCCGGCGCGCGGGTGGTGATTGCTGGGCGGACGCTGTCGAAATGCGAGGCCGTCGCCGCCGAAATCGTCAAACGGGGCGGCGAGGCCATTGCGGTAGAATGCGACGTCACGTCTCTAGATGATCTGGACAAGACCGTAGCGCAGGCGATGGAGGCTTTCGGGCAGATCGATATATTGGTCAACAATGCCGGTGGCATGCACCCTTTCACGCCCTTCGTCGACGTGAAGCCGGACGTCTGGCAGGGCACGATCGATCGCAACATGAAGGGCAGCTATTTCCTAACGCAGAAATGCGTCCATAAGATGATCGAGGCAGGCCGGGGCGGACGGATCATCAACATTGCCTCCACCGCGGCGTTCAAGCCCGATTATCAACTCGCCGCTTATAACAGCGCCAAGGCCGGAATGGTTGTGATGACGCGGTCTCTCGCGGTCGAACTGGCCCCTCATGGCATATTGGTCAACACGGTCGCCCCCGGCCCCATCCACACCGACAACACCGCCGATATCTATGCAGACCCGCAAATCGCCAAGATGGTGAAGCAGCGCGTCCCGCTCGGCGGCCCCGGGGAACCTGACGATGTCGCCAATGCCGTACTGTTCTGCGCCGGTCCTGCCTCCAAACATATGACGGGCGGTCTGATCGTCGTCGACGGCGGGTTCATGTGGAGTTGAGCGGACGCTCACACCAGCGAGGAGGTAAGGCAATGACCAGATTACAGGGGAAAGTGGCCGTCGTCACCGGCGCGGCGCGAGGTCTGGGCGCTGCGATCGCCACCCGGCTTTGTGAGGAAGGCGCGGCAGTGATGCTGACCGACATCCTCGATGGCGAAGAGACCTCGCAACGGCTGAGAGACGCGGGTCATCAAGCGGCATTCACCGTGATGGATGTAGCAAAACGCGACGCCTGGAAACCCGTTCTGTCGGATACGGCATCGCGTTTCGGCGGCATCGACATTCTGGTGAACAATGCGGGGGTGTACCGGCCGGCGACCATCGAGACGATCGATCTCGATGACCTGATCGATGTCTATGGCATCAACCTGTTCGGCCCGATGCTGGGTATGCAGGCGGTAATCCCCTATATGCGGGAAAGAGGCGGCGGGTCGATCATCAACATCGCATCCAATGCGACCGATTTCATCTTTCCGGAAACGATCAGCTACGGATCGAGCAAGGCAGCGCTGGCCAACATGACCAAAGCCGTTGCCGTGCATTGCGGGCGCCAAGGATATCGTATTCGCGCCAATTCGATTCATCCCGGCCCGCATGCCACTGCGATGATGGGAACGGATTCGCCCCTTGTGCAGCGGATCCCGCTCGGAAGGATGGGAACGCCGGAGGAGCTTGCGGCTACGGTTGTCTATCTCGCCTCGGACGATGCAGCCTTCGTGACGGCTACCGAATTGTTCGTCGATGGTGGTTTGATCGCTGCCTGATCACCACCGACATGGTTGAACATGGGGCGTGAGGGCGGACGCTCGCGGTCGCCCCTCATGGTAGCGACGCGTCGTCCGCGTTCATAATGCCAATATTGACTAGCATGGAACACGCGTTTGTCCTGCCCTGCGACTGCCGGAGGCAGGGAGCGAAATTGCTGGCATGCCCATCATGGCAGCGGCACCTTGGCGATGGGAAACTCCGTCACGGCCGAAAGACGGGGACATAGGAGATGATATGCTGAGGCTCGAGAACAAAGTTTGCTTCATATCCGGCGGCGCGTCCGGTCTTGGCGAAGCGATGGTCCATCGGTTCAGTGAGGAAGGCGGCCAAGTCTACTTCGGTGACATTGATGCCGTCAGGGGCGAAGCTGTCGCCAAGGAATGCGGCGCGATATTCCTGCCCCTCGACGTGAGCGACGAAGAGCAATGGGTGGCCGCCATCCAGCGCATTGAGCAGGACAAGGGCCGGCTCGACGTACTGGTGAACAATGCGGGCATACTTGGCACCGGTCCGCTCGAAACCATCGATATCGCGAGCTGGAACCGACTGTTCGCCATCAACGTTACCGGCGTCATGCTCGGGTGCAAGCATGGCGGCATGCTGATGCAGCGTAACCCGGGCGGAGCAACCGGCTCCATCATCAACATCTCCTCAAACGCCGGCATCCTGGCGACAGCTTCAGACTGCGGCTATTCCGCCACCAAAGGCGCGGTGCGGCTCATGACCAAGTCCATCGCAATCAATTTTGCAAGGCGAGGCATGTCCATCCGCTGCAACTCCCTTCATCCCGGTCCGACGGACACGCCGATCTTCAAACCGTGGAGAACCAGTGAAAAGGTTTCCACCCAGCTTGACGACACATTGCGGGAGATGATTCCGCTGGGCCGTCTCGGCCAGCCGCGAGAAATAGCCAACATGGCGCTGTATCTCGCGAGTGACGAATCGAGTTTTTCCACGGGCTCCGAATTCGTCGTCGACGGCGGTGGCACCTCAGCTCTGGCGGGGATGTAACCAATGGCGAAATCGACAATCGGTGTAGGCATCATCGGCTATGAGGTCGGCCGCAGCTGGGGGGCGACCGCGCATGTCCCGGCACTGCGCAGCTTACCGGAATTCGAGATTGCGGCGGTTTCCACGACCCGGAAGGAAACAGCGCTGGCCGCTGCCGCCGACATCGGCCTGCCCGAAAGCCGTGCTTTCACGTCGGCCGCCGACCTTGCCGCGTGCCCGGACGTTGATGTCGTCGCCGTGACGGTAAAAGTGCCGTTCCACCTCGATCTCGTGCGCACGGCGGTTGCAGCGGGCAAACATGTCTATTGCGAATGGCCGCTGGGCAATGGTCTGCAAGAGGCGGAGCAAATGGCCGCCCTCCTCCGCGCTTCCGGTCTTCGCGGCGTGATCGGCTTGCAGGCGCGATGCGCACCCCCGGTCCGATACGTGCGGGAACTCGTACAGGCAGGCGAGATTGGCGAGGTGCTTGCGTCGAACATTTTCGCAACCGGAATAATGTGGGGGGATTGGGTCAACCGGCCGAATGCCTATGTGCTGGATGGCGCGAACGGGGCGACGCTGCTCACCATTCCATTCGGCCATGCGATTGACGCCATGTGTTATGCGCTTGGCGAGTTTCGCGATGTCACGGCGGTCACGGCTATCCGCATCCCGAAGGTTCGCCTGATTGAAACCGGCGAGCTGCTCGAAAAGAACACGCCGGACCAGCTCGTCGTTTCGGGCCGTCTCGATACGGGCGCTGTGGCAACGGTCCATTATCGCGGTGGATCGTCGCGCGGGGCGAATTTCGTCTGGGAAATCAACGGGACCAAGGGCGACCTGCGGCTGGAGGCGTCGATCGGCCACGCCCAGATGGCTGACCTGGCGCTAAGCGGCGCTTTCGGACAAGATCGCAAACTCGCGCCGCTCGACATTCCAGCCGAGCATCGATGGGTTCCGGAGGGGTTGACGAACCCGGCGCTGAACGTGGCGCAGAGCTATCGTCTGCTCTCTAACGACCTGCGCGACAGCACCCATACAGCGGCCGGGTTCGATCATGCCGTCATCAGGCACCGGCTGCTGCAGGCGGTGGAGCAGGCTGCACAATCGGGCAGCATGGTCAACCTGCCACACTGAACCGATGGGAGAATAGCAATGGCGCGCTTCAAGATGCTCATATTGTCCAGTCCACTGGATGGTCGCGACGACGAGTTCAATACATGGTACGACAATGTTCACCTGCCTGACGTTTTCCGGGTTCCGGGCGTTGTCGGCGCAGAGCGTTTCCGGATGCGGTCGGGTGACCGGTGGCAATATCTCGCCATATACGAACTGGATTGCGACGACAGCGCAGCAGTCGAGGCCGAACTGATGAAGCGGGCCGGAACGGCGGACATGACGATGACCGAGGCGTTCGACATGTCGACTTTCTACATGGGCAGCGCTGAAACGATCACGCCCTACCGATCGGCGGACGCCGCTTGATCAACTCCATGTACCGGAGCAGCCCGACGGGACTTATGCGATGAAATTGACCTTCCGCAGTTTGCCCACATTCACGCTTTTCGCCGTAAGCGCCACCATCGCGCTTCTGGGCAACGGCAAATTGTCGGGCACGCCGGCAGAGGCCTCTGCTCCGGCGGAAGCGTCGGTTCCAACACCAAAGGTCTGGCCAGGCAAGGCGATCTTCGAGGAGAACTGTTCCGCCTGTCACAACGGTGGCAGCCCCAAGGCTCCGCCGCCTTATCTTCTCAAGAGCATGTCGCCGACCACGATCCTCCGCATTCTCGACCATGGCGTGATGCGGGACATGGCGGCCGGCCTGACCGATCTGCAGCGCCGGCAGGTTGTGGAATATCTCACACAAACGGACCTGTCGTCCTACAAAGGGCCGCCGCCTGTCAGAATGTGCGACGCCAGTCACAGCACGTTCGACATGACCCAGCCGCCGCCCCAGGTTGGCTGGGGCTATGACAATCGACGGTTCGTACCGGCTGAGACGGGTGGACTGACTGCGGCCGACCTGCCCCGGCTTAAGCTTAAATGGGCATTTGCTTTCCCCGACGCAACCCAGGCCCGGTCGCAGCCGATTGTCGCGATGGGAGCGATATTCGTGGGCAGCCATGACGGTACCGTTTTTGCGCTGGACCTCGCGACCGGCTGCGCACGATGGACATTGACCGCGAACAGCGAAGTGCGCACGGCGGTGGTAGTTGAACCATGGCAAGCTGGCAAGCCGCCGAAAAACCCGAAGCTTTTCTTCGGAGACGTTCTGGGCAACGTTTATGGTGTAGATGCCCTGACCGGCAAGCAGCTCTGGCGGGTCAAGGCAGACTCCCACCGTGCAGCCACGATCACCGGCAGTCCGGCCATCCATGGCGCCACGTTATTTGTGCCGGTATCCTCGCTTGAGACCGGCTCCGCCGAGGACAAGAGCTATGCCTGCTGCACGTTCAGAGGGTCCGTCGTCGCGTTCGATACCGCAACCGGCAAACAGAAATGGCAGGCTTTCACTGTCGAAAAGCCGGCAAGTGTGGTCGGCAAGACGGATGCGGGCGTCGATATTCTTGCTCCGTCCGGTGCGCCCGTCTGGGGCTCTCCCACCGTGGATGCAAAGCGCGGGCTGGTCTATTTCGGTTCGGGCGAGAATTACAGTTCCCCGGCCGACGACAATTCCGACGCCATTTTCGCCGTCGATATGAAGACCGGAGCGCGGCGCTGGTCGCAACAGTTGATCAGGAATGACGCCTGGAACAACAGCTGCCTGTACAAGGGGCATCCCAATTGCCCCACCCAGCGCGGCATGGATACCGACATCGCCTCATCCCCTATGCTGATGAATGCCGGCGGCAAACAGATTCTGGTGGCGGGTTCGAAATCGGGCGATGTTTTCGCGCTTGATCCGGACAAGAACGGCGCTCTGTTGTGGCAGACAAAGGTAGGGCGTGGCAGCCTGTTGGGAGGCGTTCATTTCGGCATGTCGTCCGAAGGCAATGCGCTTTATGTCCCGATTTACGACTCCCGCACCACGCCACACGGCGCAACCTATCCGGACGCTGGATTTCCCGGCGTCAGCCTGATCGACGCCACCAATGGCAGGATCGTCTGGCGCGCAAAGCCTACGAGCGATTGTCATGATCGTCCCATGTGCGAAGAAGGTATTTCGGCTGCAACGACGGCCATTCCCGGCGCGGTGCTTGCCGGCGGCATAAACGGCTGGATGCGCGCCTATGACCGTAGCAACGGCAATGTGATCTGGGAGGTCGACACCGCGCGCGATTATAAATCCGTCAACGGCGCGACAGCCACAGGCGCATCGATGAGTGGTCCCGGACCGGCTGTTTACAAGGGCCATCTCATCTTCAATTCCGGCTATGGCTTCGCCTTCAAAATGCCCGGCAATGCGTTGCTAGTTTATTCGATCGACGGGAAATAGGCGGAGGGCGCGGCGCATCGGGGAGGAATGCCATGCGAGAAGACGGAAAGTTGCCGATTGAGCTTGACCATTGCGTCATCGCATCGAGCGACATCGAACGAACCGACGCCTTTTACCGGGAGGTATTTGGGGCCGAGATTGATGCGCCGATGGACAATTTCCGTCAATATCGGATCGGCGACGTGATGCTGAGCGTCCATGGCCCCGGCCTCGCCGCAATGGCGCCGCCCGAGTTGCTCGCGACCCTGCCGGTTAAGCCCGGAGGGAGTGATCTCTGTTTCCGATGGGGCGGCACAGTGGCCGCGCTGGAGCAGCATCTGGGCGATTGCGGGATTGAGATCATTTTCGGCCCGGTCGAGCGAACCGGCGCGCTAGGACAAGGCACAAGCCGCTATTTTCGCGATCCAGACGGAGCGTTGCTGGAGTTCATCATATATCACGGCGCCAACTCGTGACCGGCGCGATGGCCACGCAGCGGTCGTATTGCGGCCGAACTGATCCAAGATATTCGGGAGAAGTCCTATGAGCGATAATCAAGTCAGTTACGATCTGGCGATCCGCGGCGGCACTATCGTCGATGGCCTGGGTGGCGAGCCGTTTGTCGGCGATGTGGCTGTGTCCGATGGCCGCATCGTTGCGATCGGCGCTGCTCCGGGTAATGCCCGCGAAGAGATCGATGCCGCCGGTCTGCTGGTCACTCCCGGCTTCGTCGATATCCACACCCATTTCGATGCACAGGCGATCTGGGAATCCCGCATGTCCCCCTCGTCGGAACATGGCGTCACCACCGTCGTCATGGGCAATTGCGGGGTTGGTTTCGCTCCCTGTCGTCCAGCGGATCGGGGTGCGCTGATCGAATTGATGGAAGGCGTAGAGGACATTCCCGGCGTCGTTATGGCGGATGGCCTCTCATGGGAGTGGCAATCCTATCCCGAATATCTCGACGCGGTCGCCGCCCGTCCTCATGACATTAACCTGGCGTCCTATCTGCCCCATGCCCCGCTGCGGCTGTTCGTCATGGGCGAGCGGGCGAGCTCCGGTGCACCCGCAACGGCAGAGGACCGCGCCCGCATGGCGCAACTGGCAAGCGAGGCGATGGCCGCCGGCGCCCTGGGCTTTGCCACGTCACGCAGCCTGTTCCACAAGAGCGCATCGGGCCAGTCGATCTGCACGCTGGACGCGGAGGAAGCCGAGCTGGTCGACATCGCCCAAGCCGTGGGTGAAAGCGGCAACGGCATAATCCAGGTGGCTGTCGATTTCGGCGGAGCCCGCTCGGTTGAAGAAGAATTCGCCACCCTGGAATCCGTTGCCCGGACATCCCAGCGCCCGATGAGCCTGCCAATCGCCGAAATGCACAGCAAGCCGGACCTGTGGCGCGACATCATGGCGCGGATAGGCCGCGCCAACAGCAACGGCGCGACAATGGGGGCCCAGGCTCTGCCACGAGGTATCGGCGTGATGTTCGGGCTGGAACTATCCACCCACCCTTTCATGCTCAAGCCATCCTATCAGGAAGTGGCAGATCTGCCCCTGCCGGAACGTCTGGCGATGCTGCGCGACGTTGACCGGCGAGCCTGGATTCTCGCCGAAACGTCAGTGCATTCGCCCATGCCGGTGGCCCAAACGCTCGACAAATATGAGGGCATGTATGAGGCAGGCAATCCGCTCAATTACGAGCCGGTGCCCGAGAGTTCGATTGCGGCACGCGCCCGCGCGCTTGGCATAGCGCCCGCCGCCCTGGCATATGATATCCTACTCGCTCATGAAGGCGAGCCAGCGCTCTACATGCCGTTCGCCAACTATGCCGGCGGTAATCTGGATACCGCGCTGGAGATGTTTCGCCATCCCGACATCGTGCTGGGCCTGGGAGATGGCGGTGCGCACTATGCTGTCATCTGCGATGCGAGCTATCCGACTTTTCTCCTGAGCTACTGGACGCGCGACCGTATGCGCGGAGAACGGCTCGCCGTGCCCGAAGTGATCCGCGCGCTGAGTCATGATACTGCGCGTACCGTTGGGCTTGACGATCGCGGTGTCCTCGCCCCCGGCTATGTCGCGGACATCAATGTGATCGACTACGACAATCTCCGTCTTTCGGCGCCGCGCGTGACCTTTGACCTGCCGAAGCAGGGCCGTCGTCTCAAACAGCCTGCCGAGGGTTATGTGGCGACGATCGTCAACGGGTCTGTCACCTACCGCAATGGAGCAGCGACCGGCGCCCTGCCCGGCACTTTGGTGCGCGGTCGTCAGTCGGCGCCGAGCGAGACCATGCAACACGCGCGCGAAGCAATATACGTTATTTAACAATAGTTTATAATGACAGGGAGCGGGATAATGAACAGCGCGACGGCTGAACTCTCGACCTTTGACGAAGCCCTTGCCCGCAAGGCACTGGCCTACGCCAACACGAATGTGCTGCGTATCGCCCTGCTTCAGGCGACCGGCGACCCCGAGCTTGCACAGATGCAAGTCATTCAACAGCCCTATTGGGCCGGCGCCTATGAGGTCCCCGTGCTCGCGCCAGAGCATGATGAAGCGGTGCGGGAAAAGGCTATAGCATTCATGAAGGGTGGCGGCCGGTCGGGATGCGATGTGCCGGATGACGACACTCTGCGCCGTTTGATGGCGTTGATGACGGGCGGGTCAGTCCCCGACTGGATCTTTCACTTCGGCAAGGAGGAACTGAACCTTACGCCAATGCCGCGCGGCGTTGGATGGCGCGCCGGGCAACCGGACGCGAACCGCCGCACCGCAGCCGATGTCGTCATTATCGGCGCAGGCGCGGCAGGGTTGGTTACGGCAATCCAGCTCAAGCAACTGGGCATCCCTTTCACGATCATCGAACGCAACGCAGATGTCGGCGGGACCTGGTGGACCAACGACTATCCGGATGCCCGCGTGGACATTCCGAGCCACCACTATCAGTTGACGGTCACGCAGGGGCATCCCTGGCGCCACTGGTTTTCGCCACAGTCCGAATTGCTCGAATATCTTCGCGCGATTGCGGACCAATATGAATTGCGTCCGCATATCCGCTTCAATACCGAACTGACCGAAGCGATGTGGGACGAGCAACCGTCGCGCTGGACATACAGCCTGAAGGCGGCGGACGGCGCGATTGAAAAGCACGACGCCCGCATTCTGGTGAGCGCGGCGGGCCTGTTCAACGAACCCAATACGCCCGACATTCCCGGCATCGAAACCTTCGGCGGCCGCATGTTCCACACGACAAAATGGGACCATGATTTCGATCATGCGGGCAAACGTGTCGGAATCATCGGTGTGGGGTGTACGGGGGCGCAGCTCATGCCCGCAATCGCGCGCACGGCGGCGAAGGTCGATATATTTCAGCGCTCGCCGCACTGGGTTTCGCGACTTGAGGGATATCGGGACGAAATTCCCGCAGAGTTCCAGTGGCTGTTCGACAATATCCCACATTATTGGAACTGGCACTGTTTCAACGTCTTCTACACTCTCTATGGAGAGGACGGCGCGCTACAGCATGTGGATGAGGAATGGCGGGCAAAGGGCGGCCTGATCAATCCGAAAAACGACAAGCTGCGCGAAGCCATTCGCGAGAATATCCTTGCCGAATTCTCTGACGACCCGGCCTTCGCGGCAAAGCTAATGCCAAGCTGGCCGCCGTTCGCAAAGCGTCTGGTGGTCGATAATGGCTGGTTCGACGCCTTGAAGGAGCCGCATGTCTCGCTGGTAACAGAGGCCATCGACCACATGACCGAAGCCGGCATCGTCACGAAAGATGGCGCGCTCCATGAACTGGACCTCATCGTGCTTGCCGGCGGCTTCAAGACAGAACGCTACCTGTGGCCGGTCCAGTACAAAGGGAATGATGGCATTACCCTTGAACGGGCGTGGCAACAGGATGGCGCACGCACCTATCTGGGCATCACGATGCCCGATTTCCCTAACATGTTCATCGTCTATGGCCCCAACATGAATCCCCGCGCCGGTGGTCTGTTCGCATGGCTCGAGATATGGTCGCGCTACGCGGTACAGGCGATCGCGCATATGATCGAAGAGGGATATAACCGCATCGAGTGCCGCCGGGAGAACTACGCCGCCTACAATCAACGTCTCGACGATGCACAGGCCAGCTGCATCTGGGGCCTCGACGGGAGCCAGTCCTACTATATCAGCGAGCAGGGACGGCAGATCGTCAATAATCCCCTGCGGCCGTCGGAAGCCTATAGTGGGGTGCGGAATTTCGAACCTTCCGATTACGATCTGCGCTGACGATTATCGAATTCGGCCAGATCGTCGTGGTCTGGCCACAGGGTCAGGAAAAGTCCGGCTCTTCCCACCAGGGATAGGATGGCGGCAGATCACGGGGCACCCGGCCCGGAAAGTGCGGCGAGCGCTTTTCGATAAAGGCAGCGACGCCCTCCCGCGCGTCAGGACGCGGGCCCATCTCCTGAACGAGCAGGCTGTCAACGCGGTGCGCGGCCATCGGATGATCCGCCGCCGAGAGGCGCCAGAGCATCTGCCGGATGAGCGCGGCCGAAACGGGGGCCGCGTTGTCCGCTATCGTGCGCGCGAGCGATCTTGCCTGATCCATCAGTTCGTCGGGCCGACAGAGCTCCCAGACAAGATCGCGCGCCAGCGCCTCGTTCGCGGGAACGATCCTTCCCGTCAGGCACCATTGTAACGCGGTCTGAATGCCGACGATCCGGGGCAAAAACCAGGCGGATGCGGATTCCGGCACGATCCCCCTGCGCCCGAACACATAGGCGAAGCGAGCGGTATCGGAAGCAATGCGGATGTCCGCAGCCAGGATGATCGTCGCGCCCGCGCCCGCGGCGACCCCATTGATCGCGGCGATTACCGGCTTGAGACAGTCATGGATGCGCAGTGCCACGCGGCCGCCCGCATCGCGATAGATACCCCCGTCGTCTTTGGTAGGACGTTTTGCCTCCGGACGGTTGGCATAGTCGAAGGTGGCGGCTCCGCCGCTGACGTCTGCACCCGCACAGAAGGCGCGCGATCCGCTGCCAGTGAGAATGATCGCGCGCACATCGGGATCCGTATCGACGCGGTCGAGGGCGTCAAGCAGTTCCTCCACCATCTGCTGGTTAATGGCGTTCATGACCTCGGGGCGGTTCAGCGTGATGTATGCCACGCTGTTTTCGACCGACAACAGGATGGTGGTATATTGATCTGTCACGGCTGCGTGCTTCCCTGCGGCTTGCTCAAGCGGGCCCATGTGCCGGGCTGCCCGCGAGCGGTGTGTTATCCGGTTGGAATGCTCGTCCTCTGGCGGCGAGCAGCCCCGCAACCAGGATGAGAAACGCTCCCAGCAGGCTTGCTGAAACAGTCAGGATTGCAGGGCGATAATCATTGAGATGAACGAACGCATAAGCGACAGCCGGACTGATCGCAAAGAGGAACGGCAACTTCACGGCGAAGCTGATTCCCATTGCCTTGCTAACGCTGGCCGCACCGAAGAGACCAGCCATGGCGGCCCCGTGAAGCGTCGTAAGCGGGGTGGTCGCCAGACCAAGGACAGCGGCGATCACGAAAAAATTGGCGGGGGAAGAAATAGCCAGTCCGAACCAGCACAAAGATTGAAGCGCAGCCGAGATGGCAAGCGCGGTCGGTGGGCCCAGCTTGTCGGCAAGCCAGCCGAATAGCGGCACGCCGGCCAAACCCGCACCGGAATATAAGGACAACATCAGTGCGGCGTTCGGTTTGGGAAGGCCGCGCGTTTCGGCATAGGGGATTGCGTGGACCGTGAAGGCTACACCCGTGCCCGCAATCAAGGCTATGCCAAGGGTGATAAGCCAGAAATCGGAACGTGCCATCATCAGTCTGGCCGGCATGCCACCGGCGGAATGCCGATGAGCATCCGTCAACCCGCTCCGGGTGGAAGGCAGGGATAAAGCCAGCAGCAGCACCGGGGCCAATAATCCCGCCATCAGCAGATAGACCCCGTCACGGCCGAGTATAGGCACAAGTTTGGTGATAGCCCATGGCGCCACAAACAATACGACCGGCAAATTCACCAGCCCGAGAATTCTGCCAGACCGATCGGGAAAATGCTCCGCAGCAATGGCTACCGGCGCGAGAATTGCAGCCATCGCCGTTCCAAATCCGAGCAATCCCCACATGGCAAAGGCGACGACGAGGTTGGACGTCAGGCTCAATACCAGAAACGCGCAGCAGCACGCAGAGACCCCAAGCGCCAACGCCAGACGAGGCGTGAACTTCTGAACCAGGCCACCCATGAACAGTGCCGAAAGGCCCATCATGGTGGTGAACGCACTCATACCAAGCGAGATAGTGTCGCGTGCCTCTCCAAATGCCTGCTCATTGAGTGCCAGCAATGCACCAAACGAGCCGAACATCAGCCCCAGCGTAAAATTGTTCGCCATCATGCAGACGAGGACGGTGCGGACGGAGCCGCCTTTGGTCACGGTCGTCATATTCTCTCCCAGCCTGTTTTGTTGCAGATGATTATGGCATGGGAGTCTTGGCTTCCATAACAGCTTTCCAGGCAGGGCATGTCTGGCCCAGCATGATTATCTGACCGTCGTTGCAATGGCCCCCGACGGCTTCCGGACGTTAGGGTTTCCGGGAAAATGCGAGGATTTCCACGACCGGCCCGGATGCCGCACCGGACAAGCGACCGTTGTCGGACATGTCAGTGCCCGGCACCAAGTGGCGGTTGGAACGGTCCCGCCCGACAGCTCCAATCCCGTTCATTTTGCCCCCCGCGACAAATGCTCGATCAACGGAAATCAAACCGATGCTGTATGAATAACGGGCGCCTTAAATTTGTGGCCAAGGCACGACAAGTATAAATGGGAGGATCGAATGGCATCATCATTCAAACGACGGCAGCTTTTGAGCATGCTGCAGGTATCGGTGGCATCTATGGCCATGATCGGCAGCCAGCACGCGGCGGCACAGGAAGTTGCCGAGCCGCAGGCGACCGCCGAAGCCGGTGTTGGCGAAATCATCGTGACGGCGCGCAAGCGCAACGAAAGGCTCATTGACGTGCCGGTTGCCGTTACGGCGGTAACATCGGATGATCTGTCGCGCAGCGCCATCAACGGCACTGACGCGCTTGCACGCAAGATTCCCGGCCTGGTGGTCGGCGAAGGCGGCGGCACGATCCAGGGCGGATCGATCTCTCTGCGCGGCATATCGGCAGCGGATTCCAACCCGCTGGGCGACCAGGCCGTATCGTTCAACATCGACGGTGTACAAGTGGCGCGTGCCTCGGTCCGCCGCATGGCCGATTTCGACATCGCCGGGGTGGAAGTCTTAAAGGGGCCGCAGGCGCTGTTTTTCGGCAAGAACAGCCCTGGCGGCATCATCTCGACCCGCACCGCTGATCCGGGCGACCGCTTCGAGGTGGGCGGCAAGTACGGCTATGAGTTTAACGCGCATGAAGTTCGCGGCGAAGGCTATGTTTCGGGCCCGCTGACCGATGGTTTGGGCGCTCGCCTCGCAGTCTATGGTTCGACCATGCGGGGATGGGTGAAAAACCTGTTGCCGGGAAGCGATCCGCTTAAAAGCGACTCACATACTCCGAACAGCAACGAATATGCGTTCCGCGGAACGCTGAAGTACGATCAGGGCGGCCGGTTCCGCGCGCGCTTCAAGATCTCCCACAATAACGTCAAAGGCAACAGCAGCTCGGCCAATCTCCAGACTGTGGATTGTCCCACCGGCGCGCCGTTCGGTGGCGGCCCTGTCGATTGCAAGGCGGACGACAACATTGTTCTGGCCAATCTCGGTACGGACATGGCAAAGATCTCTGCTCTTGCCGGGCCATTGTCGACGGCGGAAAATCCGTCGGGCAACCCTGCTCTGCCCTACGCTACCTTCGGCGATGGCTCTCTCTATTCCCATTCGAAACAGTGGCTGTCGGGGCTGGAACTTAACTACGACCTGACCGATCAGCTGACCCTGACGTCGGTCACTGGCTATTACAAACTCAAGTTCTTCAATCGCGCCAATTTCACCCTGACAAGTCGGCCCGACGCGATCCTGGGTTCGGTCAATCTCCTCGACATTCGCGAGGTCAGCCAGGAAGTTCGTTTGGCGAGCAGCTTTGACGGGCCCATCAATTTCCTCCTCGGCGGACAATATCAGGACAGCAAGGCTATCAGCGCTTCGCTCGCAGCGTTCGGCGCAATTGCAGGGCAGCCCTCTGTTCTTGGACCGACGCGCGTAAGTCCGTTTGTAGCGTCCAACTATTACCTCGATCAGAATGGCAAGGCCTATTCGGCCTTCGGTCAGCTTCAGTTCAAACCGATACCGCAGATAGAAGTCGCAGCGGGCGGCCGCTACTCGCATGAGGAAAAGGAACTCGTCTCGGTGGTGAACCGGGGAACCCAACTGGTGGGCTCGCAGGCCTTTCTTTCAAACGGCCTGAACAAGAAGACGTTCAATAATTTCTCGCCGGAAATTTCGGTCAGCTACCGGCCGGACAGAAACCTGAACATCTACGCGAACTACAAGCGCGGCTTCCTCTCTGGCGGCTTCAACGGCGGTTCGTTTAACGCGGCCGGCGACTTCGGCTATCGTCCGCAAAAGGTCAAGGGCTTCGAAGCTGGTATCAAGAGTCGGCTGTTTGATGGCATGGTCGACGCGGACCTCGCGCTTTATTCGTACAAGATCAATGATCTCCAGGTTCAGGTGACGACCCAGGGCACGATTCAGGAACTCAAGAATGCCGGCGTGGTGTCCTCGAAGGGGGCAGAGTTCAGCTTGAACGTTCGCCCGACGACGGGCCTCTCCCTCTATGCCAACGTGGCCTATGCCAACGCCAAATATGATAAATATTACGCCTCATGCTATAGCGGCCAGCTGGCGCTTAGCCCGGGGACTGGCATTGGCCAGTGCGCTGATCAGCCCAACCCAACCAACAACAATATCGTCGGGCGGCTTCAGAACCTGAGCGGTACGGAGCTGATCCGTTCCCCTGAGTGGACCGGAAACGCGGGTTTCGTGTATGAGACACCTCTGACAAGCTCGACCAAGGTCGAGTTTGCAAGTGGCATCACATACAGCGACAGCTACATCACCAATGCGAGCTCCCAGCCGCGCTCGCGTTCGCCGCATTATACATTGCTCGACGCTTCGCTGCGGATTGTGCAGGCCGATGACAAGTGGGAAATTGCGCTGATCGGACGCAACCTGACCGACAAATATTACTGGGTGCGCACGACGGACAACCCCGCTAACTCGAGCACCCCCAATCAGCTCGCCGATTCGACAGCTTCGGTTAGCCGCGGTCGCGAGGTTATGATCCGGGTTGGCTTCAGATATTAATTGGATCGCAACAGAAGAACGCCGTATGCGGCTGCCACTGATGTGGCAGCCGCTTTTTTTTCTGCGGTCAGGGAACCGATTTGCGGATCGTACGACAGAGACCACCCAATCCGGCATCAGCGTCGAGAGGATGCCCTACTGGATACAAAAGAAAGGACCGCCCCCGGCGGTCCTTTCATCCGAACCGTTGCACACGCGTTCGGCAGCTTGCGCGGGTCATTCCGCGATATTAACTCATCTCACCGAAATGAGCCCGGACATGTGCCGGATATGGGTTAGAGATATTTGTCCGGCACCGGAATATTGAAGGCGCGTGCGGCATTCAACCCGACGAGCTTCGCGCGTGTATCCTCACGCAGATTGTTACCCAACGTGCGATAGAGCGCCTCGGCCGAATGCGGCCAGCTTCCCTCATGATGGGGATAGTCGTTCGCCCACATGAAATTGTCTTCCAGCCCGAACTCCTCAACCAGAGCGATTGCCGCCTTGTCCTCACCGAATGAAGCAAAGCAATTGCTGCGATAATATTCGCTGGGCAGGTTCTTCAGCTTCGGGCGCACCCAGAAATGGTGCTTCAGATAGGCTTCATCCATCTTCTGCAGCATCCATGGCACCCAGCCTGCATCGGCTTCGATCGTCGAAGCACGCAGCTTGGGGAAGCGTTCGAAGACACCGGACGCACACATGTTGACGATCGGCTCAATCGTCGGTGCCAGCGAATGGCAGACATAGTTGATGATAGCGCCACCATTGCCGCGCGCGGCACGCGGGTCCTTGCCCGTGGAAACATGATAGGTGATCGCCAGATCATGATCCTGAATCGCGGCCCACATGGGATCGAACACAGGCAGGTTATAATTGATGTGCGCGACATCATGCTCACCAAAGACAGGCTTGCAGGGCAGCGTCAGCACACGATAGCCCAGCTTTGCTACCCGCTCGATTTCTGCGACCGCCAGATCGATGTCGGCTGTACACAGCGCGGCCACGGGGCTGCACCGGTCGATGAAGGGTCCGCAGACCTCCATGGCCCAATCATTCCAGACCGAAGCCTGCGCCGCGACCATCTCATTGTTGTTGGTGGACCACATCAGCAAGGCCGCGCCGTTGGGAAAGATGATCTCCGCATCGACGCCATCCATCTCCTGATCGGCGATCCGGCTCAGGCCGGTAATAACGGCGCCGTCCACATCCTTTTGCAGCAGGTCGGCCCCTGATTTGGAGCGCAGCAGATCCTCGCCTTCGAAGGGGACATCGATCAGCCGCTCGGGACGCGCACCGGGCATGATGATATACCGCTCACCATTATCCCGCTTTTCGATTTTCGGCAGCAGGTCGTGATATTTCTTGTCCATCCGCTCATGAAACAGCTTCACCGGCGGCGACAGGTGCGTGTCGACGGACACCATGAAATGCTTGTTTGGGCCGGGCCGTACATCCCGCTTCCACCCCTCGATTTCAGGCGTTTCGAGACGCCACAGATTTTCCTTGTTGACCACGACAGGCGCTTGACTGACCATGATATTCTCCATCTCCATCAGAGCGCTAATATCGATCACACCGGCCTTCGAACCAATGGCGAAGAATTTCTGCATCGTTGAATTATTTTCAACAATGCACCCGGCAGTCGCGATTGGGCCCACGATCGGATTGCTTTACCTCTTCGGGTAGTGATGGCTCCAGCCCGACAAGCGCCGAGGAAATTATCGATGACTGACGAACCCCTGATTCATGTCGAAAATGTGCTGGACGGTCGAGGGGCGATTATTCGTCTCAACCGCCCAAAGGCATTGAACGCGTTGAACGGACCGCTTCTTGATGCCCTCGATGCGGCACTGGACACGCTGGAAAGCAAGGCAGAGGTCCGTGTTGTCATCCTGGCAGGCAATGCCAAGAGCTTTTCCGCGGGCGCGGATCTGAAAGAAGAATCCTTCGACCGGATGGAACGCGTCCGTCGCATGCACCGTCTGGTCTTACGGTTACGCGATTATCCGGCCGCGTCAATCGCCGCAATCGAGGGTTGGGCATTGGGGGGCGGTCTTGAACTTGCCATGGCCTGCACGTTCCGCGTGGCGGCGCCCGGTGCCCGCCTGGGACTGCCGGAAGTTCATCTGGGAGCGATCCCTTCCTATGGAGGCACCCAGTTGGCCAGTCGGTTGCTTGGCCCTGTGCGCGCTTTGGAACTGATTTGTACCGGGGAGCCAATCCTGGCGGAACAGGCCGCACGGATCGGGCTGGTGAACTGGCTGGCAGCGTCGGATGGTGCGGCAGTCGAATGCGCCCTGGACTATGCCGCAAAGCTGTCCGTCCTCTCCCGCGCCGCACTGGGCGCCGCGCGCCGCGCGGTCCTGCATGGGATCGACCTGCCTCTGGAAGACGGCCTCGCGCTGGAGGCGGAAACATGCCGGACTGCGCTGGACGGTCAGACACCAGAGGGCATAGCGGCCTTTCGAGAGAGAGAGACGAAAGCCCCGCGTTGATCAGGCATGCCGCCGATACTCTATGGCACATCCCACTTGCGTGCGATTTCGTTCAGCGAAGCGGCCAACGCTGCCGGGCAAGAGAGAAATGGCGAATGGTCGCTGTCGAGCGTAACCACAGGATCGCACACAAGGCTTTCCTGCATCAGACGCTGGGCGGGAAGCGGCACAGCATTGTCTTCGCTGCATTCGATATAGGCGCGGCGTATCCGTCCAAAGCGCTCTTTGGTCAGGGTTAGAGGCGTGACATTCGGCGCGACCGGTTCCGGCGTCAGCTTGTCAATCGCGGCGGCAGCAATTTGCGGATCGGTTCGATTATAAAATATCTGCTCCGCTCTGGAAGGATCGAAGCGCGTGCTGATCCCGTCATCGCACACTATCGTACTGTCCCCCAGATGGGGCATATGTTTTGCGGCGAAGCCCATCATGCTCTCATTATCAGGCAACAGCATCGCCGAAACATAGACGAGACCCGCTACCGCATTTGGCGCTCGCTCTGCCGCGTCGCTAATTACGATACCACCTCGGCTGTGCCCCACCAGGATTGCCTGCTCCACACCACTGCGTGCGATATCGATGATGCATTCACTCCACTGCTCCAGCGTCACCTCGGCAAGAGGAGCGGTGTCGGCACCCATGCCGGGCAGATCGGGCGCGACAACCTCATGACCCCGCCGTTCGAGCAAGGGGGTAACGGATTCCCAACACCAGGCACCATGTAACGCACCGTGAACCAGAACAAATCGCGCCATCTTCAGTCGCCTTTTCCATGCCCGGTGGAGAGTTCACCGTCCGGTAAATTCTGGTTTCCTTTTCTCGCGAAAGGCATTCACACCTTCCAGAAAATCGTGACTGTCACCCGCAATGCGCTGATCCCGCCGTTCGTTGCCGAGCGCTGCGGTCAGGCCGCACTCCAGGTTCGATCGCACCGCACGCCGGATCAGACCATAAGCCCTGGTCGGACCTCTGGCGAACTTTTCGGCCAGCTTGGCTACTATATCCTGAAGCACATCATCATCATCGACGACATCATGGACCATGCCCCATTCCATCGCCTTTTGCGCGGGCACCTTTTCTCCCAGCAGCATCATCGAAAGTGCCCGGCCCGGACCGATCAGGCGCGGCAGCCACCATGTGCTGCCAGCATCCGGGACAAGTCCGATATTGACGAATGCCTGCAGGAAATAGGCAGAGCGCGCTGCGATCACGATGTCGGCCGCCAGAGCGATCATGCACCCTGCCCCGACGACCGGGCCATGGATTGCCGAGACAATCGGGATCGGCAGCGCAAAAAACCGTTCCATCAGGGGGTTATAATAGTCTTCGAGCACCGCCCCGGCATCAAATCCGGGAGAGCCGGCCGGAGAAGAACCGCCCGAAAGATCCGCTCCGCTGGAAAACCCCTTCCCTTCGCCGCTGATAACGAGCACGCGGGCCTTCGGCATATCCGGCAGCGCGTCCAGCACGGTTATCATTTCCCCCAGAAGCGGACGACTGAGCGCGTTCAGCGCGGCCGGACGGTTGAGCCGGAGACGGGCGATACCGCCCTCGACGGAAAAAAGGAGATGTTCAAGTTCCATATCATTGTCCGAATTGCTGTCTGAAATGATCGCAGAGCCGACCCGCTGGCGGCGACATGCCCCCGGGCTAACCGAGAGGCATCGGAGCCGAGCCTAGGGCACGTGTCAATAATTGCCGGAGCACTCCGTCATGCAGCTCATGCCCCGACCGGTCATTGATTTTGACCATAGCTCCTCACCGGCAGCCGGATGGCCTTCGGTCACGCTGCCTCAATGACGCGTATATTTATCGGGATTGCGGACATATGCGGCATGGAGTTGATCGGTTCATAGTTGCGATCATTGTCGATCAGCCTGTTCACCGACGTTCCTGACTGTTCGACATCGCTGTTGCTGCCCGGCGGATCACCCCAGCCATGGGCCAGCGAGACCACGCCCCTGCGCAGGTCCGGGTCGGCTTCGACCACCGCCACGACCTGGCCATGCGCAGACTCGATCGAAACCTTGTCCCCCGGAAGGATGCCAAGCTCGACCATCTCGGCAGGGTTCATGAACGCAGGGTTGTACGGGCTGCGCTGCCTCACGGTATCGACGAAGCGGCCGTTAGAATTGAAGAGATCGCGCATCCTCCGTGATGCCATGAGATGCGTGAAGCTGCGACCGTCACGCCGCCACTGTCCGGGCGCGCCCTTGTCATCAAGGAAGGATTGCAGTTCCTGCGCCACATCGGCTGGCATCGGATCGAAAAGCCCGCCAGCATTTTCGTCAGCGGGGAGCACCACTTCCTGGGCGATCTCGGCATGGCAGCCATGCGGGGCGGCCTTCAGACCGTCGAGCGTGTGCGGCGCACCGCTGAGCACCAGCTCCAAAAGATCATCCGTCGTTGGCGGCGTTTCCATATCGAGTGCCTGAACGCCGTTATAGACAATCGTCCTGCCCAGTTTTTTTGCAATCGACCAGAAAACATACCAGTCCTCGACAAGGTCGGAGTCTTCAGGCGGGCGAAGGACGGGTGCCGTATATTGCGACCATGCCCCCGGCCAGTTCGCAAAGCCCGGCAGATACATGGGAAGATCGGCACGCTCATATTGCATGAGCGGCGGCAGGATATAATGGGCGAAACGGGTACTAGGCGTCGGCCACGGGTCTATCGCCACCAGCAAGTCGATATCCGACAGCGCGGCGGCTGTCTTCTGCTGATCGGGCCAGGAGGTCAGCGGGTCGCCACCGGCCAGAAACAATGCGCGGATCTGCCCCTCTCCGGGCGTGAGTATTTCGTCTGGCAAGGTCGCCGTGCAGCGCTCCATAAACAGCTTGCGTGCACCCCGAATACGGCTCGGACCTCCCATGGTTTCCCAGAAACGGGTGGGCGGCATGACCTGCGCCCGCAAGGGGCCGCCCGGACCCATGCCGTTGATCTGGTGAACCTTCTCCCCCTCGCGCAGATACCGGCCGCAGATCACATTCAATGTTTCGGCGAGATGAAAGACAAGATTGGAATACGGCGCCATGGACGTGCCGGTCGCCGTGGTGACGCTGCCCGTTTTCGCGTCGCGCGCGAACATTTCCGCCACGGCGCGAAGCTGGCCGGGTTCAAGCCCTGCCCGGCGTTCGACATAATCCTCGGTTAGCGGTGCCACGGCGCCCTTCAGCGCGGCCATGCGTTCCGCCCCCACCCAGCGCGCGCAGAACGCCTTGTCCTCCCACCCTTCTTCAAGAATGAGCCGGATCAGGCCACCGCAAATCGCCGCATCCTGCCCGGGGTACGGCTGCAGGGCGATATCGGCAAACTGGCCGGTTTCGCTCTTGCGCGGATCGATCGTGATGAGTTTCAGCCCCTTTTCCCGCGCACGCTTCAGGCTTTTTACCGGATCGGCCTGCAAAAAGCCGAGCGAGCCGTGAGTGACCAGCGGATTGGCGCCGATGAACATGGCGACATCCATGTCGTCAAAAGCGGGATAACCTGCTCCCCATGCCCCCAGCCGCCCCATCGTCACGACCTTTCCGGACTGGTCGATGGTCAGGGTGGAGAAATACTGGTCGGAACCGAAAGCGGCGAGAAAGCCGGGCAGCATGTAAAAGCCGGCAATGTTGAACATGCCGCCATTGCCCAGAAAGACAGCCAGCGTTTCCGGGCCGTGCCGCTCCAGCAGAGGCGCCAGTTTTTCGGCGATCTCCTCAAGCGCCTGTTCGGAAGAAATCTCGCGATAGCTGCCGTCTTCCATACGCTTGAGCGGGCGCAGGATGCGATGCCTGCCATGATGCGATGCCTCGGGTTGCAGCCCTTTGAAACAGGCATATCCCTTGCTCAACGGGTTCTTCTTGTCACCCTTGACCGAGAGGATCCGGTCCTTCTCGTCGATGGTCAGGACCACCCCGCATCCGCCGGAACATATCCGGCAAAAAGAGACCGCCTCGCGCACGGATGCCGGATCACGGGTGGATTCTGCCAGGTCGCTCGACACCGTGTTCATGCGATCTCTCCTTTATATCCGTCAGGATGCTATCATGCGCCCCTTGCTCAGGCCTGCTCAGGCGATTGACCTGCCATCGGATTGCGGTGTGGCCGGTCGATCCGCAAAGGCCGCTGATAGGAAATGTCCTCCTTGTCCCAACTGCCGGAGAGGAAAACGGACGGATCGAGGGGAGCGCCTTTCGGACCCGCTTCGACATTCCATTCGACGAGGCAGGCACGGTCGGCGACCGCCCATATGCCGTCACGCCGCTCGAACCGATCGACATAGCGGCCACCAACAAGATCGCATGTCCCGTCCGGCCGCTTCAGAACGGCGAGAAAGTACATCTCGCCATGCGCGCAGTCGCCGTCGAGGTCGATGACCTGATTGGTTACATAGTGCTGATGATGGACCCAGTTCTGGCTGTGAACAGCATTTACATAGTTCACGAACCCCGCCGGATCGCCGATATAATTACCGTGATCGTCCGTCGCATCGGCATGATAGGCCGAGGCCATCAGATCCTCGTCATGACGGTCGATGCCGCGCGTATATCGCAAGGCGGCTTCGCGAATAGCCTCCTTGTCCAAAAGCCTGTTCAGGGCTGCAACATCCAGCTCCATAGCGCCTCTCCCATCTGTGTTCGATGACATGACGTTCTGTTCTGAGGTCTCTGTATACTCCGTCACAAGAACCGGCCGGCCCGGCGAATTCAGGCAATCATTCCCGCAAGCCGCCCCCGAATGATCGCTTCGGCGTCATCAACGATCCGGCGTATCAATTCTTCGCAGGTCGGAATGTCGTGGATCAGCCCCTGCACCATACCGGCCCAGAACACGCCTTTACTCAGGTCGCCGCTGCGCAGCAGCTCGCGCCCCGCCACCCCGGAAACCAGTTCGCGGACGTCCTCGAAGACCGCGTCCGGTTTCGACAGACGCCGCGCCACCTCTTCGGAGACCGCGCTGCGCCCCACGCGCGCGGTGTTCTTGAACTGGCGGAAAATCAGGAAGCTGCCGCGCTCGTCATTCTCGACATAGGCCTGTTTGACATTGTCGTGGATCGGCGCCTCGCGGGTCGCGCAAAAACGCGTGCCCATGTTGATGCCCTCCGCACCCAGGCTGAGAGCGGCAGCAAGCCCCCGCCCGTCTCCGAAGCCCCCCGAAGCCAGCAGCGGTATGCGGACCTTGTCGGCCGCGGCAGGGATGAGGATCAGGCCCGGAATATCGTCTTCGCCGGGATGTCCGGCACATTCGAACCCGTCGATCGAAATGATGTCGCACCCGGCGCGCTCCGCCGAAAGGGCGTGACGCACGGCGGTGCATTTGTGGAGTATCCGGATACCGTGCGGTTTGAACATCTCCCATATTTCCCGCACGGCGGCCGTTCCCGCCGTCTCGACGATCTTCACGCCGCCCTCGATGATCGCCCGCGCGTAGGCCACATAGTCGGGCGGATTTATCGCGGGCAATACCGACAGATTGACGGCAAAGGGCTTCGCGGTCATCGCACGGCACCGTTCGATTTCCTCGCGCAGCTTTTCCGGCGTCGGTTGCGTCAAAGCCGTCAGGATACCGAGGCCACCGGCATTGGAAACCGCGCTGGCGAGTTCGGCATAGCCGACGTTCATCATCCCGCCCTGCACGATGGGATGCTCGATGCCGAGCATTTCGGTGATACGCGTTTTAATAGTCAAGCGACCTGTCCTTGCATTGTTCGCACCGCTATCCAGATCGGAATCATGCCGCGCGATAACAGAAGAGGCTCATCGCAACCGTGCGAACAAGCTCATCACGCTGATTGAACAGCATATTCTCTCCGGTCACGAAATGCCCTTCGCCAAGCCGGGTCTTGCGCTGTGGGCTGCAGGAGACAAGCCGCTGTCTGGTGCGCAATGTGTCTCCGACCCGCAGCGGCGTATAGAAGTTAAAGTCGGCCTGCGTCACCACGGCTTCCGGGCAGTCGGGCGGCGGGAATGGAATACCGCCCTTGATGAGGTCCTTCCGCAGGGCTGTCATCAGTTCCATGCCTTGCAGCCCCTGCTTGATCGGCTCGGGAACATCCGCGCCCGGCTTACGATAGCCGAGACCGACGTTGAGTGCCGAACCGGCACCGGTAAACATACCCGTCGGCGGAGAGATCACCGTACCGAAGGGCGACGCCGAGGCATAATCCTTATCCCAGTAGAGCGGGTTCCAGTCTTCCAGCGCCTCGCACCACAGGTGAACATCGCTCGCCAGCAGAGGATCGTGAGGCTCCCAATTCCCTTCGCGCTCCTCGCCCATCATGGCACGGGCGAAATCGGGCATATCTTCATTCGGCCCTGGCTCTTCACCCGGTAGGCGCTGACGGAAAACGCCAGGAATCCGGCCATCGGCAGACGGCATCTCGATCGTCGCGGTCGCGTTTGCTGCACTGGGAGCGGATTGCGTCGCGATGTTGAGATCGACGATGTCAACCAGATAGCTGCCGTCGTCGCCCCGATATTTCCGCCCGACCTTCCCGGTCACTGTCAGCATATCGTCGCGCAAGCACTGCGCGGTCATGCGAAAGGTTATGCGCCGCAGCAGACTGGCCGGCCCGGACCAATCGGTGATAAGACGCGTGAAAAGTCCCCCTACATGGGGGGTCGATATAAAGGCGTCCTTCGTCCCCACGGCTTGCGCATATTTCGCATCGTGATGCACATAGTCGTAAAGGCCGGTCGCGCGCACAAACGCGACAAGCCGCACCAGGCTCAGTTCATATTCGAAAGAAGGGAGGACATCCCCCTCGTTCACATCCTCCCAATGCAGGGACGGATAGGCGCCATGCTCAATCACGAAACTATCTCCCATGCCAAATTCCGCCTCAGGAAATCGGCGGTATTCGGATTGCCCGGCGCCGCCCGCGCCATGCCCAGACGCGTGGCCCAATATTGCTGCGACCCGAACGCAAGCTGCCATTGCTTCAGGCGCCGCGAATAAAGCTGCAGGTCGAACTCGGCTGTTGCGCCGATCGCGCCGTGAACGGCATGGCTGATCCCGCAAACAAGGTTGGAGGCTTCCCCGGCCCGGCATTTTGCCGCAGCCACACGAACGGGATCGAATGAGGTGCCCGAAAATGCCGTCCTGGCCGCCACCTGACATGAAATCACCTGCTCGGCGAGCACGGCAATCTGCTGCTGGATGGCCTGAAACTTGCCGAGCGGGCGGCCGAACTGGGCCCGCTCACCCGCATGGCGCAACGTCATTTCCAGCATGCGCGACATTGCGCCGGCCATCTGTGCCGAGGCAACCGCCGCGGCCCCTATCATCAGATCGTCCGACGAACCGGGGACCCTCCCCACAGAAGCTCCGCTTGTCAGTCCGAGCGCCCCTGCCGCACCAAAGATGTCATCGCCTTTCCCCTGCGCTTCGACCAGATGCAGGCCGTCGTCCCGCGCGACAAGCGCATGCGTCACCAGCTTTCCGAAGGGAAGCGTTGCCGATGCCGGCGCAAGGACGATCAGCGCATCCTCCGGCGCGCTAACGCCTCGCGCGCTCAGCATACCGCGAGCCACCATTGTTTCGGCAAAGGGCACCGGTACCGCATATTCGCCCAGCACCAGCAGCAACGGAAATATATCGGGCAGCATCAACCCGGCACCACCCGCATCTTCCGGAACGAGCATGTCAAGGAAGCCCGAAGCATGAAGGGCTTCCCACAAGCTAGCGGGTGAAAGCGTTTCTTCCACTTCCCGCACACGCGCCGGAGTGACGGTATCGGCAATCAGGCGACGGAATCCATCAACCAGAATATTATTGTCGTCGTTCATCGCAGACCGAGCCCCCTTGCGATCATGCCGCGCAAAATCTCCCGCGTGCCGCCGCGCAGCGAGAAAACATGGCTGGCCTGCATGATGTAGGCGAGCGTGCGCATAAGCTCCGCATCCGGCACGAAATCAGGCCGCGCGGCGACGGCATCGGCGATCTCCTCCGGGATCTGTTGCTCGACCTCGGTACCCATGTCCTTGAACAAAGCGGCTTCGGTCAGGGGCGACTTGCCGGCGGCGAGCAGCGCCGTCATTGAAACCGACATTTCCCGCAGCGGCGCCAGTCGCGCAACCAGCTTGCCCAGGCGGGCCGCATCGGCGGGATCCGGGGTCGGCCCCAGCAACTGCGCCCAGAGGTCAAGCAGCACAAGACTGGAATATATCCGCTCCGGCCCGCTCCGTTCGAACGCGAGCTCTGCATTGACCTGCTTCCAGCCATTGCCTTCTTCGCCGACCAGACTGTCGGCGGGCAGCAGCACATCTTCGAAAAAGACCTCGTTGAAATCGGCATCGCCCGTGCCGAGCGCAATCGGATTGACGGTCACACCAGGCAGCGAAAGATCGACCAGAAACTGGGACAATCCGTTCTGTCTGTCTTCGGACGTGCCGGACGTTCGCACCAGCGCGATCATATAGTGGGATTTGTGTGCGTAGGTCGTCCAGATTTTCTGGCCGTTGAGCCGCCACCCGCCCTCTGTCTTTTCGGCGCGCGTGCGAACGCTCGCCAGATCCGATCCCGAATTGGGTTCGCTCATGCCTATGCAGAAAAACAGCTCGCCCTTGCAGATGCCCGGCAGGAACGTCCGGCGCTGTTCCTCCGTCCCGTAATGCAGGAGCAGCGGCGCGCTTTGTCGGTCACCGATCCAGTGCGCGGCGACCGGGGCACCGGCCGCGAGAAGTTCTTCGACCAGAACGAAACGGCAATAGGGATCCAGCCCCGGACCGCCATATTCGACCGGGACCGTCAGCCCGACCCAGCCCCGCGCAGCCAGAGCGCGGCTGAAACCGACATCAAATCCGGACCAGCTTCGCGCCCGTTGGTGGGCAGGTAATGCGCCCGCATGCTCGGCAATGAAGGCCTTGACCTCCTGACGCAGAGCTTCTGCATGCGGAGGCAAGACGGCGGCCGGAAAATTTTCAACGCTCAACGTCACACGCGCTTCCTCGTTATCGTGCTTTTCTGTCCAAATCTGCCTACAGATAACTAGCGTGGCGCGATGGCCTCAAGATGCACGCTGGCTAGCCTGCACTGGAAGCAATTGCTTTCCTGAAGGTCTCGGCCATCGCCGAAACATCCTGCAGGGCGCGCAACATATCGTTGAGGTGCGTACAGCCCTGCGTGCCGCGCAGCGCCTTGGGCACGAATTCGCGAAACTCGCGGGCCGAACGCCCCACCAGAACATTGGCGGTCGCCGGCGCCGCGCGGCAAGTACCAAACGGCAACACCCGCGGATCGACATCGATGCCGGTCAATGTCATTTCCGCGGGGTCGAAGCGCGCGCGCAGACCATATTCATGAAAGATGGTCCGAACGTCATGGCGCCCACGCACGGCCGAACTGTCCTGAAACCAAGCGTCGGCGTGCACGACGCCTTCCTCAACCCAGAGGTCTGTCCGGCGCAATCGCCAATGATTGGCCGCATCGATTTCAACAATATCATGCCATGCAAACGGGTCCGCTTCCGACACAGGCGATACCGCACGAGGATGATCGGCTTGATCTTCGTTTGTCCGGCCATCGGGCGTCATCGCCTCCGAACCCGGAACATAGCTCAGGCACAAGCCGGTGACCGGGCGCTCAAGAACAGAGCCCAGCCCGATATTTCGGTAATAGCCTTCCAGTCCGTCCGGCTCCCAATCATACCAGGCCGAGCTTGCCATGAAGTTCGCTCCCGCCATGTCGTCCAGCAAGCGGTGAAGCAATGTGTCCCGTTTCCCTTCCTCTGGCATTTCCTCTGCCATGGCCCGACGAAGATCTCCCCCGGGAGGCAATCCGGCAAAAGCCCCAAGGGTTTCAGCATGGCGGCTGCCGTGCAAGGAAGCCAGCAGCCTTTCAGGCGTAAGCGTCGCCTCGATCCAGTCCTCGGACAGTGTTTGGGGCGCCTCCACGTCGGGACTGGTAAACAGGTCTCTTGCACGGCCGACCAGACGATGCGGCCCTGTTGCGCCCTCTGGCCAGATAGACTGCATGGAGCTTGACCGACGCAATGAATTGGGTCTGCGCAATGGCGGTGGACCGACTGTCTGATTTACCTCGGTAGCACTGATCAACATCAACAACTCCAAAATCCGATGGGCGGACGCACCCCGGCCTTGTTCATTTTCTAGACCGTCCCTATTCCGATTTATCTTTAGGAATTTGGCTGCGTCGTTGAAAAAATTTAAACACTGAGAGGAAGCTCCTCCCTGAGCATGACCGCAAAAGATCTGGCGAGCCGGACATTGGCGCCTTCGTGCACGATGATGCCGAGCGCCGGCTGCATGTCGCAAGCTATGCCCAATGGCGCGACCAGCTGACCAGACCGCAGATAGTCTCCGATCAGCGATTGCGCTCCCAGTGCCACCCCCAATCCACGGATCGCCGCCTGATAGAGCAGTATCTGATTATCGACGGCTACCGCCGGGGGCGGATAATCGCCGCTGAACCCTGCCGCATCGAACCAGGCCCTCCACGCCCCCAGCGCAGGAAGCGCTTCCAGCAGAGGCAATGAGAGGAGAGATTCGACAGCGTCTATCGAATGCCGCGCCAGAAATTCCGGGCTGCACACGGGCAGGATACTCAGGTTCAGTAGCGGCTCGGCGCCCTCCCGTATCATGGAAGGCGACATGGGCACGATGCTGAGATCGCAGCCCGCGGCACGCCGGCGGCCGCTGCTCAACAGTTCAAACCGGACGCCGGGATTGGCATTCTGGAACCCCTCCAGCATGCCTAGCAGCCATTGGTCGTGGATGATCGGCGGCGCCGAAATGCGCAACATGGGGCGTGCCGCATTTTTGCGAACCGCGCTCGTGGCCTCTTGCAGAAACATAAGACCGGGGCGCAACTGGTCGAGAAAATCCGACCCCTCTGTGGTAAGCCGCATGCGCCCCCCGCTGCGATCAAACAGCAGGATGCCGAGCTCCTCTTCCAGCGCCTGGATACGATGACTGATCGCGGATACCGTCACGTTCAGCCGCTCGGAAGCAACGCGCAGGTTGAGCACTTCTGCCACACATACGAATGTCTCGACGCCTCGCAGCGAAGGTAGTCTGTCTGCCATTGCGGCATTATCCAGCCGCCACCAGCGATTGGCAACTGCCGGCGCACAACGCAATCGGAGACAGGGGCCGGCAGGCATGATGTGGCTGGAGATACCCCTTGCCTTTAGCTGCAAGACCAGGGGTCGGTTCGCATGCAGGCTTCACATGGCCCATGGTTGCATGATTTCTTCCCGCAAACATCTCAAATGGATGAGGAGAGATTTCAATGCCCAAGATCGTCATTCTGATAAAAAAGAAGCCCGGCATGAGCCGCGAGGACTTCATCCATCACTATGAAACGAGTCATGCCGTCATCGGCAAGCGCCTGCTGGGCCACCTGTGGACCAAATATGTGCGCAACTATCCCATGTCGTTGATGGAATATCAGCCCGAGGATAACAGCGTCGAAGACAGCTATGACGCAGTGACAGAGATCTGGCTGAAGGATCAGGCAGCGGTTGAGGAAATGGCGCGCATCATCAATCTGCCCGAAAACAACAAGGTCATTCTGGAAGACGAGGAAAAATTTCAGGATCGCCTGGCCACCCGCCTTTTGATGGTCGAGGAATATGACAATGGCACCACATTACCGTGACGGGTTCTCTGGCTGGAAAATTCGCGCTGGTGACGGGAGCTTCGCGCGGGATCGGGCGTGAAATCGCGTTTGAACTGGCGAAGCGCGGCGCGGCGATTGCCGTGCATTATGGCCGACGCGAACAGGACGCCAAAGCCACCGTCGACGCGATCCTGGCCAAGGGCGGCCGGGCGTTCGCAATAGGCGCCGACCTGGCCGAGGTCGACAGGCTTGCGCCCATGGTGAGCACAGTCATGGCCGAGGCCGCGCGCCTGGGTTTTGATAAGATCGATATTCTGGTGAACAATGCGGGTATTGGCGGCGGCGGAGCGCTCGGCGATATCACGGCTGCCACGCTCGACCGTCTTTATGCCGTCAACGTGCGTGCGCCGTTTCTGTTAACCGCACTCGCGTCGGAGCACATCCGGGATGGCGGCCATATCGTCAACCTGTCCTCAATGGTGTCCCTTGCGGCCTATCCCGGCGCAATCGGCTATGCCGCCACCAAAGCGGCCATAAACAGCTTCACGCGCTCTCTTGCCGCGGACATGGGCCGCCGGAACATCACCGTGAACGCCGTGGCCCCGGGCGCGACAGAGACCGATTTCATCCGATCTTATCTTGAGGACCCTGCCAGCAGGGCTTTTTTCGAACAGGCAGCGGCGCTGGGCCGTATCGGCGAGACGAGTGACATTGCGGCTGCCGTGGCCTTTCTGGCGTCCGATGACGGACGCTGGGTCACCGGACAGGTCCTTCAATGCAGTGGCGGGATGCACTTATGAATGAGATTGAAACGCTCGTGGCCTGCGAAGAAATCCGCAAGGTCAAAGCCATCTACTTCCGGGCGATGGATACCAAGCAATGGGACCTGCTGGATGGCATATTCACGCAGGACATCGCCTGCGACTATCGTGGGGCGCTGCGCAGTCCTGACGAGCCCGCCGCAGAGGACGACGACAAGGATCTGGTCAGCGGCCTGGCGGCGGTGAAGGATTATATTCGCACCGGTCTGGCGCCGCTGATCTCAGCCCATCAGGGCTTCATGCCCGAAATCACCATCGAGAGCGACGATAGCGCCAGCGCAATCTGGGCGATGACGGACCATTTGCTGCTGCCCGACTCGCCGGTCAGGGAAATCATCGGTTACGGCCATTATCATGAAACCTACCGGAAGATTGCGGGCAAGTGGCGGATCGCGACCATCAGGCTGACACGTCTGCGGGTCGACTTTGTCTCCAGATGATTTCCTGCCATGCCGTTGCCTCATCAGGCAACATGGCGGCGAACTACAGACAAGGCCAACCTTCCCAGGCCGGCCTGTTGGATGATAGTTTAACAAATATCGAGAGAGGCGCTTGCCGACCGGGATTCTGACAATCGGGACCCGTTCCTATCAAGCAAATGGGTGAGGACAGAAAATGCCCGTAATATCACGTGCCGCGATCGCCATGGCGCCCGGCAGCCCGCTTATCATTGACAAGGTCAAGATCGACACGCCCGGCGAGGGCGAGGTTCTGGTCGAGATCAAAGCCACCGGTCTGTGCCATACCGATCTTTCGGCGCTTGCGGGCAAGGTCGGCGCACTTGTTCATTTCCCGGGCATTCCCGGCCACGAAGCTGGCGGCGTGGTTGTCGAGGTTGGCCCCGGCGTAACCGGCCTGGAAGTTGGCGATCACGTGATCCCCTATATGTGCCCGGAATGCGGCCATTGCGATTTCTGCCATTCACCCAAAACCAATCTGTGTGCGGAAATGTTCACGGGTCATGACCTCAAGACTAGAGCCGAATATAACGGCACTCGGCTCCATGCCTTTCATGACCTCGGCACCTTTTCGAATTTCGGCGTGTATCGCGAAATCAGCCTTGCAAAGGTCCGCAAGGATGCGCCGTTCGAACAGATCGCCTATCTCGGTTGCGGCGCAACGACAGGCCTTGGCGCGGCAATAATCGAGGCTCAGGTTGAGCCCGGCTCAACTGTGGCTGTGATCGGACTTGGCGGCATAGGCCTAAGCGTCATTCAGGGCGCGCGCATCTGCGGCGCAAGCCGGATCATCGCTGTCGATACCAACCCGGCCAAGGAGGCGCTGGCCCGCAAGATGGGGGCGACTGAATTCGTCAACCCCAAAACGCTCGACAAGGAACTGGGCCAGCATATCGTCGAGATAACCGGCGCGGGTGCGGACTATGTGTTCGAGTGTGTCGGTGCGATTTCCACCATCCAGCACGCCTTTGCCGCCACGCATTTCGCATGGGGCGTGTGCATGGTCGTGGGGCTGGCCCCGGATGGCGAAATGCTCTCGATACCACCGACAGAACTGCTCTTCGGCAAAACGCTGAAGGGATCATCCATCGGCGGCGCAAAATGCCGTTCAGGAATACCGAAGCTAGTCGATCGCCTGATGGAGAAAGAATTCGATCTCGAAAGCCTGATCACCAACAAGATATCCCTCGACGAGATTTCAGCAGGCCTTGAAGCGATGGAGCGCGGAGAAGGTATTCGTACAGTCATCATGTTCTGACACCGCGCGCGACTACGATGAAATCAATCCTGCCAGACCAGATTGCTCAAATTTAGAGGTGCTACCATGAACGAACTTACTCCAGACATCACCAGATATGGCAACAAAAGCTATGTTCGCGCCGTTCACGGCACGCAATTCGCCGACATGCCCCAATATGTCGAATATATAAAAAGGGCCGGCGAGGATGTTCCGTGGACCGCGGCCGAACGCGGTACGCATCGCCCGACGAACAAGCCCCTGCCCTATGAATATTATCTCGACCCGAAATATGTGCCCGATGAGATCGAAAAGATCTGGAAGAAAGTGTGGCAGGTCGCCTGTCGCGAGGAAGACATCCCGAATGTCGGCGATCGCGTTTCCTATGAAGTGGGCCCGCTATCGTTTCTGATCGTGCGGTCCGGGGAAAATGAGTTCAAGGCGTTCTGGAACAGCTGTCGCCATCGCGGCCGTCGCCTTTGCGGCGACAAGCCGGAATCCGGCGATATGATCCAGTGCCCTTTCCATGCCTGGAGCTACGACCTCAACGGCAAGTTGACTTGGGTTCCGCGCTGGGAGGAGTTCGAGCAGGCCACGCCGAAGAATTACAGCCTGCGCCCCGTCCAGTGCGACACATGGGGAGGGAACGTCTTCATCAATCCTGACCTGGAAGCCGGCCCGCTGTCCGATGCGATGGGCGTCATGCCTCAGCATTTTGCCGACTGCCCGCAGGAGGACCGGTATACTGCCGCCCACATCAAGAAGAAGGTCAAGATCAACTGGAAGTCTGGCCTCGAAGCCTTCCTCGAAGGCTACCACGTCCTGACCACCCATCCCAGCGGGATGCCGATTTTCGGCTCCACCTATACGCAGACCGACTGCTGGGATGACGGGAAGGCCTCGGTAAGCCGGCTGATCACGCCTGCCCTTATTCCGGACGGCTGGGTCCAGAACGACATTTCGGCGCGGGTATCTCTCGACCTGTTCTGCAATACATATGGCCTGCCCCTGGCGCCCGAGGGCGTCGGTGAAACGCTGGCCGAAGCGCGCGCCTATGCCGCCGAAAAAACCGTAGAAGTTCACAAGGCCAATACTGGCGTTGATTTCACGGGCCGGCCGATCTCCTACCTCGTTGACATGCACCAGTGGTTCATGTTCCCCGCCTTCTTTCCCTGGTGGGGCGAGGGCCTGTCCTGGTGGTATAATTTCACTCCGCTGGGCGACAGCCCGGACGAATGCATCATGGAAATTCGCTGGCTGCGGCCGCTCGCCAAGGGCGCGCCACGGCCGCCCAAGGTCGAAACCGTGTGGGTCGACTTCCATGAACAGGGCCGCGATTATCCGGAAACCGGACAGGTCGGCTATATCATGGACGAAGATATGGAGAATATGGAGGAAGTGCATCGCGGCATGAAGGCGGCCGACCCCGGTGCCGCCCGCCCCATCCTAGCCACCGAGCAGGAAATCCGCATCCGACATTTCCATGAAGCCTATATGCGGGCGATGGGCATAGAGCTTTAAGCCCATTGCTAGCGGAACGTTGCGGGCAAACCTCCAGGTTAGAGCCCGCAACGCAGCCAATCTTGTCTCTGATGGAAGTCGCGCGCGCGAGACTGGCAGAGTCATCTGCTTTGCTGTTTTATGAGGTTCTTTCCGGGAACATTGAACGCGAAGGGAATTGTCTTGAGTACTGATCCGGTTGACATCGTAAAGGCGTCCTATGAAGCCATGCTGGGCAACGGGGATCTGGAAGGGTTTTTGTCCTTCTTCGCCGAAGACGGCGTTTTGCTTGAGGCGGATTCTCTCCCCTATGGCGGGCGCTTTGTAGGCGTCGATGCCATTCGCGACGCGCTGCTGAAGGTCGTCGACACATACAGCGCCTTCAGCTTCAAGCCCGATATCTTCGCGACAACCGGGGAATGGGTGATTGCCTATGGCGCCTTCTCGGTAACGGTTCGCAAGACCGGAAAGTCGGTCAGCTTTCCGCTCGCGGAAGCGACCCAAGTCGTCAATGGGAAGATCAAGCTGATCCACCCGGTCTATGGTGACACCGCTGCGATCCTTGCTGCTCTGGACTGACGGACGGCTGCAACCACAATTATCAGGAGAGAGCGAATGATAAAGATCATATATTTCCTCAAACGCAAAGCTGGCACGACGCCGGAACATTTCCGGCAGCATTATGAAAGCAGTCATGTGCTTCTGGCCAAGAAATATATTGGCCACCTGCTGACTGACTATGTGCGCAACTATCCTACCTTTGCCGTCCTGAACCCCAGCGAGATCCCGCCCGGCACCCAGCCCCAGCCCTATGATATTGGCTATGACTGCATCACCGAGATGCACGTTGCAGACCAGGCTGCGGTCGAGGAAATGACCCGCATCTTCAACGACCCGGAAGTCAATCCGGTGCTGGTTGAAGATGAACTTCGGTTCCTTGAGCGCGACAAGACCGTGATGATCATGGTCGAAGTAGTAAACACCGGCACCAAGCAGGACTAAGCGTGGACTCTCATCTGCAAACTTCCGGTTTCAAGTCCGGCATCCGTGACACAGTCGTAGGGCTTATCGAGCGCGCGGCCGAGGCATATCCCGATCGCGAATTTCTGATGGTGGACGGGGTTGCCGAGACCTATGGTGGCATAAACCGCAGAGCCAACGCGCTGGCTCGCGGACTTGCGTCGCTTGGGGTCCAAAAGGGGGATTGCGTTGTCACCCTTTTCGACTCAAGTATCGAGATCGTCCTCTGCTGGTTCGCCATCAACAAGCTCGGCGCGATCTGGGTACCGATCAATAATGCCTATCGTGGCGATTTTCTGCGGCATCAGGTTGCCGACGCAGAAGCCAAGGTCGTGATTTGCAGCGCGCCTTATATTGAACGCTTTACCCATATCGCCGACCAGGTGCCGTGCGTACAGATAATCCTGTGCCACTCGACCGAACAACTTCCGATCTGCAGCATACCGATCCATCCTCTGGATGAGTTTATCGATGCCGACAGCTCGCCGCTTCCGGTCGCGGTCGATCCAAAAGATCTTGCCGCCCTTATTTACACGTCCGGCACGACCGGCCCTTCGAAGGGCTGCATGATCTCGCACAATTACATGGCGGCCGTCGGCAGGATCAATCGCCGGCTGACATTGCTCGACGAAGGCCAGACGCTCTTCACCCCCCTGCCCCTGTTCCATGCGGCGGCTATCTCCAATCTGCTTGCCGTGATGATCGACGGGTCGCGCATGGCATTGGTCAGTCAATTCTCCGTAAGACGCTTCTGGGACGACATCGAACAATCGGGCGCTGTCTCGGCGATGCTCATGGCTTCGATCTTCGCACTGGTGGCACATGCTCCGGATTGCGATGCTGCCAAGCGCTATCATGGCAAGCTGAAGATGATATACGGCACCCCGATCACCCCCGACGTACGCAAGATATGGAAAGAGCGCTTTGGCGTCCAGATCGTCGGGAGTTGGTCTTACGGTCAAACCGAAGGCATTCGCATGACTGGCATTCCCTATGATCATGTAGCCCCTGAGACATGCGCCGGCCGGCCTCTCGACGAATATGAAATGATGATCTTCGACGAGAACGACCAACCTGTTCCGGATGGCACCGTCGGTGAGATCGTGTTCCGTCCACGCGAAGCGAACATCATGTTCGAAGGCTATTGGAAGCGGCCGGAGGCTACCGCAGCGGTCTGGAAAAACATGTGGATGCACACCGGCGATCTGGGCAAGATGGTCGACGGCTATCTCTATTTTGCCGACCGGGCGAAGGATTATATGCGCTCGCGCGGTGAAAATGTCTCCAGCTTCGAGGCTGAGCGGGCGTTCGGCGCCCACCATGCAATCGCCGAAGTCGCTGTTCATGCCGTGGGGGAACAGACGGGCGAGGACGAAATCAAGGTTACGGCTGTCTTGCGCGAGAATGCACGGGTGACCGAGCAGGAACTGTGCATCTGGAGCCTCGACAACCTGCCGCACTTCGCGGTCCCGCGCTATGTGGAATTCCGGGAGAGCCTTCCCAAGAATCCCACCGGGCGCGTGCTCAAATATCAGCTGCGGGAAGAAGGCGTCACGCCATCGACCTGGGATCGCGAAGCCGCAGGGATTCAGGTCCGGCGACGCAAATAACAGCCCGTATCGAACATTATTGAAGGACAGACAGCTATGCGCGCTTGGTTAATCGAATCCCAGTCGGGTTCGCAGGGGCTTAAATCGGTCGAAGTCGACAAACCGACACGCTCCGGCACCGAAATTCTCGTCAAAATGACTGCTCCGGGCGTCGTTCCCTTCGACGTTGCGGTCATCAATGACGAAAACGAAGCCAATTTCCCGCCCTGTACGCTGCCGCTCATTCCCGGCAATCAGGGCGCGGGCGTTGTCGAGGATGCCGGCCCGTCGAACCGATTGAAGGCGGGGGATCGGGTCATGTTCGGCGCCTTCCCTTATGGCTTCATGCGGAATGGAAGCTGGGCGGAATATTGCACGGTGGAAGAAGACCACGCCTGGAAAATTCCGGACTCTGTTTCGGACGGCGCTGCGGCGCAGGCATCGGTCGCCTATCCGACAGCCTATCGCGCGCTGGTGGAGGCCGGCTTTGCTGCAGGGAAAACCGTGCTGGCTCCCGGCATTGGCGGCTCGGTGGGTAACGCCGCCTTCCAGCTAGCCCGCGCGCTGGGGGCCGCCAACGTCATCGGTACGACCAGCTCGACCGCAAAGGCCGAACAGGCCCGCGCCGCAGGATTTGAAAATGTTGTCGATCTATCCAAACAATCGATGGCCGAAGGGGTGCATGCCCTTAACGGCGGCGAAGGGGTCGACATCGTCATCGATTCACTGGGCGGACCCATTCTGGCTGAGACCGCCAAGTGCATCAAGCGGTACAGCAAGATCATCACTCTGGGTTTCGCCGCCGGTCGGCAATCGACCATCACACTGGCGGACCTGATCCTCTATCGCGGCAGCATTCAGGGCTATGGCGTCTACACCTGCACGCCCGAAGAATGGGCCGACGCGTGGACGGTGTTCACCCAGCTGGCGGATGCCGGCAAGATCAAGCCGCTGTTCGACCGCAGCTTCCCGTTTGACGAGGCTCCGGCGGCGCTCGACTATGTGGCGACCGCCCGGCCCTTTGGTGGCGTCGCGCTGGCGATCTGAGCGTCGGCACTCCATCACTTGCAAACAAAAGGCCCGGCGGTTGCTGAAACCGCCGGGCCTTTTTCATCATGGCGCGATGCGCTTCATATCCGCGCGGACGTCGCCTTTTGCATCACCGCTTCCGCGATCCGGTCGTTCAGAGCTTCCGGCGCCCCGTCAATCATTTCGTTGACCAGTGCGCGCTTGAGGAACAGGTGACAGCTATATTCCCAGGTGAAGCCAACGCCGCCATGCAGCTGCACCGCGTCTTCGGCGATACCGCGAAAAGCGCCAGTGGCGAGCAGGCGTGCCTGAGTAGCGAGTTCGGCCCATCCGTTGCGCTTCCGGGCATAGGCCATGCTTGCATGCGTCACCAGCGACCGCGCGAGTTCCAGCGCGACCTTGTGGTCTGCGGCGCGGTGCTTCAGCGCCTGGAAGGAGGCGATCGGTCGACCGAATTGCTGACGGCCCAACATATACTCCACGGTTTCGGTCAGGCATTGCGCCGCCGCACCAACGCAATCCCATGCAAGAGCGAGTTCGCTATGCGCCCGTGCGAGAGAGAGGGCTTCCGGCGTTTCAATGCGCATCGCGTCAGCCGAAGCGTTGTTCAGCACTACCTCTGCAAAACTGCGCGAACGATCCCAGGTTTCCACGACCTCGATCGAAACGCCCGCAGCATCCCTCGGGACGAACTGGCAGGCCTCGCCGTTCTCCGGAACCAGCAACAGGTGCGTGGCGAGGTCCGCCCCCGGAACCATCGCCACGCGTGCCGATTGCGCCGAAGCGCCAACCGGCAGAATGACGGTCGCGACCCGACGCCCTTCTTCAGCAATCGCCTGCAACGCGGCCTGCGCCTCCTGGGTACCGTCCGCTGCAAGCACATCGATCGCAGCCATCGTGCCGGCGGGCCACAGCGGCGAAAGGGCGCGCCCCGCCTCCTCATAAATCGGCGCGAGGGCCTCAAAGCTTTGGTCCAGCCCCCCCATGGCTTCGGGGATGGTCAGTAGATACCACCCCAGCTCGGTCATCGCGCCTTCAAGTGCCATGCGCCCGTTGTCACGAGCTTCCCATGGTGCCCGGCGATCGACCTTGTCGGCCAGCAGGCGCCTTGCGGCATCGCGCAACTCTTCAGGGTCAATCCCGCCGTTCAACTCGAAATCGCTCATGCCAGCTTCTCCCGCGGCATCTTGAGCACGCGCTCGG
>SBGG01000015.1 GCA_006226685.1 Sphingomonadales bacterium
GTTCGAGAGGGAAGCCATTTGGACGTCCCGCAGGGATTTGACCAAAATGGCCCGGCGCTGCGTCGAAAAGCCTGGAAATATCGGCATATTCCTGCCCCTTTTCTCCTTGCTCCGAGCCATTTTGCTTCAAACCTCAATGGTGCCAGTAATGGGTCCTGACCCTAGCTTTCCTATTTCGTGGTGTAACCACCATTTACGAGGATCGTCTGGCCCGTCATCCACCAGCCTTCGGTGACGAGGAAGCGGATCCAGGGCACGATATCCTCTATGTCCGTCAGACCGGTCTTGGTGAAGGGGGAGAGCGCCGCTGCGCTCTTGTGATAGGCCACGGCGTCTTCTCCTTCGGCCGGGTAGAAGAAGGACGTGTCCATCGGCCCCGGTCCGATGGCGGTGACGGAGATGCCGCGCGCGCCGAATTCCTTTGACGCCGCCCGGGTATAATGTTCGACCGGTGCCTTCGTCCCGGCATAGGAGGAATAGAAGGGCGTGAACGCCCCCAGCAGGGAGGTGACGAGTGTGCAAATCTTCCCATTGTCGTTGAGATGCTTCCCGGCTTCTTTCAGGAAGAAGAAAGCGGATTTGGAATTGACCGCGCTCATGGCGTCGAATTCTTCTTCGCTGATCTCGGTCATCGGCTTTTTCAGCACTTTGCCGACGGTGTTGACGGCGATGTCGATGCTGCCCATTGCAGCTTTCGCGTCGGCAAAAAGCCGTTCCATTGCGTCGGCGGTGGTGAGGTCGGCCTGAAAGGCGAAACCCTTGGCGCCGGTGACGCTGATCGCGGCCAGCGTATTTTCCGCTGCGGCCTTCGCGGCGTCGCTGTTATAATGGATGGCGATTGCCGCCGCGCCGTGCCGCGCCAGATCGACGGCCAGCAATCCGCCGAGATTTTTCGCGCCGCCCGCGATCAGCACGGTCTTTCCGGTTATGCTGTGGTTGGTCATTGGAACATGGTCTCCTTGTCGGTGCCCGGTTCGCGGTTCTTCGCCCTGCGGTTTTCACCCCACAGATCCTCATGGGCGGGATATCCGGCCGGTATGTGATTCACGGCTTAGCGGGAGCATATGATCCCGGCTTCCGGATTCCGGCGGGTTTCTATATTCTGGCACCTGATGAGCAGGCCGGGATTCGGCGGAAGTGAAGAGGCCGGGCATGGAAATATGGAAAGGCCAGCGCCCGCTTCTGCAACGGGCGACGATCTGGCGGCGCGAGGCCGAACTGGGGCGGCTCGCTATTGTTGCTGCCCATGAAAGCCTGATGAGCCCGACCGACTGGTATATTGAGAGGGAGCATCATACGGTCATCGTCCATCTGGACGGGCGGCTGGACCGGATGGAGGTGGAGTTTTCGAAAGGGCCTTCGGGTAGTATCCTTCCGGTGAAGGGCGATGTCTGGATCGTCCCTGCCGGTTGCCGTTATGCGGCGCTGGCGCAGGGGGAAAAGGCCCATTATCTCGAAATCAGCGTGCCTGCATCCCTGCTGAGCGGGGTGGCGCTGGCGCCGCATACGCGCTTGAGGGACGATTTTCTCCACGCGGCGGCGGTTCGTCTCGATGCGTTGCTGCGACGGCCGGAGGACAGCATCGCCGCCATGACGGCGCGGGCGATGGCGGATGCGATGGCGATGCATCTGCGTCAGGCCTATGGGCGGGAGACGGTGCAGCCGGTTTTCGGCGGTTCGTTGGGGGCAGAGGCGCGTCGTGCCGTGACCGAAGCGGTGCGGGACAGGCTGGATGAACGCCACACGCTCGAATCGCTGGCGGCGGTGACGGGGATGAGCGTCCGGCGGTTTACGACCGCCTTTCGGGAGGCTTTCGGCATTACGCCCTGGCAGTTCGTCCTCGATGCCCGGATGGAGGAAGGGGCCCGCCTCCTGCGATCCACGGAGGAGCCGGTTACCGCCATCGCGCTTGCTGTCGGCTTTGCAACGCCGAGCCATTTCGCCACGGCCTTTACCCGTAAATTCGGGGTGCCTCCGTCACGCTATCGCCAGTCATGGTCTTGAGAGGTGTAGTGGCGGGTTAGGGGGCGGCGCGATGCTCCGTCAGTGCTGCGCTTTCTTGGCGGTGTCGCCGACCTTGCCGGAGGCGACGCCCGGGGGCGGGGCGTTGATCGGCACGGCGCCCTGAGGAAGGCCGGTTCCGCCCATGTCCATCGCGCTCATGGTTTCCCTGAGCTTTTTCTGCGGGGCGTCGCGGTCCCGGATCGCTGCCCGCTCCTCGTCCGAGAGGTCGTCATCCTTGTCCGACGGCAGACCTGCGCTCGCGCTCCAGGCGAGGATCACCGACATGCGGCGGTTGCGCGGGTCATAACGATCGCCCGCAATATAGGGATCGCGATCGGCGACGCCTTCAATGCGGGAGAAACGGGCATTGGCGATGCCGCTGTCGGCGAGCGCCTTGCGGGTCGCCTCGGCGCGGGAGGAGGACAGCAGCCAGTTGTTCATCGTCCGCCCCGCCGCATAGGGCAGGCCATCGGTATGGCCGCGCACGATCACGTCATTGGGCACGCCGGATATGACCTTCGCAACCTCCGCGACCAGCCCGTGCGCCTGCGGCAGAAGCCGGTCGGTGCCCATGCCGAACATCGCGAAATCCGCTTCGTCGATCAGGTCGATACGCAGCCCTTCGCGCGTTTCGGTGAAGCGCACATTTTTCGCCAGCTTACGCAAGGCCGCGCTGCTCGCGAGTTTCTTTTCCAGCATCGCCTTGATCTGGTTGAACTTGGCCCGGTCCTCGTCGCGGCGGTCCTTGCGGTCGCGTCCGCCCCGGTCCTTCACCCCGCTGGCGTCGCGGGGGATGGTGATGGCGAGATTGCCTTGACCGCCGGTGGTCGGGTAATTTTCCTTGCCTTCGAAGCTGTCGCCGCCGAACATGCCGTTCGATCCCGCGCTGCCCTGTTTCAGTTCGACCAGCGTCGGGGTGAAGAAGTCGGCGAGGCCCTTGCGTTGTTCCTCAGTGGTCGCGCCGAGCAGCCACATCAGCAGGAAGAACGCCATCATCGCCGTCACGAAATCGGCATAGGCGACCTTCCACGCACCGCCATGATGGCCGCCATGGCCATCGACGATGATCTTCTTGACGATGATCGGACGCGGTTCGGGCTCGTTCGTCGCGCGTTTTCCGGGGCCTGCCATTGCTTATTTCCCCCGCATGCCGTCGAACACTTCGGCAAAGGCCGGCTGGTTCGCATGGCTCAGGCTCGACCGTGCGGCCTCGATCACCAGCGGCTGTGGGTGACCGTGCAGCGAGGCGATGATGATCTGCTTCACCACATGGTAGATGGAGCTATCGGCCTCGATTACCTGACGGCAGCGGTTGGCGAACGGATTGACGATGCCATAGGCGAGCAACACACCGAGAAAGGTGCCGACCAGCGCCGAACCGATCATTGCGCCCAATATAGCGGGCGGCTGGTCGATCGA
>SBGG01000017.1 GCA_006226685.1 Sphingomonadales bacterium
CGCACCGCCACCAACGTCCGCACCGCCTTCGCCAAAAATGGCGGCAATCTCGGCGCGTCGGGCGCGGTTTCCCACGGCTTCGACCGTATGGGGCTGATCGAATATCCGGCCTCCGCGGGCGACGAGGAAAAGGTTCTGGAAGCCGCGATCGAAGCGGGTGCCGAAGATGTCGAATCGAGCGAGGACGGCCATGAGGTCTGGACCGCGATGGACGCGCTGCATGAAGTGGCAAGGGCGCTGGAAGCGACACTTGGCGAAGCGGAAAGCGCCAAGCTCGCGTGGAAACCGCAAACCACCGTCGAAGTCGATGAAAGCAGCGCAGCTACGCTGATGAAGCTTATCGACACGCTCGAAGATGATGACGATGTGCAGACCGTCTGGGGCAATTACGACATTTCCGACGAAGTGATGGAAAAGCTGGGCTGATGCGGCCGCCCCCGCCCTTTTCAGGGAGGGGGCATCGCTTTTCGGGGGAAGGAACGCACGGTGATCCTGCTTGGTCTCGACCCCGGCCTTGGCACCACCGGCTGGGGCGTGATCCTCGCCGACGGCAACCGCCTGTCGCATATCGCCAACGGGCAGATCAAAACCGAAGCCGGTCTGCCCCTGCCCACACGCCTGCTCGCGCTTGATGCCGCGCTGACCGACCTGATCGTCGAGCACCGCCCCGATGGCGCAGCGGTCGAAGAGGTGTTCGTCAACGTCAATCCGCAATCGACGCTGAAACTGGGTCAGGCACGGGGCGTCGTGCTGCTCAACGCGGCGCGGGCGGGAATGGAGGTCGGCGAATATGCCGCGCGCCTCGTCAAGAAATCGGTGGTCGGCGTCGGCAATGCGAGCAAGGATCAGGTCCATGCAATGGTCGCCCGCCTGCTGCCCGGCGCGAAAATAGCGGGTGCGGACGCCGCCGACGCGCTGGCGGTCGCAATCACCCATGCGCATCATCTGGCAAGCGCGCGCCGCCTCATTTCCCGATGAACATGAACCCCGCCGCGCCCATGATGCAGGCAAAAGCACCAATATGGCGCCAGCCCAGCGGTTCCTTGAGCACCAGTACCATGAACAGGCCGAACACCGTCAACGCTATCGCTTCCTGAACGATCTTGAGTTGCCCGCCGCTCCAGCCGCTCGCATAGCCAATGCGGTTGGCGGGCACCGCCAGGCAATATTCGAAAAAGGCCAGGCCCCAACTGATCATGATCACGGCCAATACCGGCCGGCTCATTCCACCTTTCAAATGCCAGTACCAAGCGGTGGTCATGAAAATGTTGGAAGCGATGAGCAGAATGATCGTGGGCATGAGCCCGTTTAAGCGGAGGCCGCACATTCTCCAATCGCGATTTTCTATAGAAACGAAGGGTGAACATGATTAAGCAGGACTCATGATCGCGCATTTAAAGGGGTTATTGGTCAGCACGGGGCAGGACAGCGCCGTCATCGATGTCGGCGGGGTGGGCTATGTGTTTGGCGCGTCGGCGCGGACCTTGTCTGCCCTCGGCCCGACCGGCGAGGCGGTAACCGTCCATACCGAAATGCTGGTGGGGGAGGATTTCCTCCGCCTTGTCGGCTTCGCGAACGAGGCGGAGCGCGACTGGTTCCGCCTGCTGACCGGGGTTCAGGGCGTTGGCGCCCGGGTCGCACTCGCGATTCTTTCCGTACTGGACGGCGCGGAACTGCACCGTGCGATCGCCGCTCAGGACAAGGCGATGGTCGCCCGCGCGAACGGGGTCGGGCCCAAGCTCGCCGAACGCATCGTACGCGAACTCAAGGACAAGACCGGCACCATCGCCAGCGGCCCGCTTCCCATTGGCGGCGGCGCGACGACACAAGCTGTCGGTTCTCTCGCCGCCGACGCCGTATCGGCGCTTACCGGCCTTGGTTTCCGGCCCACCGAGGCCAGCGCGGCGGTCGCGGCGGCGGAGAGCGAACTCGATGCGGAGGCCAGTTCGCTGGACGCCCTGGTGCGCCTCGCCCTCAAAAAGGCGGCCAAGTGACCCGTCCCATTGCCTTCATCCTCCCATTCTCACCGTCAATTAAGGGATCGACCATGCGCCTGTTGCCTCTGTTTGCCTGCCTCACGGCCATGACCGCCCCCATCGCCGCCATGGCCGAGGATGCCCGGCCCGCCCCGGTACCCGGTCCGGTATTCACCGATTTCGGTGCGCCCTACAGGGTCGATTCCGATGTCGCGGTCCCCAGGGACAGCCGCTTCAAGCTATTGTTCGATGTGCATCAGGGCACGAAACCGGGCCAGATCAACCGCGCGGTCGATCGCGCGGCGCGTTTCATCAACCTGAATGTCGCGGCGGGCGTTCCGGAGGAGAATATCCATATCGCCATAGTCGTCCATGGCGAAGCTGGAGCCGACCTTCTCAGGGACGACGTCTATCGCGCACGCTTTAACGGCATCGCCAATGCCTCGGCCGGGCCGATTTCCCAGTTGCTGGCCCATGGCGTCGCCATCTATCTGTGCGGGCAGAGCGCAACGGCTAAAAACATGCCGAAGGCCGACCTGATCCCCGGCGTCAAAATGGCCCCCTCCGCCATGACCATGGACGCCCTGCTTCAGCAGCAAGGCTATACGCTGATCCCTTGATCCGGCATCACCCAAGGAAGAAAACCGAATAAAAACAAGGTTAACAACAAGGTACATCCCTTGTTGTCAGCCGGAGAAACCCCATATTCGTATCACATAATTAACTTCTGAGCGGACAGAAAGGCGACGGGCGGACAGCATGTTCGTTTGTCACGACAAGATCGTCATAAAGGATTATCGGTCATGAAACCTCTCTACGCGATCGCACTGGCCAGTCTTGCCGCCACGTCGCCCGCCTCTGCCACCACCATCTTTCTCGGCGACTATAATGTCTATGCAACGGGGGACGCCTATATTTCCGGTGGCTCCTATGGCGACATCGCCTCGGGCAGTTTCACCAATGCCAACGGCTCAGGCGGCGGCAATTTCACCAGCCAGACCGCGTCATCGGCCAGCCTGACCCAGACCGCCCATGATCTGTCGGCCAGCTATGCGGGCATGGCCTCCACCGGCACCGCGACGACCGCCCCTTATCAGCCCGGCAACATGACGCTGACCGGTTCGACGTCCGGCATCAATGTCTTCACCATTGACGGCAGCGACTGGTCGCAGCTCTATTCCCTGACCTTCGCGGGATTGGGCGAAGGTGCGATCGTCAACATATCCGGCACGAACCTCGGCAATTATGTCGGCTTTAATTATGGTGGTCTTTCCGCCGATAAAGTGCTGTTCAACTTCTATGAAGCGAACAGCCTCACCTTCGGCGGGATGACCTTCAACGGGTCGGTGCTGGCTCCTGATGCCCTTGTTACCATTCAGGGCGGCTCGGTCGCCGGATCGGTTGTTGCCGACAGCTTCCATTCGGAGGGCTCGGTCATCGGCGGCGCGGCCTTTGGCGGCCTGCTGACAAACGGAACCGCCGCCATTCCCGAGCCCGCGACCTGGGCGATGATGATCCTCGGTTTCGGCGCGGTCGGCTTTGCACTGCGCCGTCGCAGACGGAAGGCGCGCAAGGATGCCGACGCCCCGGCGCAAAGCATGACGGCCTGAGCCCCCAAAACAAGCACTGTCGCAATCCGGTCAAGCTGTGCCATAGAGGCCCGGCATGACCGATACTGACCGCCTCATCACCCCGGCCCGCCGCAGCGAGGATGCCGACGCCGCGCTTCGTCCCAAAAGCCTCGACGAATTTGTCGGCCAGAAGGGCGCACGCGATAATCTGCGCATTTTCATAGAGGCCGCACGAAGCCGGGGAGAAGCACTCGACCATGTGTTGTTCTTCGGCCCGCCCGGCCTCGGCAAGACGACGCTGGCGCAGATCGTCGCCAAGGAAATGGGCGTCGGCTTCCGTTCCACCTCCGGCCCGGTCATCGCCAAGGCGGGCGACCTTGCTGCCCTTCTCACCAATCTCGATGAAGGCGACGTGCTGTTTGTCGATGAGATTCACCGGCTCAATCCGGCCGTGGAGGAAATCCTCTACCCCGCAATGGAGGACCGCGCGCTCGACATCATGATCGGCGAAGGCCCTTCGGCGCGATCGGTGCGCATCGATCTGCCCCAGTTTACGCTGGTCGGCGCAACCACGCGGCAGGGGCTGCTGACGACGCCGCTGCGCGACCGATTCGGTATTCCGGTGCGCCTGCAATTCTACACGGTCGAGGAGCTGATGCAGGTGGTGACACGCGCCGCCCGGCTGCTCGGCCTGACGATGAGCCAGGACGGCGCCACCGAAGTCGCGCGCCGGTCACGCGGGACCCCGCGCATCGCCGGGCGTCTGCTGCGCCGCGTGCGCGATTTCGCCGAAGTCGCGGGCGCGGCCACCGTCGATGCGAAGATCGCGGACGCCGCGCTCAATCGGCTGGAGGTCGACGCGCTCGGCCTCGATGCGATGGATCGCCGCTACCTCACCATGATCGCCGACATCTACAAGGGTGGGCCGGTCGGCGTCGAAACGCTGGCTGCCGGGCTTTCCGAACCGCGCGACACGATTGAGGAGGTGATCGAACCCTATCTGATCCAGCTCGGCCTCGTCGCCCGTACCGCACGCGGCCGCTGCCTCAATGCGGGCGGGTGGAAGCATCTGGGCATTACCCCGCCCATATCCTCGCCAGGTTCGGGGCAGGACAGCCTTTTCGACTGACCGGATTTTCCGGGCCGGAACCGCCACGCTTTCATCCCGGCCCGCAATCCACCGTTCTTTCAGCAGGAACCGGCAGGGAAAGCATATATTACTGACGTCAAGGCTCATTTCCCGCTTTGCCAACGACTCGCAGCTCGGCTAGACAGGAGCGCGATGTCCGCCCTGCCACCGCTCCCCGCCCCGGCTCCATCCGATCTGCCGACGCCAGCCTCCGGGCGGTTCGTTGCGGGCACGCATTATTATCCGCTCCGTATCTTCTTCGAGGATACCGACACGGGCGGGGTCGTCTATCACGCCAATTATCTGCGCTATATGGAACGGGCCCGGTCCGATATGCTGCGCCTTGTCGGCATCGATCAGCGCGGCGCGCTCGACGGCGGCGAGGGCGTCTATGCGGTCGCCAGGGCCGCCATCGACTATCGCCGCCCCGCCCGGCTCGACGATGATCTGATGGTGGTCAGCCGCGTCGCCAATGTCTCCGGAGCGACCGTCACCATCGCACAGGATATCCTGCGCGGCGACGACCTCATCACCAGCGGAGAGGTCATCGTCGCCTTTCTTTCGCCCCAGGGCCGCCCGAAGAGGCAACCAAAACCCTGGGTCGCGCTTTTTACCCGCATTGCCCAAGGGGAAGACCTGAACCCATGACCGTGCCCATTGTCGATCTCGCCACCGATGCGGCGACCCTTTCGCCGCTTGCCCTGTTCCTTCAGGCCGACATCATCGTGAAAATCGTGATGGCCGGGCTGTTGCTGGCCAGCATCTGGACCTGGGCGATCATCATCGGTTTCAATATCTCGGTTTCCGGCCTGATCCGCAAATGCCGCAAGTTCGAGGACGAATTCTGGCAGACCGACGATATCGACCGCTTCTTTCAGGCGCACAGCAAGGATAACCTGCCCAGCGCACGCGTATTGAACGCCGGCATCACCGAATGGCGCCGGTCGACGAAACAGCGCGAGGTCGATCGCGAAGGCACCCGCGACCGGCTGTCCACCACCTTGTCCAGCGCGGTGGGCGCGGAAATCGACCGTCTTTCCGACCGGCTCAATATATTGGCGACCATCGGCGCCGTTGCCCCGTTCGTCGGCCTGTTCGGCACGGTCTGGGGCATCATGCGCAGCTTCACCTCAATCGCCGCGCAACAGAATAGCAGCCTTGCCGTCGTCGCGCCGGGCATCGCCGAGGCCCTGTTCGCGACCGCCATCGGCCTGTTCGCGGCCATTCCGGCGGTGATCGCCTATAACCGCTTCAGCCATCGCATCAACAAGGTGGAATCGAGCCTCAACCGCTTCGCCGACACCTTCTACGCCACGCTCAGCCGCGAACTGGAACTGCACTGATGGGAATGGGAACCCCTCCCTCGGCGCGGCGCGGTAAACGCCATGCTCCGATGGCGGACATCAACGTCACGCCGCTGGTCGACGTGATGCTGGTGCTGCTCATCATCTTCATGGTGACGGCGCCGCTGCTCATCACCGGCGTGCCGGTGAAGCTGCCTGAAAACCGGGCGAAAGCGCTGGAAAGCGAGGAAGAACCGACGGTAATCTCGCTCACCGCTCAAGGTGAAATCTTCCTCAACGATACGGCCGTCGACGATGCCGAACTGTCCGGCCGCCTCGCCGACATCGCCGCCGCCCATAGCGGGCAGGAAACGCCACAAATCTTCCTGCGCGCCGATCAGGCGCTCGATTATGGCCGGGTGATGGTGGTGATGGGCGAGCTCAACCGGGTCGGCCTCAACCGCATCGCGCTGGTCAGCACCGCCACAGGTGACACCCCTGTCAGCCACCATTCACCCGACGCGCAATAGGCTGGCGATAATATGGAACGGGCGGAAAAAATCGGTTTCGGCATTGCGGGCGCAGCGCATGTGCTGCTGTTCGCGGCGCTGTCCAGCCGCTGGCTGGGCGTGCCCGAACCGCTCAAACTGAACACGCCGCCGATCGAAGTATCGATTGCCGACGAGGTTGCGCTGGAATCGACAGCGCCCAAACTCGCGACCCAGCCTCCGCCACCCACGCCGGGCGAAGTCGAAGGACCGCCAGAACAGGCTGCGCCCGCGCCCTCCGAAGCCGTGGCCGAGCCGGAACCGGCGCCGCCCGTGCCCAAGCCCGCTCCCGCGCCGACACCGGCGCCAAAACCGAAACCCAAACCTGCCCCCAAAAAGGTCGAGACACCCAAGCCGCAACCGCAAAAGCCCACCCCGGCGAAAAAGCCGGAAACCAGGGCCAAAGCGACCGATAGCGGCAAGCAGGCCCAGTCACGCGGATCGAAACTCAAGCTCGATACCAGCGACTGGATGAAATCGACCAGCCGTTCCGATTCGGCCGATGCGAAGCCGGTCGACGGCGCCATGGCCTCCTCGCTCGGTCCCGCCCAGAAAAGCGCGCTCGATGCCGAGATACGGCGTCAGCTCAAGCCGCATTGGAAGGCCCCGACCGGCGCCGATGCCGAAGCGCTGCGCACCATCGTCACCGTCCACCTCGCCAAGGACGGTTCGCTGGTAGGCGCGCCCGAAATCGTCGAGACCCAGGGCATCACCGCCAGCAACCGCACACAGGTTCGCCTGCATCAGGAACAGGCGATCAAGGCGATCCGCCTCGCCGCCCCGTTCAAGCTGCCGCCCGCTTTTTATTCCAGTTGGAATTTCCTCCGCCTGTCCTTTGACAAGAGGCTTTCGCAATGACCCCTGCCTTCTCCCTTACGACCCGCTTCGCTGCCGTGATCGGCCTGCTCTTTGCTGTGCCGGCGCAAGCCCAGCTCTCCGTCGATGTGACCGATGACAGCGGCGCCAATGCGCTGAAGATCGCGGTGCCATCCCTGCCGACCAGTCAGGTGGTGACGACGCCCGCCGGCACCACGCAGGAACTGGGGCAGAAAATCGCCCAGGTGATCGCCGACGATCTCAAAGGCTCCGGCCTGTTCGCCCCCGCCGGGCCCTCCGGCATGCGCCAGATCAGCATGGGGGAAGTTACCGCCCCCAATTTCGCCAGCTGGTCGGCCTATGAAGCGCTGGTCCATGGTTTCGTCCGCTCGGCGGGCGGGGACAATGACATCACCGTCGGCTGCTATCTTTATGATGTGGCCCTGCAAACCGAACTGACGCGACAAGGCTATGTCGTCGCCCCGCGCGACTGGCGCCGCGCCGCGCATAAATGCGCCGACGCCATCTATGCCCGTCTCTCCGGCGAAAGCCCCTTCTTCGACAGCCGCATTGCCTATATCGCCGAGAGCGGCCCCAAGGATAAGCGCGTGAAACGACTCGCGATCATGGACAGCGACGGCGCCAATCACCGCTTCATCACCAACGGCCAGTCGCTGGCCCTGACCCCGCGCTTCTCGCCGGATTACGGTTCCATCCTCTATGTGAGCTATGTCGGCCAGCGGGTCCGCATCTTCGTCTATGACATTGGTACCGGCAAACAGCGAATGGTGACGGAAAGCAGCAATCCGACCTTCGCCCCCCGCTGGTCGCCCGATGGCCGCTGGATCCTGTTTTCGATGGCGATTGCGGGCAACACCGATATTTATCGCGTTTCCGCCAATGGCGGCACGCCGGTTCGCCTCACCACCTCACCGGGCCTTGATGTCGGGGGCAGCTACTCACCCGACGGCACGAAGATCGTCTTCGAAAGCGACCGTTCGGGCAGCCAGCAGCTTTATGTGATGAACGCCGACGGATCGAACCAGCATCGGATCAGCCATGGCGGCGGTCGTTATGCGACCCCGGAATGGAGCCCGCGCGGCGACCTTATCGCCTTCACCAAGATCGCCGGTGATTTCCATATCGCCGTGATGACGCCGGACGGCAATAATGAGCGCATTCTGACCCATGGCTGGCAGGATGAGGCGCCGACATGGTCGCCCAATGGCCGCGTGCTTCAATTCTTCCGCACTTCGGCCGGGCGCTCCGGCACCAGCCAGGTCTGGCAGGTCGATCTGACCGGCGTGAACGAACGGCGCATCCCGACCCCGCTTTCGGGATCCGACCCGGCCTGGGGGCCATTGCTGCCCTGAACCCGATCTGCCCTCCGCCTGTTGCGGAGAAGCACTGTCGTCAAGTTGACAAAAGCCGCTTTTATCATCAGCCTCCGCTCGTAAAGGAATGAGGAGAAACACTATGGCCCCAGTCGTCACGCGTTCCCTTTTGATCGCCACGGCGCTTGTCGCGCTTTCCGCCTGCTCGAAAAAGGCGCCCGAGGAACTGCCCCCGCCGCCGGTCGAAACGTCGCGTCCGACACCGCCCGCACCGCCGATGGAAACCGGCCCGGCCAAGGGCAGTCAGGAGGATTTTCTCGCCAGCGTGGCGTCGGACCGGATCTTCTTCGACACCGACAAATATGACATCGATTCCGACGATCAGTCCACATTGCGCAGCCAGGCACAATGGCTGATGCAAAATCCGTCCGTACGCGTGACGGTCGAAGGCCATTGCGACGAACGCGGCACCCGCGACTATAACCTCGCCCTGGGTGAGCGCCGCGCCAATGCCGCGAAAAATTATCTCGCTTCGCTCGGCATCGACCCGGTCCGCATCAGCACCATCAGCTACGGCAAGGAACGCCCGGTGGCGCTGGGATCGGATGAAAGCGCCTGGGCGCAGAATCGCCGCGCGGTGACGGTCACCATCCAGTAATCACTTCCGCAGGCGGGGCAGGCCGGCAATAAAATGACACCTGCCCCGCCCGGATCGTAAAAGCGCGCTGGCATCGGCGCGGCGATCCGCTAGATAGGGCGCATGTGGCGCCTCTATCAATTTCCGCTTTGCCCCTTTTCCCGCAAGGTCCGTCTTCTGCTTGGCGAAAAGGGCGTTGCCTATGATCTCGTCCGGGAATCACCGTGGGAAGGACATGATGCCTTTCTAGACCTCAACCCTGCGGGTCAGACCCCGGTGATGGCCGACGACGAGAAGGGCACGGTGCTGATCGACAGTCAGGCCATCTGCGAATATTTCGAGGAAACGGTCGAAAAAATGCCGCTCATCAGCGGCAGCGCGGCCGGACGGGCGGAGATACGCCGCCTTGTCGCCTGGGCCGACCAGATATTCCATCGCGATGTCGTTGCACCGTTGATCGAGGAACGGATGAAGAAGCGCCTCGTCCATCGCGCCCCGCCCGATGGCGGACGCCTGCGCGAGGCGATGCGCAACGCCAATACCCTCATGGATTATATGGACTATCTGCTCGACCACCGAAGCTGGCTGGCGGGCGGGACGATGAGCCTCGCCGACATCGCGGCGGCAGCCCATATCTCCGTGGCGGATTATCTGGGCGGGATCGACTGGGCCGGGCACGAACCGGTCAAACGCTGGTATGCCGGGTTCAAGTCGCGCCCGTCCTTCCGGCCACTGCTGTCCGAAAGGATGGAAGTCATTATGCCGCCGCCCTATTATGAGAAGCCGGACTTTTAATCCCGGCATCATGCAGCACCGGTCGGCCGAGCCTGATCGGGCCACAAATGGCGGCGGCATCATCCCCTGCCTCCCGCCTGTCAGAGCGTCATCGCCTGCGACGCCACCTTCCACCCTTTGCCCATCCCAGCAAAGGCCATCATCCGGTGCGCGCAAGGCATTTCCACAGGTCAGGTCATGGGAAGGGGGCGAAACCGCAGGATAATTTCCATTTGCTGATCGCGCTTATTCCGCAGGCTCCCCCGCTGCCATATAGACGCGGTTGCGGCCATGCTCCTTGGCAAGATACAGCGCCCGGTCGGCAGCCTTCAGCGCATCGCGCGGATCGCCATAACCGAAAACATCGGCAACACCGCCAGAGAAACTCACCTGTTCCATCCGCTCGCCGGTATTGCGATCGACCAGCTTGCGCGAGGCAAGATCGGCGCGGGTTTCATCGACAATCTCGCATGCCTCGCTGACGCTCTTGCCCCGGAACAGCATCACGAACTCCTCGCCGCCATGCCGCGCGACATGGCATTTTTCGTCGGAGATCTTCGTCAGCAAAGAGCCCACAAATTTCAGCACACGGTCTCCGGTGTCATGTCCGTGGGTGTCATTGATGCGCTTGAAATGATCGATGTCGCAAAAGGCGACACTCAACGCCTCACCATTCTTCTTCGCTTCCGTAACTTCGCTCTTGAAGCGGCCTTCGAAGGCGCGACGGTTGGCAAGCCCGGTCAGATGGTCCTGCTCGGCCGCCTTGCGCGCATTTTCCAGACTCTGCTGCAATGCCCGGGTCTTTTTCTGGCTTTCGCGCATTTCCGTCTCGATCTGACGGGACTTTTCAACCATCGACCGGGTCAGCCCGACCAGAGCTGCAACCACATTTTCAGGAGAATCCTGCACGTCCATATCCTTGACGCGCGCCTGCAACGCATCGCCATAGTCGGATGCCGATGCCCGCGATTCGGTCGCCAGACGGGTGAACCGGTCGAGATTTTCCTCCACCGATTCGAGCATCTGGCCCAGCCCTTCGACGGTCATTCCGTTCGAATGACGATCCGTGACGATCTTTTCGGCCAGACCGTTGGTAATCTGCCCCCGTTCGGCCAGTATCGCCCGCACCGCTTTTTCAATCTCATGATCGTTGCCGGTGAGATAATCGAGCGCCAGACCGAAATTGACCGGTGTGAGATCAAGGTCATGAACGAACAGAAAAGCCCCGACATCGGCATAGAGCTGCCGACGGCGCTCCACTTCCCTGCTCAAACTACCTCGCATATTGTCGCGTGAGTCATCCTCTCGCGGCGATGACGGCTCCTTTTCGCTTGTCGAGAGCCCCCTGGCCCAGCGAGCGATCTTGGAGGTAAATCCAGTGTGCGCGTTCATGCAAGATGCCCATCATTGATCTATTGTCTCGGCACCCAATAGGTCTGAAGTGGTAAAAATTTCGGTTAATATGAGAGAGAATTGCCCGGCTTTACGGCATTTTTTGCTCGTAAATGGACCAATTATTCCGGCAATATCCGGCTTTCACCCGCCTTTTCAACGATGTAACCCTGTTACACGCCATGGGCCACCAGCCAGTCATGGAAAATCCGCACGGCCCGGTTCTGCAATGCCCGCGGCCTGCATACGAAGAAATAGCGATAGGGACTTTCTATTTCCTGATCGAACAGCCGTACCAGCCGCGAATCGTGCGAATGCGTATAGTGACTCGCCAGCATGATCGCGATGCCAAGCCCCTGTCCGGCGGCCTCCAGCATCAACGGCCCCGAATCATAGGTATCCGTAGCGGTAGGCTGAATATCCCGGCAACCGACCCCTTCCTTCCAATCCTCGAAAATGGTCGGCATGTCGCGATGGATCAGCAATATATGCCGTTGCAGATCTTCCGGTTTTTCAACCGGATTCTGCTTCAGGCTCTCGGCATTGCCGAACAGGTAAATATATTCCCGGCCCAGTTCATGCACATAAAGCGCAGGATCGACTTCGCGGGCGAGTATGATCGCAGCGTCCAGCCCCTCCCCCAGACGGGCCGCGGCATGGGGCGTCGTCTCTATGTCGAGATGCAGTAACGGATAAGCCTGCCGCAGATCACGCAGCAGCGGCAAGAGACGCTGCGACGCAAAAAGGGGCATGACCGCAAGGCGCAGGCGGAGCTGGTTTCCACCATTCATCAGCTTTTCAACCGCCACCGACATTGCATCCAGTGCAGGTGCGATGTCATTGAGCAAGCCCAGACCATCGGCGTTGATCTCCAGCGCCTGATGCTTGCGTTCGAACAGCGAGCGGCCGACATAGCGCTCAAGCGCCTGAATTCTACGACTTAATGCAGGAGTAGAGAGGGCAAGCTCTTCCGCAGCCGCCTTCACGGAACCAAGCCGTGCGACCTGCACAAACGCCTCAAGCGCCGTAAGAGGAGGCAAACGCCGCATTCATCCTCATATCATCTTATTGGTTGTCGGGTTGCTCTCATGCCTCAATTATGGGGACGCGACAACATCAGAAGGCCCCGGCCGCGAAAAAGCGAACGGAAATATGGAGTGCAAAACTTGCAACCACCCTGATTTTGTTCGCACTTGCACAAAAACGTCCCGCAGCGCACATAGGGGAGGCCTTTCAGGCATCCTCTCCTAATAAACTTAACGGGTCAGCTTCGGCTGACCCTTTTTTTATCTGCGACCGGCGCATCCTTGTCTTTTGGCCTTCCGCGACCGGCCCGGGGGGGATAGAGCGGCGATAACAACCTGCCCGTTCCGGGCCGGGCATCCTCGCATCACCCTTGAGAGAAGTTTACGGCGTCCCATGCCCCGACTTTCCGAAAACCTCACCTTCTTCCGCCAGTTCCTGCGTTCCCCCAAGATGATCGGATCGATCATCCCGACATCGAATCAGGTGATCGGGAGGACCCTCGATCATGTCGACTGGCCCGCCACGCAGGTTTTCGTCGAATATGGCCCCGGCGTGGGCACCTTCACCCGCCCGATTCTCGAACGGCTGCGCCCTGACGCCCGCCTGATCGCGATCGACACCTGTCAGGATTTCATCGACCTTCTTTCCGAACAGATAAACGATCCCCGGCTGAAGCTCGTGCACGGCTCGGCCGCCGATGTCGAAACCATTCTCGACCGGCATGCGGACGGCCGAAAGGCCGATTATGTGGTTTCCGGCCTGCCCTTCTCCACCCTGCCCCCCGGCATCGGACCGCAGATCATGGCCGCCACCGCCCGTGCGCTGGCCCCGCAGGGCGCCTTTCTCATCTATCAATATTCGCTGTTCGTGCTGCCGCTGCTGCGCCCTCATTTCGCATCGGTGCAGCGGGAGAGGATCTGGCGTAATATTCCACCCTGCCACATCTTTACCGCGCGCAAGGGATAGTCAGGGCCAGGAGGCCCCCGCATCCGTCACTCCCGAAAGTTCAGCCTCCGGGTGATCTTGTAATCAAGCACCCCGACCAGGAAATAGCTGATCCACCCTTTGAGCAAGCGCAGCGGCGTACGCCACGCCCGGTGCTTTTCGCAGCTGATCGGCTCGCTATCCTCGGCCCTGCGATCGATAAAACGGCGCATCCCCTCTGCGAAATCCGCATCCTCTACCCTCAGCATGATCTCGAGATTGAGGAACAGACTCCGCATATCGAAATTGGCCGAACCGATATAGACGGCATCATCCGCGACGATCAGCTTCATGTGCAACCGCCCCGGCTGATATTCATAAATTCGCGCGTCTCGTCGCAACAGGGGACCGTAAAGCAAGCGCGAGGCCGCAACCGTCGCTGCATTGTCCGATCGGGACGGCAGGATGAGACGTACACTGCCCCGTCGCGCCACATGACGCAGGCAAGCCAGCATCCCGTTACCCGGAGAGAAATAGGCGGCCACAATATCGACATGGCGCGCCCGGTCGAAATCCTCCTGCACGGTTCGCGCCCACGGACTCAGTCGCGTGGTCGGCCCACCCACCAGCCAGCGGAAAATGCCTCCGCCATCACGCCATTCCCGCACCAGTGACCGAAGGTGCCGGAAGCGTGGACGCGGGGAAGATACCCAGCACCACAACAAGCCATACCAGCGCGCCAGCATCCCGACCTGCGGCCCATCCACCCTGATGCCCAGATCATGCCAGCAATCATCGTCGGGGATACCGAAATAGGCATCGGCAATATTGAAGCCGCCGATAATGGCACTGCTATCGTCGGCGATCGCCATCTTCTGATGGTTGCGGATCAGGTAGCGGGTCGACCAGCCAGCCCCGAACCAGCCGATCCGTCCACCCGCCCTCACCAGCCCGTTGAAGAAACCGGCAGGAACATCGACCGACCCGAATGCATCGACCATCAGGATCACATCGACGCCGCGCCGCGCCGCACGGATCAGCCGGGCCAGCACCAGCCGACCACTGCTGTCATTGGCGAAGATATAATAATAGAGTTTCAGGCTGTGTCGGGCACCGTCAATCAGGTCGATCAGCATCGCCCGCAATTCCGGGCCATCGCCACTGACCCGCAGCCGGTTTCCAGCCAGCGTGCAATCGGGCCGGTCCGGCGCCTGCGCTCTTCCATCCTGCACCGGGCAATCCATATCGGCCTTCTTGCCCCAGCCGATCCGGCCATGCCACCCTTTTTGACCTGCTTTGCTCCAGATCCGTAGCGAGCATATCCCATAAGCAGCACAAATATTGACTCCTGAGCCACCTATTGGTAAGCGCACCGTTCAATTCCGTTCTTATCAGGAGGCCCGATGGCCCGCGTTACCGTCGAAGATTGCATCGACAAGGTTACCAACCGTTTCGATCTCGTCCTGCTCGCTGCCCAGCGCGCCCGCGAAATCTCGGGTGGCGCGGAACTGACCGTCGATCGGGACCGGGACAAGAATCCGGTCGTTGCGTTGCGTGAAATCGCCGAAGAAACGGTCAAGCCGGACGATCTGCGCGAAGCGCTGGTCAGCGATCTGCAGAAGGTCCGCATCGACGAAGACGACATGCCCGATGAAATCGGCAATATTGCCCAATCGGCTGAGGCGCTGCGCCTGACGGCTGCCGCGCCCCCGCGCAATCAGAATATCGGCGGCGACTACGACGGATAATAAAAAGTCGCCATTGCCCTGAGGTAAAAGGGGAGGAGGAAAAAGCCCGGCCACCGCAGAAGTGGCCGGGCTTTTTCTTATGGGATCGAACGCGGCAACCGCGATCAGGAAAAAGCACAGCCATAAAAAGGGGGGCTGGCCACCGCACAACCGATGGCCAGCCCCCCTTCTTTTTCTATACCGGGATCAATCCGCGAACGGGTCGGTGACGAGAATGGTATCATCCCGCTGCGGTGAGGTCGAAACCAGCGTCACCGGGCATTCGATCAGTTCTTCGATGCGGCGGATATATTTGATCGCCTGTGCCGGAAGCTCGGCCCAACTGCGCGCGCCGGCGGTGGTTTCCTGCCACCCCTCGATCACCTCGTAAATCGGCTCGACCCGCGCCTGATCCTGCGGATGGGGCGGCAGATAATCATAATCCTTGCCATCGAGACGATAGCCGGTGCAGATTCTGATCTCTTCGAGGCCGTCGAGAATATCGAGCTTGGTCAGCGCAATACCAGTGATGCCGGAGACCGCCGCCGACTGACGCACCAGCACCGCGTCGAACCAGCCGCAACGGCGCTGCCGCCCGGTATTGGTTCCGAATTCATGGCCGCGCGTGCCCAGCAGCTGGCCAATCTCATTATCCTGCTCGGTCGGGAACGGACCGCTGCCAACGCGCGTCGTATAAGCCTTGACGATGCCGAGCACGAAACCAGCGCCCTTCGGCCCAAGGCCGGTACCACTGCTCGCCGTACCCGCCACCGTATTGGACGAGGTGACGAACGGATAGGTGCCGTGATCGACATCAAGCAGCACGCCCTGCGCGCCCTCAAACAGGATGCGATCGCCGCGCTTGCGCGCCTCGTTAAGCGTCACCCATACCGGCTTGGCATAGGGCAGCACGAACCCGGCAATATCGCGCAGTTCCGCCATCAGCGCTTCCCGATCCACCGGCGGCTGGCCGAAACCGGCGCGCAACGCGTCATGATGGGCGCACAACCGCTCGATTTGCGGCCCCAGATCGTCGAGATGCGCAAGGTCGCAGATCCGAATCGCGCGACGGCCGACCTTGTCTTCATAGGCCGGACCGATGCCACGCCGGGTGGTGCCGATCTTGGCCCCGCCGGACGCATCTTCGCGCAGCCCGTCAAGATCGCGATGAATCGGCAGGATCAGCGGCGCCGTCTCCGCGACATGCAATACTTCGGGTGTAATACGTACGCCCTGCGCCTCGATCTTCGTCACTTCGTCACGGAAATGCCAGGGGTCGAACACCACGCCATTGCCGATCACCGACAAGGTGCCGCGCACCACGCCCGAAGGCAGCAGCGCCAGCTTATACGTCTTATCGCCGATAACCAGCGTATGGCCGGCATTATGCCCGCCCTGAAAGCGCACGACACAGCTTGCGCGTTCCGCCAGCCAGTCGACAATTTTGCCCTTGCCCTCATCGCCCCACTGGGCGCCGATCACGGTAACATTCGCCACGAAACTATCCTTGCTGGAAAACACCATGCTCCATAGACTTTTTACCGTTTCAGGCAAGCTCCGGTTCAGCGGCACCGATGCAGACAGACCTCCTCTCCCCCTCTCCGGCGAAAAGGATGGCATAATGCGCAAGATGGCACTCCTGGTGTTGATGACCACAATCATGGCTCCCTCGACCGCCGGAGCCGAAACGCTGCGCGACCGATGGGCGCAACGCATGGCGGCGCGGATGCAGGAACCGCCCGCCCCCGGTGCCACCGAGCATCCTTACGGCACCGAACCGCTCCAGACGCTGGATTACTGGCCGGCGAAGGAGCCGAAGGCGCCGCTGGTGATATTCGTCCATGGCGGCGCGTGGAAGAAAGGCGACAAGGACACCGCGACCGGCGCGACCAAGGTGATGCACTGGCGCGAGGCGGGCTATGCGGTCGCCTCGCTCGACTATCGCCTCGTCCCGATGGTCACGGTCGAAGAGCAGGCCGGGGATGTCGCCAATGCCATAGGCTGGCTGCGCGACCATGCCGGGCGACTTGGCTATGATCCCGATCGTATCGTCCTGATCGGCCATAGCGCGGGGGCACATCTGGCCGCGCTGGTCGGGACCGATCTGCATTATCTGGCGAAAGCGGGTGTTCCGATCGGAGCGATCCGCGGAATCGTCCTGCTCGACGGCGCAGCCTATGACGTGCCCGCGCAGTTGAAGGAAGGTGCGGCCATCATGCACGACACCTATGAAGAGGTATTCGGCACCGACCCGGCGCGACAACGCGCGCTCTCTCCGACGCTGCAAGCCGATGCGCCCGATATCGGCAATTTCCTGATTCTCCATGTCGACCGCGAGGATGGAACGCGTCAGTCCGAGACGCTGGCCGCGGCGCTGCGCAAGGCAGGCGCCGCCGTCACCTTAAAAGGTTTCGAAGGCCGGGGCCTGCGCGGCCATATGGAGATCAACCGGATGCTGGGCGACCCCGCCTATCCGGCAACAGCAGTCGTAGATCAATGGATTGCCGCGCGATTTAACCGATAGGGAAGCTAAGGACTGCCTCGCTTTCACGGCGCTCAAACAGCCCCCGCTCAATAAGGCTGCGGTTCGTCACCGTTCAGCCAGTGGCTACACCCCAGCGCCTGCCCGTCATCCCCTTCCGCCAGCGCCGCAACCGTCTTCCAGCCATGCCCGCGCAGGGCCTTTGCCTGCTGCGCATCATGGCCGAGCGGCAGAAAGATACGGCGGGAATTTTCCCGACCGAAGCCGGCATCGATCAACGGGTCGGGATAGAGCGAAAATCCCATGGCCGGCTCTTCCTGCCCGTCGCCATGGTCGATCACATAGCTGCCGCCGCGCCCCACTTCGCCGACAAATCCCTCGGCGAAGATCGAGAAGCCGAACCAGCTATGATATTCGAACCCATGACGCTCAGTCGGATCGAGCGTCAGCGTGATGTCCCAGCCGATCGGCCTGGCAATGGCGCGCAACGCGGCGATGCGACTCGTCAGCGCGCCACCGGCATCGATCGCCTCCAGCCGCTCCATCGCGGCATGAAACGGCCCGGCCGCCTCGATGAACGGAAGATAGGCCGCCGCCTGCGGTCCGAGCGCGACCAGCCCGCCCGCATCCTTGGCATCCAGCCGCTCGCGCACCGGCTCGATCATCTCCGGAGAAAGCGGCATCGGCCCGGCGGCCAGTTGATCGACCAGATCGGGCAAAGTGAAATCGATGGTAATGCCGGTGACGCCAGCCGCCTGCAACGCCTCGATCGCCACGGTAACGATCTCCGTCGCGGCGACCTCGCTGTCATTGCCGATCAGTTCCGCGCCGACCTGCATTTCCTCCCGCTCGGGGCGAAGCTGGTCGGCTCGCAATTTCAGCACCGATCCGGCATAGCAAAGCCGCAGGGGCCGCACCGCATGCACCATGCGGGTCGAAGCAATCCGCCCGATCTGCGCGGTAATATCGGGGCGAAGCGCAAGCGAGCGCTGCGACACCGGATCGATCACGCGCAGCAGATCCTCGGCACTTGCCGACTGCAATCGGGCCGTGAGCGTTTCCTCAAACTCGGCGAGCGGCGGCATCACCCGCGCATAGCCATAGGTTGAAACCGTATCGAGCACATCGCGGACCAGCCGCGCGGACGCCTCGGCCTGCGGCGGCAGGCGATCGGACAATCCTTCGGGCAACAAACCGCTATTGATGGGACGCGTCGCAATCATGGGCGCCTCTTTACCGAAAACGGCCTGACAGTCCAGCACAACCGCCCAGTCCGCATCACCTTGGGGCATAGCCCCCTTGAACGGGATCGGCCGCCATTCCTCCCCACAGGAATGACGGCCTCCCCACCTGAAAGTTCAGCCGGTCATCGCTGCCGGAGCATTGCCCCGGCGGCAATGGCGGTTTCAGAACTGCAGAGCCTTGACGCGCTTCACGCCCGGCAGCTTCGCCACGGCGTCCAGCACTGCCTGCGAAATCGCGCTGTCGACGGTCAGCAGCAGGATGGCCTCACCCCCGGCACTGCGACGGCCAAGGTGGAAAGTGCCGATGTTGAGGCCCGCTTCGCCCAGCGTCGTGCCGACCCGGCCAATGAAGCCCGGCGCATCTTCGTTGACGATGTACAGCATATGGCCTTCCAGCTCGGCCTCAAGGCTAATGCCGAACATTTCGACCAGACGCGGATTGGCGTTACCGAACAACGTGCCCGCAACCGAACGCTCGCCGACGCTGGTGTTCACGGTAACGCGGACCAGCGTGTGATAATCGCCTTCCTGCGCGTGACGGACTTCACGAACGTCAAGGCCGCGCTCCTTCGCCAGATAGGGGGCGTTGACCATGTTCACCGTGTCGGAATAGCGGCGCATGAAGCCCGCCAGCACCGCGCCGGTGATCGGCTTGATATTGAGTTCGGCGGCAGCGCCCTCAACCTCGATCGCGATATTGTCGAGATCATCGGAGGCGAGCTGACCGACCAGGCTGCCCAGCTTTTCCGCCAGCGCCATATAGGGCTTCAGCTTCGGCGCTTCCTCGGCGGACAGCGACGGCATGTTAAGCGCGTTGGTCACGCCACCGGTCAGCAGATAATCGCTGAGCTGCTCGGCGACCTGCAAAGCGACATTGACCTGCGCTTCGCTGGTGGACGCGCCGAGGTGCGGAGTGCAGACGAGGTTGGGCGTGCCGAACAGCGGATTTTCCTTCGCCGGTTCCACCGCGAACACGTCCAGCGCCGCGCCCGCGACATGACCGCTTTCCAGCGCCTCCTTCAGCGCGGCCTCGTCGATCAGGCCACCGCGCGCGCAGTTAATGATACGCACGCCCTTCTTGGTCTTGGCGAGGTTTTCCTTGCTCAGGATATTGCGGGTCTGCTCGGTCAGCGGGGTGTGCAGCGTGATGAAGTCCGCCCGCGCCAGCAGCGTATCGAGATCGGCCTTTTCCACGCCCATCTCGATGGCGCGTTCCGGCGTCAGGAAGGGATCGAAAGCGACGACCTTCATCTTCAGGCCGATCGCGCGGCTGGCGACGATCGAACCGATATTGCCCGCACCGATCAGGCCGAGCGTCTTGCCGGTCACCTCGACGCCCATGAAGCGGTTCTTTTCCCACTTGCCGGCCTGTGTGCTGGCGTCCGCTTCGGGGATCTGGCGCGCGAGCGCGAACATCAGCGCGATCGCATGTTCGGCGGTGGTGATCGAGTTGCCGAACGGCGTATTCTCGACGACCACGCCCTTGGAGCTGGCATAAGGAATATCGACATTGTCGACGCCGATGCCGGCGCGGCCGATCACCTTCAAATTGGTGGCGGCGTCGAGAATTTCCTTCGTCACCTTGGTTGAGCTGCGGATCGCAAGGCCGTCATAGTCGCCGATGATCGCTTTCAACTCTTCCGGGGTCTTGCCGGTGATCTCGTCCACTTCGACGCCACGGTCGCGGAAAATCTGCGCAGCCTGCGGGTCCATCTTATCGGAAATAAGTACTTTGGGCATGGATATGCTCCTGCTCTGGGCCGGTTCCGTTCACGGACCACCGGCGAAAAATCGGGAAAATGGGGTGCGGACGGCACTGGCCGCCCGCTTCACCCTATAAGGTCAGCCCGCTTTGGCGGTGGCATAGGCCCAGTCAAGCCAGGGACCGAGCGCCTCGATATCGGCGGTGTCGACAGTCGCGCCGCACCAGATGCGCAGACCTGCCGGAGCATCGCGATACCCCGCGACGTCATAGGCCGCGTCTTCCTTCTCCAGCGCGCCGGCCATCTTCTTGATGAAGTCGGCGTCCGCACCTTCGACGGTCAGGCAGACCGAAGTGGTGGACCGCGATGCCGCATCGGCGGCGAGATGGCCGAGCCAGTCCCGTTCCTCGACGATCTTGCCGAGCGCGGCGGCATTGGCGTTGCTGCGCGCCTTCAACCCTTCGAGACCGCCAACCGACTTCGCCCATTCCAGCGCGAAGATCACATCTTCGACCGCCAGCATAGACGGGGTGTTGATGGTTTCGCCCTTGAACACGCCTTCGACCAGCTTGCCGCCCTTGGTCAGGCGGAACACCTTCGGCAACGGCCATGCGGGCGTGTAGCTTTCCAGCCGCTCGACCGCGCGGGGTCCGAGGATCAGCACGCCATGCGCACCCTCGCCGCCCAGCACCTTCTGCCAGGAGAAGGTCACGACATCGAGCTTGTCCCATGGCATGTCATAAGCGAACACCGCCGAAGTCGCGTCGCAGAAGGACAGCCCTTCGCGATCTTCGGCGATCCAGTCGCCATTCGGCACGCGCACGCCCGAAGTGGTGCCGTTCCAGGTGAACAGCACGTCATTCGACCAGTCGACCGCCTTGAGGTCGGGCAGGCTGCCATAGTCGGCGCGCAGAACGGTCGGATCGAGCTTCAGCTGCTTGACGGCATCGGTGACCCAACCTTCACCGAAGCTCTCCCACGCCAGCGTGGAGACCGGACGCGCACCCAACATCGTCCACATGGCCATTTCGAAAGCGCCGGTATCGGAACCGGGCACGATACCGATGCGATGCGTATCGGGCACCTGCAACACTTCGCGCATCAGGTCGATGGCGAGACCAAGGCGCGCCTTGCCGATCTTCGCGCGATGCGAGCGGCCCAGCGAGTCGGATGCGAGTTTGGAAGCTTCCCAGCCCGGCGGCTTCGCACAGGGGCCAGAGGAAAAATAGGGGCGTGCGGGCTTTACGCCCGGCTTCGTCACTTCTGTCATATATTGCGTCTCCTTGCAGAGAGCACGCGCGGCGTTGGGACCGCGTGGCCCGACGCCGGATCTAGCGGCCCGGCGATGAATGTCAAATGAAATGCTGCGAGAAACAGCGCGCCCCATTTCGGATTCGACTCAACGCAGCCACCTGATCCTGTTAACCAAAAATTAACCATCATGGGGTGGAATAGCCCCATGTACGGGAGCAAAAGACCAGAGCTGGAAACGCCCTCCCCGGTGCGCCGGGCCGCGCTGGCGGCGGGCCTCGTCGCGGGTATGATGCTGTCGGCCTGTTCCGGCGACATGATCCCCGCCCATAAAGGCGCACGCAAACCGGCAGTACCTCCACCGGCCTATCATGCCCAGAGCGCCGAATATCGCCAGTGCACGGTGAAACTCGCCAGCCTCAACGCCCGTTACACCCCCCTCCCCGACAAGAGTTATGGTGGCGGGTGCAGCGCCTATGGCGCGGTGCGGCTCGACAATATCGGCGTGCTGACCACCAATCTCGGCCCGATGACCTGCCCGCTGGCAGAAAATTTCGCCGCATGGGCCCGTTATGGCGTGGCTCCCGCCGCGCAGCTCATTCTCGGCAGCGACCTTGTGCGGATCGAAACCTTCGGCACCTATAATTGCCGCCCGATCGCGGGCAGCGGGAAGTTGTCCGAACATGCGCATAGCAATGCGGTCGACGTGGCGGCGTTTCTCCTTGCCGACGGCCGCCGGATTTCGGTTCAGGGCGACTGGAACGGCGATCGGACCTCGCGGGAATTTCTGCGCCGGATTCGCGAAAGCGCCTGCAAGCGCTTCCGCACCGTGCTCAGCCCCGATTACAATGCGGCCCATCACGATCATCTGCATTTCGACATGGGCGGCAAAGGCACCTATTGCCGTTAGCGCAATCTCGCCACCTCTTCCGATCGCCGCCAAAAACGGCTAGGTGCCTGCATCCATGAGCAAGAAGCATATAGGAGAGCGCATCTTTCGTCCTGCCCGGCAGGAAGCGCATGATGCCAAGGTCGCCCTCGATAAGCCGCAGACACAAAGCGCGTCCTATCATCTCGCCTTTCAGGACGCGGAATTTCTGCTGCGCGAGGATCTGCGCCCGGTGCGGTTCCAGCTCGAACTGATGAAGCCCGAGCTATTTCTCGATGAGGCGAAGATCAGCTCCACCTTCGTCTTTTACGGCTCCGCCCGTATCCCGTCGCCAGAAAAGGCGCAGCCGCTGATCGACGCCGCGAGAAGCGACCGGGACCGTCGCATCGCCGACAATCTGGCGAAGAAGGCGCGCTATTATGACGAGGCCCGCAAACTGGCGCGGATCGCCGCGCAATTTCCGACAGATACCACCGGGAACCATAACTTCGTCGTTTGCTCCGGCGGCGGCCCGTCGATCATGGAAGCGGCGAATCGCGGTGCGGCGGATGTCGGTGCGCGGACTATCGGCCTCAACATCGTCCTGCCGCACGAGCAGGCCCCGAATGATTATGTAACGCCGGAACTGTCGTTCCAGTTTCACTATTTCGCGCTGCGCAAAATGCACTTTCTGCTGCGCGCCCGGGCACTGGCCGTATTCCCGGGCGGCTTCGGCACGTTCGACGAATTTTTCGAACTGCTGACACTGATCCAGACCGGCAAGATCAAGCCGATCCCGATCCTGCTGTTCGGCCGCGATTTCTGGAACCGGGTAGTCGATTTCGAGGCCCTAGTCGAGGAAGGTGTGATCGCCCCGTCAGACCTCAACCTCATCACCTGGGTCGAAACGGCCGAGGAAGGCTGGGCCGCAGTCGAAGCCTTTTACGACGATGCCGAGCAGGCCCATATTTCGAGCCGCTGATCCGCTTCACGTCCGATGTCAGGCGGTGACATCTGTGAGCAAAGCCAAGAATATATAATAAAAGGGGCCGCCGCCAAATGGCGGCGACCCCCAATAGTCTGTCGCTTCGATCAGAAGCTGAAGACGACGCCCAGCGTGCCCTGATTGTTGATCAGGTCGCTTTCATAGTTGAACTGGCTGAATTCGGCGCGGACCGACAGGCTGTCGGTGACGGCGGTTTCGATGCCGGCGCCATAACGCACGCCGTCGAACCAGCTGCTGCCACCAGCGTTCAGCTTCTCACGCGCATAACCGACGCGAGCGTACAGGCCAGTCGAGTCGTTGAGCTTCGTGCCCAGACGGCCGCTCACGCCCCAACCCCACTTGGCATCGATCAGACCGTCGACATCGGCGGTGTTGACGTCGATGTTGGCTTCAACACCAGCGAAAACATTGGTGCTGAGCGGAACGTCATAACCGGCGAAACCGGACGCGCCCACGCCCGAGAATCCGATACCTTCAGCGCTACCCGAACCCTGGAAGTTGTCGAGAGCAAGTGCAACACCAGCATAGCCACCGTTGAAATCACGAGCAGAAGCAGGCGCAACTGCAACAGCCGCAGAAACGGCGGCAGCGAGAACATAGAATTTCATGGAATTTCCCTTTGAACATAACTCAGGTTGACTGGCTTTGATTTTCCTTGTCAGCAACCGGTGCCGCAGATAATTCCGCAGCGGAGAAAGTTCAACATATTTTGTTACGGTTATGTGAAAAAATAACTATGCCGCACCCATATCAATTCATAAAATATTAATCTTTGAACAGCACCCAAAACTAAGGCCCGCATGAAGCGGGCCCCGACATAATCCACAGTAAGACAGAGAAAGATCAGCCTGCCGTAACGTCGGCCTGCTGGACAACGGCAGCCGCTTCCGCGCCCCCTTCGCCCTCGGCGGGTTCGGACGCATTGCCCGCCTCACCCCCCTCTTCTCCCGCCGCGGCAGGCGCACCCGCCTCCGGCAAGGGCAGGTTCGACCCCTGGCTATTGAGATAGGCGATGACATTCGCGCGATCTTCCGGTTTACCGAGTCCGGCAAAGGTCATTTTGGTGCCCGGCGCAAATTCACGCGGGCTCTTCAACCAGACGTCAAGCGTCGCGAAATCCCAGCTCCCGCCTTTGCCCTTCAACGCATCGGAAAAGGGAAAGCCGCCATGGCCGGTGCCCACGCCCTCGCCGACAATACCGTGAAGATTGGGGCCGATCCCGTTCGCCCCGCCGTCATTGATCGTGTGGCAGGCGACGCATTTCGCGAACACCTTTTCACCCTTGGCAATATCCGCATTCGCCAGCAATTCATTCAGCGACGGCCCTTCACTGCCGCCCTCGCCTTCGGCTTCGACGCCCTCGATCACATAGCCCATATGTTCCGGCCGTTCGCTATGGAACATCTTGCCGAAAACAATGCCGCCCCCCAGAGCGACGATACCCGCGAACAGCGCCCATCCGGCAAAAGTGTTGAAACGGTCGTCCATGCGTTTGCAATCCTTCTCAACCATCCATGACGCTCAAAGCCGACCTGCATGACGCATGTCCCGCAACCCGACAGAGCCTCTCCCCTTGTCGGAAGCCATAATCCGGCTACGCCCGCTGTGCAAGCATCGCTTGGCCCCGTGCCGGGGGCTTGCACGGACCTGTGACAGGCCCTAAGCGCGCAGCAGGAAGATATTGATGGATAGCTACCCCCTCCCCGCCCGCACCCTCGTCGAAAAACTGACCGGGGAAGCGACCGCCTGCCCCGCACGCGCCATCGCCTTTCAGGGCGCGCCCGGCGCCAATTCCCATCTGGCGGCTCTCGGCTATGCCCCGGACTGCCTGCCGCTTCCCTGCTTCTCGTTCGAGGATGCGCTCGATGCCGTGCGCGACGGGCTGGCCGACCGGGCGATCATACCGATCGAAAATTCGCTGCACGGACGTGTGGCCGACATGCATTTCTTGCTGCCCGAATCGGGCCTGTCCATCGTCGATGAATATTTCCTGCCGATCCACCACTGCCTGATGGGGCTGGATGCCACCCCGGTCACTCAGGCGCTCAGCCATGTTCAGGCCCTGGGCCAGTGCCGCAAATATCTGCGCGGGCATGATATTCACCCGGTGGCCTATGCCGACACCGCGGGCGCGGCAGCGCTGGTTGCCGAGAATCGCAAGGCCGGTGTCGGCGCCATCGCACCGGCGCTGGCGGCGGACCTCTATGACCTCACCATCATCGCCCGCAACATAGAGGACAGCGCCGATAATATGACGCGGTTCGTCGTGCTGGCGCGGGAGCCGGTGACGCCCGGAACGGGGCGGCCGGTCATGACCACCTTCCTCTTCGAGGTGAAGAATATCCCCGCCGCGCTCTACAAGGCGCTGGGCGGCTTTGCGACCAATGGCGTCAACATGACCAAGCTGGAAAGCTATCAGCGCGGCGCCCGTTTCGCCGCGACCGAATTCTATGCCGATATAGAAGGGATGCCGGGCGATCCGGCCGTTGACCGGGCGCTGGAGGAACTGCGTTTCCACACAAAATGGGTGCGGATATTGGGCAGCTATACTCAGGCCCGCCCCCGCACACCGGCCTGATCCTCCCCGCGTTACCGGGCTTTTTCCTGAAAAAGACACAAACGCGGAAGGCCTGCGGCCATGGGCCGAAAATAATAAAAAGAAAAAGCCGCAAAAGCGGCGTTGCCAACCCCGGAAGGCGAAGCTATAGCGCAGAGCTCAGCCGACACGGCTCCCCTGCGGGGCAGTGTTCAGACCTGTGCGGAGACGTGGGTGAGTGGCTGAAACCAGCGGTTTGCTAAACCGTCGTAGCCTTAAGGGGCTACCGAGGGTTCGAATCCCTCCGTCTCCGCCACTTTTCAAATAAATCAGTAACTTACGCCCGAAAAGGGCAAGGCTACTGCATGAATTACCACATGCAGCTGGCCATAGGATTCAACGTTGTTCAACGCAAAATCCGACACTTCAAACGCTATCGCCGTCTTAGGGTCAGGACCCATTGCTGACACCGTTGAGGCGTCCAAATGGCGATCCTGTCGGGCCGAATGGCCCGCTGGGAAGGCTGGTTGCCTTTCCAGGGGCCATTGGGTTCGAGAGGGAAGCCATTTGGACGTTCCGCAGGGATTTGACCAAAATGGCCCAACGCTGCGTCCAAAAGCCTGGAAATATCGACATATTCCTGCGCCTTCCCCCCTTGCGCTGAGCCATTTTGCTTCAAACCTCAACGGTGCCAGTAATGGGGCCTGACCCTAGGGTCGTTGCCCCGGTGCAATCGGGATAGCAGGTGCGCCCCCAAAACTTTCGTCCGGCATAATAGCTGCGACAGGCAGTCCGACGCTTCATTGCACTTCCGCATTTCGGACAAGCCTTCGCGCCCGGTCGCGGTTTGACGAACTGCTTTGCCAACGTGATTGCGGTCGCCGCTCGAGCCGCTTTTTGCGCTTTTGCGCTTACTCTTCGTGCCATAAGGCTGGCTGCAGCCTACAAACCACCGCCAAGCCTGGAAAATGCCGATGAGCGAGCATAGACCTCCCGCGATTCCGAAGCTCCAGTGTGTCGCCTGAACTGCCCGGTGGAATATCGATTACCAAGTTTACGGTGCCGAGCAGCAGGCCCGATGGCAAAAAAGGGGATCGGGATCATCGCCTCGGTCGCTCCCGAGGCGGGCTCTCCGCCAAAATCCATGCGTTCGTCGACAGACATCTCTCCGCGAGGAGGGAGCGTTCGCCAATATCCCGCCCAAAGCTGACCCGAGGTCGAAACCGTACTTCAGCACATGGTTTTATCGCGAGCAGAACCTGATCGGGCGCCTCTTCTCCAAGGTGAAGCACTTCCGTCGCGTAGCCACCCGCCACGACAAACTGGCCGAAACCTTCCTCGCCCTGGTTCAACTGGCTTCAGTGCGCCTGTAGCTCCGCGTTTATGAGTCTACGCCCTGATAAAACATTAGAAATCAGTAAGTTTGTAACAGCAATGTCATAGCCCTACCTCACAGGCCCCCAGCGACACAGAATATGAACGGGGTTATCAATGCATTCAGGATCAGCGATTTCGCTGGTGATGACGGTTGCCTATCCATTGGGTGAAGCATCGCCAGAGCCAGAGGGTTACCTTGCGCCTGAACTGCGCCCAGACCTGACGAAGGGCCTACCCAGGCCTCCCGCGCCGACCTCGATGCCGCGTGTGCCAAAATGACAGCCCCACGAACAGGACCGGCAAACGCCTACTGGCTGCGCCGACTGAATACCATCCTTTCAACACCATTCGTCACCGACCCGACCGGCATCAACAGGCGGGTACTATCAACCTGGGAGTAATTCGCGACATGAAGACTGAGTTGAAAGGCCTGCACCGTGCAGCCCCCTTCCTGATCGGCGGCGCCATAGTCGCTCTCGCCACAGCGCCGGTTTCCGCCCAGACCGAACCCGATGTCACTGAAGGTGCTGCGGGCGAGATCGTTGTCACTGGGTACAGCGGCAGCCTTCTGAAGGCGATCGATATGAAGCGCAACACGATCGGTTTCTCGGATTCGATCATCGCTACCGACATCGCCGACTTTCCCGACCAGAACCTGTCCGAGGCCCTCCAGCGTCTGCCCGGCGTCACCATTGAACGCGACAAGGGCCTTGGCACCCGCGTCAACGTGCGTGGCCTGCCGAGCGAGTTCACTTTCGTGTCCATCAACAAGCTGGCCACTGCCTCGGGCTCGGGCGGCCGTGACGTGGAATTCGACACCTTCGCGTCCGAACTGATCCAGTCGGTCACCGTGCAGAAGTCGCCCACGGCGTCGGACGAGGAAGGCGGCATCGCAGGATCTGTCGCGATCCGCACCGCGCGCCCGTTCGACCAACCGGGCTTGCGCCTCGTCGGTTCGGCTAAAGGCGCCTACAACTCGATCTCGCAGAAGGTCGATCCCAACGTCTCGTTCCTCGCCAGTGATACCTTCGGCGATTTCGGCGTGCTGATCTCGGTGGCCAAGCAGCAGCGCACCAATCGCACCGATTCCAACTCGGGAATCAACTTCCGTCCGATTTCGCGCTGGACCGACAAGGGCAATGCCCAGACCGCGCAGACGCTAAACGTGCTGGAGCGTGACGCGGGTATCACTTTCGATGACCTGACCGACAAGAACGAAGTCAACCGCGTTGTCTTCATCGACAAGGTCGGCGACCGTCTGTACCTCAACGACCAAGACCGCTTCGGCATGTCGGGCGCGCTCCAGTACAAGCCCAGCGAGCAGTTCAGCCTCAGCTTCGATGCCTTCCTCGGGTCATACAAGACGCATGAGGACGCATATGATGCGGCAGGCTATTCAGCTTCCAGCACCTCGGCGCTGGACCGCATCTACGACTATGACGCCACCACGCTGGCGACCGATGACATCGTCGTGATCCGCGATGCCGCCTATACCCGCACCCAGCATGAATTTCTGAGCAAGGAATACATCAACAAGACCGATTACCGTCAGTTCGGCGGCGAGATGAACTGGGATACTGGCAGCTGGCATATCGACCTGCTCGGCGGCTATTCGGGCGCCAAGAAGACGCTCGACTATGCCAACCTCAAGCATGTCGCATATGCGCCGTCGCGCACGCGCTACACCGAGAACGGTGGCGAGACGATCCCTAGCGATGCGGTCGGGACCATCGACATGTACAATTCGCCGGATTCGTTCCTGTTCGAAGCGTATGAAACCACACGCGAGAAGATCAAGGACGATAAGTACGCCGCCCAACTCGACGTCTCCCGCAAATTCGAGATCCCCGGGTTCGATGCCTTGAAGCGTATCAGTTTCGGCGGTCGCTACACCAACAAGACCAACGAGCGCTGGTACGGCGAGGAGAAGCTGCAGGGGCCGACGCGTGGCAGCGTCGAATGGGTCAACACCCGTAAGCTGTCCGACAGCCCGCTGGAAAACGTCACCGACATTGTTGGCGGCAAGTCCTATCAGGTTCGCGATCTCGACTGGCAGATGATCTCGAACGACTACGCGCGCAGCTTCTTCCGCCCGGACGGCTTCGTTACGCCGTTTCAGGACAGCAACTACTACAAGGTGCGCGAGGAGACTTTCGCCGGTTACGCGATGGTCGACTTTCAGTTCGACCTCGGACCGGTCCCGCTTTTCGTGAATGCAGGCGCGCGCTACATCAACACCAAGGTGACGTCCGAAGGCTTCCATCAGATCCAGAATGAGGACGGCACCACCGGCTACACCGCCACGCCGATTTCCAGCACCGGCAAATACAGCAAACTCCTGCCGGCCATCAACCTGCGCGCGGAGATCAACGACAATCTGCTGATCCGCGCCGCTGCCTCGCAGACGCTGATCCGCCCGGCGCTGACCGACCTTGCCTACAAGCGCACGGCCAGTTTCAACAATTTCCGCTTCACCGACGGCAATCCCGGCCTCAAGCCGACCTATGCCGATCAATGGGAAGTGGGAGCCGAACAGTATCTGGGCAACGGCGGTATCGTCTCGGCCTCGTATTTCTGGAAGAAGATCAAGGGAGTCATCCAGAACCAGATGACCGGCATCGTCCCCGACGTGACCAAGTATAACGCCAATGGCACGATCGACGGCGTGTATGACTTCGAGGTCTATCAGCCGGTCAATGCCGAAGGATCCTACACCGTCAGCGGCGTCGAACTCGCGGCGGTGATCCCGTTCGGCATGATCACTTCCGCGCTGGACGGCTTCGGCATCAACGCCAACTACACTTTCCTCGACAGTTCGCTGACGGGCCAGTCCGACCTTGGCATTCCGACCTCGCCGATCGGCCTTGCGGACAATGTCTACAACCTCACTATATACTATGATAAGGGTCCGATCGGCGCCCGCCTATCCTACAATCGCAAGGGCGAGTATGTCGAATATATCCAGAACAACATGTATCCGGTCTACCGCGATGCCTATGGCCAGTTCGACTTCGCAGCCAGCTACCAGCTGACCGATAACGTCCGCCTGGAAGTGCAGGGCATCAACATCACCGGCGAGGCGACCAGGGGCTACACTATGAATCCGTCGTTCCCGACCATGTACGAAAAGTCAGGGAGCCGCTGGACCATAGGCGTTCGTGCCCAATTCTGATCGGGGTTCGGACCAGCCAGTATACCGAAAGGGGAAGGTCGGCTCCACGCGGGGCCGCACTTCCCCTTTCTTTGCGGGCGACATTGTCAGCCGGTCACCATAAACCTGTCGCGGGCCGCGACAGAGGCTCCCTTCACGTACTGGGAAACAAGCGCCTGCTTGTAACGGTTTTGCGCCGCTCTTTTGAGGAGCACTGAGAATTGGCCCTGACGCACATTTGCTGCTGGTGGAGCAGGCCCCCGTTGCCTCACCGAGAGGATCTGCCAAAATAGTTGATGCAGCGCGCGAACCTCATACCGGGAGGTTCCGTCATCATCTCAAAAATCTGTCCAGACTCTGTTGCGCTCGCGGCATGGTCCCTCACGGCATTGTCCGTCGTCAGAACATTTGGCGCACATTGCGGCGCAAATTAGCGGAGAGCATAGCCTCGTCCGGGGATGGTTTTAGGCGGCCAGCTTGCGCTGTTGCATGCGCCGATGTTCGACAGTCTGTTGTTTGATGCGTTGGCGACACCTGATGATGGCTGCGGCCTTCCCGACGCTATAACCAATGTCAACAGATCGGAGTGTCGCAAATGCCATCGGCACAGCCAACCCTGAGGCAAGGCCCATCCCCCCCCATACGCACAGGGACTTTACACCGACAGAAACGAAGGCCAATAAACATGTACAAAACATCTATTATAAGTTATATATATCATTATTGATGTTTTATACATCATCAGGAGTGATGAATGATTACGTCTCACCAGATGCGCGCGGCGCGGGCGCTGATTGGCATCGACCAGAAACAGCTTGCCGATATGGCGGGCCTTTCACTGCCGACGATTCAACGGATGGAGGCTTCCGCCGGGCAGGTCCGGGGCGTGGTCGATACGCTGGTCAAGGTCGTGACCGCGCTGGAGCAGGCCGGGATAGAAATTATCGGCGAAAACGCGCCCAGTACCGGCATCGGCCGGGGCGTACGCTTTCGCGAAACGGTCGAAGGACGCACCGCCTCCGGCGCGCCCGGATCGATTCTCTATGACCGCGCCAGCATCCCCTCCCCCGCAAAGGAGGAAGAGTGAAGTGAAGGAACAATTCACACCCAAGCTTATCACCGCACTGCGCGAAGGCTATGATGCCTCCCGGCTGAAAGACGACATAGTGGCGGGCCTGACGGTCGCGATCGTAGCTCTGCCGCTCGCCATGGCGCTCGGTATCGCCAGCGGCGCATCGCCCGACAAGGGCCTTGTCACCTCGATCGTCGCGGGTTTCCTGATCTCGGCCCTCGGCGGCTCGCGTGTACAGATCGGCGGGCCGACCGGCGCTTTCGTCGTCGTCATCTCCGGCATCATTGCGCAGCACGGCTATTCCGGTCTCGTGCTGGCGACGATGCTGGCCGGGCTGATTCTGGTCGTGGCGGGCTATGCCGGGGTCGGCAAGCTGATGCGCTATATCCCGATGCCGGTCGTAACCGGTTTCACCGCCGGTATCGCGGTCATTATCGCGTCGAGCCAGATCGGCGACTTCCTCGGTCTTCATGCCAGGGAAGTTCCAGCGGAATTCTTTGGCAAATGGGCCGCCTATATCGGCGCACTCGGCACCACCAATCTCGCGGCCTTCGGGCTCGGGGCCGCGGCGCTTGCCATCATCCTGATCCTGAAACGCCTCGCCCCGCGTTGGCCCGGCTATCTGATCGCGCTCACCATCACATCGGTCGCGGCGGTCGGGATGCACCTGCCGGTCGATACGGTCGGCCTGCGCTTTCCCGACATGCCGACCAGTCTGCCTATGCCGCATCTCCCCAGCTTTTCCATGGCGATGCTCAGCGACGTGATCGGCCCGGCCTTCACCATCGCCTTTCTTGCCGGGATAGAGGCGCTGCTCTCCGCCACCGTCGCCGACGGTATGACCGGCTATCGCCATCGTTCGGGGCAGGAACTGGTCGGTCAGGGCGCGGCCAATCTCGCCTCCGCCCTGTTCGGCGGCCTCCCCGCGACCGGCGCCATCGCCCGCACCGCCACCAATGTCCGCGCGGGCGGCAAGACCCCGATGGCCGGGATTTTCCATGCCGCCTTTCTGCTGGTTTTCCTGCTGATCGCCGGGCCGCTGATCGCCTATATCCCGATGGCGGCGCTGGCGGCGGTGCTGCTGATCGTCGCCTGGGGCATGAGCGAGGTCGACCGGTTCAAAACGCTGATGCGGATGAATGTGGGAGAACGCGTGCTGCTGCTCCTCACATTCGCCCTGACGGTGCTGGTCGACCTCACGGTCGCGATCGGCGTCGGCGTCACGCTCGCCTCACTGCTGTTCATGGCGCGGATGAGCGAGGCGGCAGGACTTCTCCCCGACGATGAAATGGCAGAACATCCCGATCAGCGCGCCGCCCTGCCCCCCGGGGTCGAGGTATTTCAGCTGCGTGGGCCGCTCTTTTTCGGGGTCGCCAACGAGATGCTGGATGCGCTCAGCCGAATCGGCCGGACGCCTCAGACCGTCATCCTGAGACTGGATCGCGTGCCCTATATCGACAGTTCGGGCATCCACACGCTGGGGGCCTTTGTCCAGCAGGCGAAGGCAACGCAGACACGGGTGATCCTGTGCGACATGCGCCCATCCGTCGTGACCGAATTGCAGCGCGCCGAGCCACCCTTCGCCGGGGCCGAAACAGCCGATCATTTCGCCGAGGCTTTAGCACGGCTCGCCCCCCGGCCCTGATGGCCAGAGAAAAAGGGCAGGTATCGCGACCGGACCAGATCGAGCGCGACACCTGCCCTGCCTTCCCTATCGGGAGAGGATGAACCGGGTCATCCCACCTTCCTTCAGACCGGGGCCGCGAGCGACGAAGGGTGATGCCCTACGAACCCGGTCCGACGAAGGCTTCCCTTTTATTCGGGGGATTTCTCTCGCAAATGTCCTGATCGCGACAAAATATTGCTGACAGGCGCACCGATTGCATGGGAACGCCTCCACCTGATCGCAACCGGACAGGGCCGGCTCCGGACAGTATCCGGAACCGGCCCTTCGAACAGGTGGCGACGATTTTCGAAACGACCGTTTCCCGGTCATTTTGAAAATGCCCTAGGGCGGATCGACATTCAGCCCTAGCGGCCTGCAAATGGCGCTTTCGGGCGCTTCCGGTGCTCACGTACCTTGAGTACGCTCCGTTCCGGATCACGCAAAATCACCATTTTCGGCTCGTCATCTTCTGAATGTCGATCCCCCCTAATGCGCGACGGCGTGCAGCCTGCCGACCATCCCTTCCGGCCCGACAAGATCGACCGACTGACCGGATGCCCGCCTACGGGCCAGCCATTCGCGCACCATCTCCGCCGTGGTATGATCGATACCGCGCACCCTATGCAGGTCGAGATGTACCACGCGCCCGGCCGGAATGCTCTCCAATATACCGGTCAGGCGAGTCAGGCTGACAAAGGTCGCCGATCCTTCGAGCCGCAAATGGCTGCGGTCATCGCCATGATCCTCATCCACCTTCAGGCGAAGGCTGCTGCGATGGGGGATCAGCTCCAGCAACGACAGGCCAAGGCCGACCAGCACACCGGTCAACAGGTCCGTCGTCACCACCAGCACGAAGGTCGCCGCCCAGATCGCGGCGGGAAGCAGACCATAATGCTGGAACAGATGGCGCACATGGGTGACGCTGACCAGCCTCCAGCCGGTCACCACGAGGATACCGCCCAGCGCGGACATCGGGATTTCGCGGAGCAGCCAGGGTAGCAATGCAACGAAACCCAATATCCAGACGCCATGCAATATAGCGGACATGCGCGTCACCGCACCGGCCTGCACATTGGCCGAACTGCGCACGATCACGCCCGTCATCGGCAACGCGCCCGCCGCACCGCATAAGAGGTTGCCGACGCCCTGCGCCCGCAATTCCTTGTTATAATCGGTCCGCACTCCATCGTGCATCCGGTCGACCGCCGCCGCGGACAGCAATGTTTCAGCACTGGCTATGAATGCGATGGCAAGCGCCGTCAGCAACAGCGACGGGCTGGCGAGAATACCGAAGGCTTCCGCCGTCGGCACATCGACCGCGCCCATGATCGATGCAGGCACATCGATCCGCGCGACATCCAGCCCCAGGCCGAAGGCCAGCAGCGTCGCCGCCATCACCCCCAGCAACGCACCGGGAACCAGCCTCAGGCTGGCCGGACGCCACTTTTCCCACGCCAGCATCATCGCAATGGTGACAAGGCCCAGCATCAGCGCGAACTCGGTCGCACGCATATCACCCGGGTTGAGGCCCAATATCTGCCCCGGCATCGCCGCGAGATTTTCAAGACCGCTGGAAAGCGGCTTGTCATCGAACAATATGTGAAACTGGCCAATGACGATCAGCGCGCCGATACCGGCCAGCATCCCGTGCACCACAGCGGGCGAGATCGACCGAAACAACCCGCCCAGCTTGAAAACGCCCGCAACGAACTGAAGCACGCCCGCGAGGATCAGCACCGGACCGAGCGCGCTCAGCCCATGATCGCGGACGAATTCGAACACGATGACGGCAAGGCCCGCCGCCGGGCCGCTGACCTGCAACGGGGACCCCGCCAGCAGGCCGACGATGATACCGCCGATAATGCCGGTAATAAGGCCCTTTTCCGCAGGCACGCCCGATGCGATCGCGATGCCCATACAAAGCGGCATCGCCACCAGAAACACGACGATGGACGCAGTGAAATCCCGCACCATGATCGGCCCCGAAAATTTGCTCCTGAGCGCGTCTATCACTCCGCCGCCTCCACGAAATCGGCGGCCAGACGGCGCGACGAAGGCACCGCGACCGGCAGCGGCTGATCCTCACGCAACGGCGTGAAGCGACCAGTCACCCCGTCCAGACCGAGAATCTGCCCGGCATGAATATCGACGAACCAGCCGTGCAATGCCATGTCGCCGCGCGCCAGCGCCGCCGCCACGGACGGATGGGTACGCAGATGCGCAATCTGGGCGACGACATTTTCAAGGCTGATCGCGCGGACCTTTTCCTTGTCGTCCATGTCGGAATAGCAGCTTTCGACGACATGGGTCGCGGCGGAACTATGCCGCAACCAGGCCGCGACATTGGGCATGCCGTCGAGTGACCCCGGCTGGCTCAGCGCCTTCATCGCGCCGCAATCGGAATGTCCGCAGACGATGATATCGCGCACGCCCAGCGCCATCACCGCATATTCGACGGTGGAAGAAACGCCGCCATTCTGGGTCGCGAAGGGCGGCACAATGTTACCGGCATTGCGACAGACGAACAGATCACCGGGCTGAGCCTGCATGATCTGTTCAGGCACGATCCGCGAATCCGCGCAGGAAATCATCAGCGCCTTCGGGCTTTGCCCGTGGGTGGCAAGCTTGCCGTAAAGGTCGGCACTTCCCGGAAACACACTCTTTTCAAAGTGGAAAACACGGCCGATCAATTCATTCATGGTCGTTCTCCATACAGCGGAACCCGGCACCGCGCGCCGGTATCGGCGCCTACAGAGCAGGTTCGATCCTTCCGATCGGCCTTTGGGCGGCAACGGAGATCACCCCCGAGACCGGACCATTGCCCGTCGAACCAGCCGTGAATTTACGCACCGCCTTTTGCTGACGAAGAACACCCGTGTAAGGAAATATTGCTGCACCGCGGCATGACGCCGCCCGGCGCGTCTCAGGAACGGTTCACCGGCAGGGTGATGGTCACGCGCAATCCACCGCCTTCCCGATTGGTCAGGACCAGCGCCCCTTCTTCCATCCGCACCGCATCGGCGACAATCGCAAGTCCGAGGCCCATTCCCCGCGTATTGCGGGCTCGGGCACCATCCAGCCGGACGAAGGGCTGCACCACCTGTTCGATCCGGTCCTCGGCGATACCGGGGCCATCATCTTCGACGACAATCTCTACCGACATCCCCGCCTTTTCCTCCACGGAACGCAGCAGGAGGCGCACATTCCCGCCATAATGCAGCGCATTGTCGATCAGGTTGGCAATCGCCCGGCGAATGGCGACCGGTCGCACCACGACTTCCAGCGTCTCCGGTCCCGAATAAACCGCATCGGCCCCGGCATCGCGTGCATCGTCGATCAGGGTGATCGCCATCGCCGCCAGGTCGATCCGCTCGCGCGGCAGGTTCCGCCCCTCACCACTGAGATAGACCTGCAAGGAATGGAGCAGGGCATCCATCTCCTCCATGTCCCGCTCCATCGCTTCGCGCGTCCGACCATCAATAGCCGCGCCATCCAGCCGCAGCCGCAACCGTGCCAGCGGCGTGCGCAGATCGTGACCGACTGCGGCCAGCGCCTGCGTGCGGCCGTTGATCAGCCGCTGGATACGCGATTGCATCGCGTTGAACGCATGGATCAGGTTGCGGATTTCCGGCGGCCCGGCCTCGGGCACCGGCTCATGCTCGTCCGTGCCGATCCGCCCGGTTTCGCGGATCAGCACCCCAAGCGGCTTCAACGTATGACGGATCAGCAACCCGCCCAGCACCACCAGCACCAGCGTCGGGGCGAGCAGGTTGATGATCCGGCTGAACGTCAGCGACCATATGCCCCTACCCTGATAGGTCAGGAAGGCGATGCCGGACCCGTCGGATAATTTCATGGTCCCGGCGATCGTTCCGCCCTTGGGCAAGGGCTGGAGATGCAGGTGCAATTTCGCTCCCGCCAGCCCCGGCTCGATCGCCAATATCTGGGTCTTCAGATTGTCCAGTTCATAGCTGGCCGGTTTCGTCCTGCCGTCACGCGACCAGCGAATGGTGAAGCGCTCGGTGCTCAGTTCCGTCGCAAGCGCGGGCCTGTCGGCCGACCCGGCCTTGTCCATCAGGCGCCGGGCAACGACCAGATGCTCGGCCATGCGGTTCACATCATCGCCACGCAGCGCAAACTGGCTCGCCCGCTCGAACAGCAGGGTGTTGGCGGCGAACTCCGTCGCCATCGCCGCGATCAGGATCAGCAGGATACGGCCCAGCAGGCCGAGGGACGCCGTCCGTGTCAACCGCGCGAAACCTCCGCGTTGAACATATAGCCGACACCGCGCACCGTCGTGATCGGCGGCGCCCCGCCCGCTGCGGCGAGTTTGCGCCGCAAGCGGCTGACCAGCACGTCAATGCTGCGGTCGGAGCTTTCCCCAAGGCGCGAACGCGTCAGTTCAATCAGCCGCTCCCGCCCGATCACGCGCTGCGGCTGGCCGACGAAAGTGGCGAGCAGATCAAACTCCGCGCCCGTCAGGTCAATGATCGCCCCGGTCGGGGAGCGTAATTCGCGGCGCGAAAAATTGACCGCCCACCCCTCGAACCGCGCCTCGTTCCGGCGGCTGTCATCGGTGCGGCCATCGAGCGCGCCTCCCCGGCGCAACACGGCGCGGATGCGCGCGATCAGTTCGCGGGAACTGAACGGCTTGGCCAGATAATCGTCGGCGCCCAGTTCCAGCCCCAAAACCCGGTCGGCTTCGCTCGCACGCGCGCTGATGAAGATGATCGGCACATCGCTTTCCCGCCGGATCTGGCGGCACAAATCGATCCCGTTGGTTCCCGGCAGCATGATGTCGAGCACGATGAGGTCCACCTGCTCATTTTCCAGCGCGATCCACATCTCCGGCGCGGTCGCGGCCGACCGCACACGATAGCCATGTTCCTGCATCGCCCGCACCGTCAGCATACGAAGCGACGGATCGTCTTCCACCAGCAATATGGTCTGAGCGGTCATCGGAAAGTTGGACAGATAAGAAGCATCGGCCATTAGCTAGTCACGCACCCGGCTGGGTTCAAGCACATCACGCGGTTCATCTGGCTGTGCGCCACGCCCCATGCCTGAACGGTTTTTGAAATAACGGCAAGCGGGCAGCTTTCCCGAACCGCGAGCCGCCTCCCCTGCCGGCAAAAGGACCGGGGTGACGCACCACGAACTCAAACCGCCGACTTTCCGGGGATTGGTCATGCCCGCCAAGGGAAGCACTGCCGATACCCGCGTAACCAGATGGCAACACTATGTTTCGCGACAAAGGCGTCATTGTTACAAATTATTGCCATGCCAACGCTTTTTCGAGCGCGGCCTCATCTGGCATCAGTCCGCGCCTGAACGGGGCTTCCCCATCGGCAAGGATGGCGGGAAGCATTCTCCAGCCCCTTGCCACCCTGCCGGGCGGGAGCAATAAGCGCGTCCTGTGAAATGACAAGATAAGGATCTGAAATGGCAAAGGATGTGACGCTCACCTTCCACGGCGCTGCGGGAACCGTAACAGGGTCCTGCATGGAATTCACGCTGAACGGGCGCTCCATCCTCGTCGATTGCGGTCTGTTTCAGGGGTCGCGCAGCCTCGAAACGCTCAATCACCGCCCGTTCGATTTCGCACCCGACCGGATAGAGGCGGTGCTGCTCACCCATGCCCATATCGACCATTGCGGCCTGCTGCCCAAGCTGGTGGCGCAGGGCTTTGACGGACCGATCTGGTGCACCGACGCCACCGCCGACCTGTTGCCGGTGATGCTCGCCGATTCCGGGCGGATACAGGAAATGGAAACGGAACGGCACAACCGACGGCGTGACCGCGCCGGGGAAGAGCGCTTCGAACCGCTTTATACGGAACAGGACGCACTGCGCGCCGGAGAGCAGGCCCGCCCCGTACCCATGGCCGAGTGGTTCGAACCCGCGCCCGGCTTTCGCGCGCGCCTGTGGAATGCCGGGCATATATTGGGCTCGGCCTCGATCGAGCTGGAAGCGAACGGCACGCGCATTTTCTGTTCCGGCGATCTCGGGCCGGACAATAAGGCGTTTCAGCCCGACCCGGACGGCCCGACCGGCAGCGATCACGTCATCTGCGAATCTACCTATGGCAACCGGTCGCGCAAACATATGACCATCGCCCAGCGCCGCGACCGGCTGGAACAGGAAATCAAGGAAGCGATCGGCCGGGGCGGCAACCTCATCATCCCGGTCTTCGCGCTTGAACGGACGCAGGAACTGCTGCTCGACATCGCAATGCTGGCCGATGCCGGACGCATCCCGAATGTGCCGGTCTTCGTCGATTCCCCGCTCGCCAGCCGGACCACCGAAGTATTCGCGCGTCACGCCGATACTCTGGAGGACATAAACGGCACCGACATTTTTCATCACCCCTCGATTCACTATGTCGAGGATGTCGCTCATTCGATCCGCCTCAACAGCATGTCGGGCGCGATCATCATGGCGGCGTCGGGCATGTGCGAGGCCGGGCGGATACGCCATCACCTCAAACATAATCTGTTCCGCCGGGAATCGACCGTGCTGTTCGTCGGGTTTCAGGCGCAGGGATCGCTCGGCCGCGTAATCCTCGAAGGTGCGGAGCGGGTGCGCATTTCCGGCGAGGACATCACCGTGCGCGCGCAGATACGGCGGATCGACAGCTATTCCGCCCATGCCGATCGCGACGAACTGCTCGAATGGATCGCCGCGCGCAAGCCGATCCGGGGCAGCCTGATCCTGAGCCATGGCGAATCGGAATCCCGGCAGGCGCTGGCCGATGGCGCGCAGGCGCAGGACCCTTCGCTCAGCATAGAGATGCCGCAAATCGGAGAGAGCTATACGCTCGCCCCCGGAACCGCCGCCCGCCGCCTCAACACCGGTCGCGCCGACATCGCCCAGATGACCGGCACCGACTGGCAAAATGACTATGCCGATTTCGCCACCAGCCTCAAGCGCCGCCTGAACCGGATCGAAAATGAAGAAAAGCGCAAAAAGGCGATCGCCGAAATGCGCCGCGTGCTCGACAGCTACACCGCCTTCCGCGAGGAACGGAAAGCGCACAACCACCGGTAACCGCAGACAGGATCAAGGGAGCAAAAAACCTTGCTCCCTTCGCCTTCACCGCTCCAGCCGGACCACCATCGTCACGAAAAAGGCGGTCGACCAGCCGAGCAGTACCGCGCCGTTAATTCCTTCTATCCCGGCGATCAGGCGCCAGCTTTCGACGATATAATGGTCGGAAAAGCCGATCGCGGCATAGCTGATCGTCGAGAAATACACCGCCGTTTCCAGCGACGGGATCGCCCCGCCGATCAGGTAGAACAGCGCGTATAGCCAGATCTCCAGCCCGTGCAGGCCAAACATGCCGATCACCGCCAACAGGGTGACGAACAAGCCGCGCAGGGAAATACGGGGCAGGTGCATCATGTGTTCATGATGGCTTTCGCGCCGCAGCAACCGGCCCAGCATGGCCAGCCCGATCCCGTGAATCACGACGGTCGTCATCACCATGATCGCCGCCACGATAAGCTGAACTAACATGACACCTCATCATATGAAAAAATAAATGCCCTGAAATGGGAAGGAAGCGGCACCATCAGCCGCCCGGCCTCCATCCTGCGGGCGCCAGCTCGAAACCGGCAAATTCGAAGGCGGGGGAGACAATGCAACTGACCAGCGCCCAGCCCTGCTCCGCCTCGGCCGCCTGCCAATGATGCGGCGCAATCACATGCTGCGGCACTTCTCCGCTCAGCACATTTCCGCCCAGCCGCACTTCCCCGACCGGCCCCGCATCGCGCGGCGCGGTCATCAGCCGCAAGGGCGCGCCCGCATGCCACAGCCAGATCTCCGTCGCATCGACCTTGTGCCAGTGGGACCGCTGCCCCGCCTCCAGCAGGAACCAGATCGCGGTCGCGCCCGCGCGCCGATCCTCCTCGCTTCCCGCCCGCCAGGTCTCTCGATACCATCCCCCTTCCGGGTGCGGCGAGAGGTCCAGTTCGGTGATGATCCTCGTCACATCCATTACCCCCTCCTATCGTGCCCGGCTTCATCGACCAAGAGCGAAAGCCGCTTCACCCCAACAGTCCGCCCCCGGCCCTGATGAAAGCAGCGCTGATGACAAGAGCATGACGGCCCTATAGAGGCTCGGTCAGGATGAGGACCTTGAGCACCCTGATTCGCGATCATCGCGCGCTGGCCTTGCTGCTGCTGGCCGTAACGCTGTGCGTGAAGGCGGTGGTGCCGCAGGGGTATATGCTCGGTTCGGGTCAGAAGCTGCTAACCGTTCAACTCTGCTATGACGGCAGCGAACATCGCACCGCGCAAGTCGCGATCGCGCTCGACAACCGACCCGACCCTGCCGATCCGAACGGAAACACCCGCCCCGATCAGCATTGCGCCTTCACCTCTCTTGCGATGGGCGCATTGGGCGGGGCGGATGCGCCGCTGCTCGAACAGGCGCTGATCTTCATCATTGCCCGCGGTTTTGCTCCGGTCACGCTCCTTCTGCCGGAACGGTCGCTCTATCTGCGCCCCCCGCTGCGCGGACCGCCCGCCTCTTTCTGACAGGCTGATCGCCCCTGACAGGCCCGCGCGTGCCATGGCGCGCCGCCGCCCCCCGCGCGATCGCTTCGGCCGGCTCCCAGACGGAAAGCCGGCCCCCTGTTTCAGAAATATCCCAAGGACCATCATGACCCATAGCATCACCATGGCGCGTCTCGCGCTGCTCGCTTCCGCCTGCCTTCTGCCGGTTTCCGTGCAGGCTCAGGACGACACCACCCTGCTGCCCCCGGTGGACATCGATTCCACCACGTCGCCCGCCGCCCTCTCTTCCTCCACCCTGTCGCGCGAGGAGCTGCGCCATCGTCAGAACCAGTCGAGCGACACCGCCGGGCTGCTCTCCCGCCTGCCGGGCGTCAGCATCAACGGCGGCGGCGGCTTCTCCTCCATGCCCGCCATCCGGGGCCTGTCCGAACAGCGCCTGTCCATTCTGGTCGACGGCGCGCCGATCGATGCCGCCTGCCCCAATGACATGAACAGCCCGCTTTCCTATACCGACCCGCAGACGATCCAGTCGATCAGGGTCATCACCGGCGTCGCCCCGGTCAGCATGGGCGGCGATTCCATCGGCGGCACAATCGCGATCGACGGCCCCGCCCCCCGCTTCGCGACCGGCTCCACCATGTTGCTGACCGGCGAAGCCTCCGCCTTCTATCGCAGCAATGGCGACGGCTTCGGCGGCGCGGTCACACTGACGGCCGCGAGCGAGCATCTTTCCGCCACCTATACCGGCTCTTTCACCCAGTCGGACCAATATAAGGGCGGCGACAATCGCGGCCTTGTCCGCTCTACCGAATATAAGAAAACCGACCATGCCCTCGCCCTTGCCTATCAGGGCGATGCGGGCCTGTTCGAGCTGAAGGGCGGCTATCATTTCTCGCCCTATGAGGGCTTTCCCAACCAGTATATGGACATGACCTCCAACAAGAGCTGGTATCTGAACGGCCATTATCAGGGCGCGTTCGACTGGGGCACGGTCGATATGCGCGCCCATTATCGCGACACCGATCACCGGATGAACTTCCTTGAAGACAAGGGCGGCAACACCGGCCGTTCCATGCCGATGAACACCGAAGTCCACAGCTATGGCGGTTCGCTCAAGGTCGATCTGCCGCTCTCGGCCCGCGACACGGTACGTGTGGGCGGCGACTATCATCATCAATGGCTGAACGATTACTGGCCGCCGGTCGCGGGCAGCATGATGATGGGGCCGGACACCTTCATCAACGTCAACGGCGCCACGCGCGACCGGGTGGCTGGTTTCGCCGAATGGGAGGCCCGCTGGACCGACCGCCTCTCCACCACCGCAGGCGTGCGCTATGACCGCGTGGTAATGGATACGGGCAATGTCGCCCCCTATTCCACCACCAGCATGATGAGCATGGCCGATGCGATGGCGGCAACCGCCTTCAACGCCGCCAGCCATAAGCGCACCGACAATGATTGGAGCGCCTCGCTGCTCGCCAGCTATGCGCCGAGCGACCTGGTGTCGCTGGAACTCGGCTATGCCCATAAGGCGCGCTCGCCCAATATCTATGAACGCTACACATGGGGCACGGGGTCCATGGCCAGCCGGATGATCGGCTGGTTCGGCGACGGCAACGGCTATGTCGGCAATCTCGACCTGAAGCCCGAACGCGCCGACACGGTCAGCGCGGCGATTGAATTGCATGGCGGCGGCGCGGACGGCTGGTTCCTGCGGCTGGCGCCCTATTACACCCATGTGAACGACTATATCGATGTCAGTCCGACACCGCTGCAATCGCTGGGCAACGGCTTTGTCCAGCTTCGCTTCGACAATGTGGACGCGGAATTTTACGGCATAGACCTGTCGGGCGCGGTGCCGCTGCGGCGCGGCAGCGACAAGGACAGCACCCGCCTCACCGGGTCGCTCAGCTATGTGCGCGGACGCAACCTCAGCGATGACGGCTCGCTCTATCACCAGATGCCGCTCAACGCGCGGCTGGGCATCGCCCATCTCCAGAACGGCGTCGAGGCCGGCGCCGATATCCAATGGGTGGCGGAGAAGAACCGCGTGGACATCACCCGAAACGAGCCGAAAACCGATGATTATGCGCTGCTGAACCTGCATGCCGCTTATAACTGGAGCGCGTTCCGCATCAGCCTCGATATCGAAAATCTGTTCGATACCGGCTATGATCTGCCACTGGGCGGCATGTCGCTGGGCGATTATTATGCGACCGGAACGCTGCGCCCAGTGCCGGGCCGCGGCCGTTCGTTCAATATCGGGCTGAGCGCCCGCTTCTGACGGGATGAAAGCGATCGACCATGAAATGTTTCCGTCGGCGCGGCCTGAGCGATGGGCCTTTGCGTCAGCGGGCAATCATGGCCGGTTGCTCCCGGCCTTCGCCGCCATCGCCCTGCATGCGCTGGCGGCGGCAGCGCTGCTGACCGCGCCTTCGATCCGGGAAGACAGAACCGCCCGGCAAGCTTCGCCAAACGCCCTCACAATATTCGTGCCTGAGCGGCCTGTTCCTGAAGAGCCTCAGCGGGCGATACCGCAGCATCCTCCAGCCGAACCAGCCTCTCCCACGCAACCGGACGGGCCATCACGCCCCTCCCCTCCAAAAGCGGGCGGAACGCCCCCTCCGACCGGCAATATATCGCCGCTCTCTCCGGCACCCTCCCTCCCTGTTCTCATCGCCGACCGCCCCCGGCCCGCCTCGCTTCCCCCACCGTCCGCCACACCGCGCCCAACGCCCCCAAAGCCCGAAGCCACGGCCGCCAATATGGACGCGGAGGCGAAAGCTTATCGGCAAAAGCTCTGGGCCCATATCGCCCGTTCGCGCCCGGCCGGCATCCGGCTGGAGGGCAGCAGCCTCATTTCATTCCGGATCGACCGGAACGGCCAATTGCTCTCGCTCCATCTCGCACGGTCCAGCGGCAATGCGATGCTCGACCGACTGGCGCTCCGCACCCTGTCACGCGCAGCGCCCTTTCCACCGCCGCCTCCTTCGCTCGACGACACCCAACTCGATTTCGCCATCCCTTTCAGCTTCCATTGATTGCGATTGTCCCCCGAGAGTTTCGCCCCCTTTCGTTATGCACTCACGTTTCAATCGAAAAAAAATCACGCCAAAAGCAATTTCCTGTTTGCATTACCGGGAACGCCTTGCTAACAGCCGCGCCTCGGCAGGGCAAAGCCAACCGGCAGCCACCCTTTCCCGATGTGGACGCATAGCTCAGTTGGTAGAGCAGCTGACTCTTAATCAGCGGGTCCTAGGTTCGAGCCCTAGTGCGTCCACCATTTTTCTTCCTTATAAATCATTCACTTACAGCCAAAAAGAGTGGTCCACAGCGCATGTGCGGCGGCGCGAGTACCGAATAGGTACCGTGTTGCTCACGCCGTCCTCACGTCCACGACCTGGTGCGAGTGGTATAGGTCGGTGAGATGAGCATGCTTGATGCGGAATTGGCTTCTGCGCTTGATCTCCTCGGCCCCGGTCTCCTCGACGAGCTTGATGCCCGGATCGTAGTAGACCTTACCCGCAACGAACGCCTTGAGGAATAGAATGAAATCGGTCTGCTCGCAAAGCAGGACGGGGTGCCCGAACTGATACCGGCGGGGCGGGTTCTCGCAAATCGACGGGACGTAGACCGCTTGCGCATGCTTGCGGTTCCAGTGCTCCATCATGCCGCGTAACGTCCAGACAGCGGCATCGTCCCCCGCAGCATGGCGCAGATAGATGCCACCATCGATGTCGGCAATCTTGCCAGTCGCCGGATCGAATCCTTCGACGAAGACCGAGCACCTCGTCCGCGCGTGGGGCGCCCCGCCGTATCGGTAGATGCCCCCGAAGTTCAAGCGTCCCTGTCGGCCACGTGTATCGGGGTAACCGAAACGGCGTACAAAGGCCTCGACACCCTCGGTACGGTAGACGCCCGCGGTTGGCTCGGGCGTCATCAACGTCACCGGCGACTTGGGGGTGAACCTCTGGAAGTTCGTCACGCCGTACTGCTTGACCTCCCATCCCATGAAGTCCGGCTCAGCGTTGCCGTTCGGGCTGATGCCCAGTTCTGCCTCGAGCGTGTAGCCTCCCGCGTTCGGAGCCGAGTATGAGACTTTGGAGCCCCCACGAAGCCTCTGCCCAGCGATCCAGCCCATCTCGTGAACCCGCCTCAGTTCGGCGAGCAAAGCGGACTTCGGATCGCGACCCAGCAGCGCTGAGAGCTCCAGGAAAACGCCCAGCCGCTGCCACAGGCCCGCTTTGACCTCATTCCCCAAGGGATGGCCGTCCGGCACCACGTAGCCGAGTACCTTACCGTCGGGCGTGACGCCGAAGAACATGATGCGTCCGTCCAGCCGCTGGTTCATGAGGTCGCTCGGCGCCGGGCGACAGCCACGCAGGAAGCCCGACATACGGACCTCGGGATAGTCAGGGTAGAGGATCAGGTTCGCACCGGGAGCCAGATGTCGGCCACCCTCATCAATCCAGTAGAATTCGACAGACGCCTTCGGACGGTCCTGCTTGCTGCCCGCCCGCTGCTCGCGGTCCACGTAGATATCGCCGTGCGGGATGATGTTGAGCGCGCCGAAGCCGCCGCCAAGGTATACTTGGTTCTTGGAATTGTCGTTGGCAGCTAATTCCTTGGCATAGAGGCGAGACGCCCCGTATTCGCGCATCAGGCCTGCGAGTTGTTCGAGTGATGTGACCAATCTCCGCCGCCCCTAATTACAATGGTATCGCCGCCTTCGCGGACCCACTGTGCTAAGGACTGCATCGCGGCCTGTCCATCGAGCTTTGCTTTACCCTTCAAGGCACACTCCCAGACCGTTGCCACGCGCCATCCACCGGCCTGTAGCTGCTGGACGGCCAGACGGTCGCGCTCAACGTTTCGGCTGATCTTCTCGCGCCAGAACTCCTCGTTAGACTTCGGCCACTTGAACAGATGGCAGTCGTGCCCGTGGAAGAAGCACCCATGGACGAACACGACTGCGCGGTGGCGTGGCAGGACGATGTCCGGGCGGCCCGGTAGCCCGCCGACGTGTAGCCTGAACCGCAGGCCCTGCGCGTGCAGGGCATGGCGCACAAACAGCTCGGGCTTGGTATGAGCCCCGCGGATCGCCGCCATGTTGCGACTGCGGGTCGCCTGGTCATGGACGTCGGGCACTAGGCCACTTCAAGCTGGCGCGGCCTTTCCAGTACCGTCTGGATGTGCGGTTGCATTAGGCGTGCGACCTCTTGGAAGACGGGGACGGCCACCGAGTTGCCGAACTGCTTGTACGCCTGGGTGTCGGACACAGGGATGCGGAAGTCTTCGGGGTAGCCCATCAGGCGGGCGCACTCCCGCGGTGTGAGGCGCCGGGGGTTCACCCGCTTGCCCTGACTGACCAAAATTTCGGAGCCGTCCTTGTAATAACGGGCCGACAACGTCCGCGCGACGTCATCTGGACCAACCAAGCCGAACCCGAACCCATTGCCCTTGGCCTTGTGCCCTTCAGCGTAGTCCTTGAGGTACTGCCAGAGTTTATCGGTGAGCGTGTACTTGCCATTGACCTGCCCGCTGGGCCCTAAGGTATAGGGTGGCTCTGTCGCCTCAGACCCGTCCTGTGGATGAAGGATGGCCCGCATCCTCTTTGATCCCTTCGGCGGCAAGTTGAGGCCGTCCCAGCTGAACGGCACATCATCCCTAAATCCGACGATCACGATCCGCTCGCGGTGCTGCGGAACGAAATGCTGCGCGTCGATCACGCGATGCCAGACGTTGTACCCCAGTTCCTCCCGCAGCGTCCGCATTATGACGTCGAACGTGCGCCCCTTGTCGTGACTGGTGAGATTCTTCACATTCTCCAGAAGGAAGGCTGCCGGTCGCTTCTTTTCCAGTATTCTGGCTACGTCGAAGAAAAGCGTCCCTTGGGCCTCGCAGGCGAAGCCATGATTCCGGCCGAGCGAGTTCTTCTTGGACACGCCTGCGATCGAGAACGGCTGACAGGGAAATCCTGCCACAAGCACATCGTGGTCTGGAACATCACTTGCATCGGCCAAGGTTGTTATGTCGCCGAAGATCGGGTGATTGTCTCGGAAGTTTGCCGCGTATGTCTGCTGGGCAAACTTGTTGTATTCCGAAGTGAAGACGCAGTGGCCGCCAATGCTGTCGAAAGCCTTTCGCAGACCGCCGATTCCCGCGAATAGGTCAATGAAGTTGAAGCGCACTGCTTGAGGAGCGGTCCTACCAGCGGCAGCCATCGAACGGAGCAGTGATACCGCGGCCTCGCGCGGCTGTCCGTCACCAGCTTCCCAACGGTAGACTTGGCGCACGCTATAACCCAGCATAGCTGCAAGCTCATCCACGGAGAGCCCAGCTTGGATGCGCAGCTGCGCTAATTCGTTTGCAGACATATTTCCTCTGGGTCAAATCATGACATGGCGTCACTATTTGTCCTAGCTACCCGCTCGGTGTCAGCCAGGGAAGAGAAAAGTTCCATTTTTGTTCTGTTTTTATCCACGCCCTCTTGGCGACTCATCCCATCGTTGCGTCTGGTTCTGACGCAGGCGGGACAGTGATCGTCCCCATCGCACAACTGATCCCGCAACTTCGGGCAGCCAGGCTCGCGCATTGTTCCAATTTGACAAAGAGTGAGTTCACAATGGCGAGGTGGTCTTGACCAGCCAGTTGCGGCAAGTCGTCAGCTACACCGAGCGTGACGGTTGGCAGTTTCGCATGATCGCCTAGAGGCTTCAGGGCATACGTCATCCAGTGCGCGCTGCTGACAAGCCCCACCGGTTTACGATGTGTATGGAGATTTCGAAGCTCCGTGAGCTGCCAGGCCCAATCGTCATCTGTGCCTTGCGTCGCTGCCTGAAGTAGCTCTTTCAAACCACCGAGCAAATGCTCTCGACCGGAACTTTTTGGCATCCAGTCAATAAGCCGCGCAAGAGAATTGACCCTTGCTGGAGCTCCGAGCCGCCGTGCAAACCATGTCGAAAGATAATCCCGAGCACTGCTCAGCTCGGAAAGAGCCGAATGGATAGAAAGTGCAAGGTCCATCATCGATATGTTGGAAAACCGCGCACCATCCTTCGATTTGTCCTTGACCGCTGCACGTAGCTGTTTGTGATATTGGTCCGATCCATCGCGAATTCTTATCCCAGCCGCTCTCAAGCTGAACGAAATATATCGCGCAATAGAGACATCTATCGGATCGGCATCATCATCATGATTTGTCGATATATTGGACCAAAGATCGGCGGCCGTCTGAACTCCATTCACTCTGATTATCGGATGCCACATGCGCGTTCGCAGGCTGCTGCCTGGACCGTCAACATCATCAATCCCTAGAACGGCTATACCTTGCTTCGAGGCGAAGGCATGAACTTCGCGCAACTTGTACGGGCCAATGGCATTTATGCCGGTCTCCGTGATGATCGGGTGAATGGCGTAACCCCATTCCTGAGGATTCTTTGCAGTTTCGCCTGCGACAATCATCCCTCTGATTCCGTGCGTCAAATGGACATCAAATGAATGAGACGAAGTCCCCGTCATTTGACCGCTCAAGGCTTCGATATTGCGCGGCTTTGCGGTCAAGACAGCCCCTTTCGATACAAGTGAAGATAATCAACAGGATCATCTTAAGCACCTTCGGGTGTCAATCCAACAAGGCCCCCATATCGCAACCGAGCGCATCCGCGACACGCCGCACTACCGTAATTGTCGGGTTCTTTATCTTCCGCTCAATTCCGCTGATATAGGTACGATCGAGACCAGATTCATCGGCCAGTGCCTCTTGCGACCACCCGCGCTCCTTGCGCAAGCGCTTCATGTTCTCAGCCAATTTCTGCCGAACGTCCATTTATCAGCATGAAGATTAATGTCGCCGATGAAACCACGGATGATGAATCTCATTTTTGATTGACTGCTACCGCTACCTGCGCAGTGTTGCCGAATGTTCGACCTGTGGGCCCCTGAGCACTCGGTGCTGCGCGAGAAGGTGATCGAGCACGCGTTCCTCGCGGAGCTTTCACGCAGCCTTCTGCTCGACCTGGCGATGCCGTTCGAGGTTCTGCGCTCCGAGTTCGATGCTTTTGGCTACGATGTAGTGATCGAGGCCAACCGGGTTTTACGCCATGTCCAGCTCAAGGCCACGGTGACCACTGGCAGCCGCGCTCATGTCGATGTCCAGCTTGCGCTTGCTGACAAGCCTGGCGGTTGCGTGGTGTGGGTGTTCGTGGACGGGGAGACCCTGCGGCTAGGGCCGTTCCTGTGGTTCGGCGGTGAGCCTGGCTCGCCGCTCCCGCCACTGGGCGACAGGGCGGTGCGACACACGCGCGGCGATAGCGAGGGGACCAAGAAGGTGCGGGCCGGGCTGCGGCGACTGCCGAGGGGATCGTTCGCCCGCTTCGATGCGATAGGCGATCTTGCCATGGCCATGTTCGGATCGGGAGAGAAGAACCATGCGGCGCTGCTCAATGCCCACCTGGCGTCACGCGGCGGCGGGATTGACCGGGACGCCCTGCGGGGGCTGACCTGGGAAGGGTCCGAGCGGGTTGCATATGCCATCGACGGGTTCGAATTGGCGCGTGAAGCCGGCTTGGGGGATCCCTTTGCCTTCGCCGACCGGATGCGCGCCGACGCCGAGCGGCACGGCGAGTGGATCGGCACGGCGCTGGAGCTTTGGGTCGCGCTGTTCATGGAGCATCGTCGCGACCGCATCCAGGGGCAGGGATTTGTCGGCGCGGACATTGCTGCGCCGACCCTGCCGATGCTGGATGAACTTTGCGATGCGCTGACTGTCGCCCAATCAGCCGAAAACCAAGACGGCAAGTAGAAGCGCGTTAGCGCAAAGTGCCATAGGTACAATCCATAGCGCGCAGCCCGATGTGCGCCACTTGCGGCTGCGATGCCCGCAGTCCGCGCATTCCTCTACAATCAGCAGTCTGTTCCGATGCCTACCATGAAAACGGCAGTCACCCGCTTTGAACCCATTACCCATCTTTGGCCTCCTGCATTTCACTATGCAGGTTCTAAAGTCCGTTGCCAGCCGCCTTTGTATTTCGACCGCAGTTTGGATGAAGAGGCTGATTTCTGATGAACCCACTCACCGTCGTCGCAACGGGCCTCAAGAAGGATCGGGACACCACGGTCCGTTACGAGGTCCATCGGATGCGAGAGTCCGGCGAGAACGGCATAGCGCGCCAGCCGCTCGTCGAAGAATTCTACGGGCTCGACAGGGCTCGATTGGCTGCACTCGGACACGCACTGGATGGACCGACGCCCAGCGGTGATCGCTTTACCGGCACAATCTGCATCGTCCAGGTCATCTACGTTTCGGGCATAAGGTGCAGATCGCAGGTCGTCGATGAAATCGACGAGCGCGTCGCTTCGCGGCTGCTGAACGAGATACGGCTTCCGAAGGCATCGCAACTCGCCGTGACCCTGGAGAGCCTCCAGGCCGAGGTTGATGCGCTGATCCCATAGTTTGGTGTCCGACACGGTGTTCGAGATGGCGCGGCGGCGAACAAGCCATTGGCATCGAGGGGCATTGCCGAGTTGCCACCACCGATCACACATCAGAGGGTGAACCTCGCGCCCTTAGCACAGGCGCGAGGTTCACACCTTGTCAGGCGCCGAGGAAACCGCCCCCGCGCGTCACGTTCGGCCAGGTCGCCTGCGACAGGGCTCCGACCGGCACGCCCTGAACGGCGACGGGCGCTATGCCCGATCCGATCATGACGGCCGTGAAAGCATCAATCGACGTGCCGCCCACGAGTGCCTGCGCGACTGCGCGGGCGGCTTCTTCATCGGCACCTTCTGCAAGGACGAAGCCGATACCGTCAGGGCGACGGAGGTTCGGGGCTGCGGGGTAGAATGCAAAGATGGCCATGGCCTGATAACTCCGTTCAAATTGGGGATGGCTGTATGGCGTTGGACCCTCAGTAGAGCGGGACCAGATCGATGCGCTCGGTCGGCCAGTCGGACCTGATCCAGACGTTTGCGGCGTCGCCGCCGTCGACGGGCTTCACTTCGTATTCGCGGTATCCGAACTCCCGCAGCACCTCCCGTGTCGATTCGCGGGCATCGTCGGGCATGATGTCGGGCGAGTCCTCGCACTGAAGCAGGATCGACCATGCCCGATCAAGGGTGAGCGCCTGCCGAAAACGCAGATTGTGGACGGCATGTACGGTTCCCCTCAGGGCGTCCGGATCGCTTTCTGAAGCCAATGGGTGACGGTCGCTCATTCGCTTGCCTCCTCGTCGTTCTCAGTTTCGTCGTCGGCCTGGTAGGCGCCGATCTCGCCCTCGCGCTTCTTCAGCATGGCGATCTCAAGGGCCCGCTGCGCATTGCCCCTGCCGGTGGTGGCGACCTGTTCCTCTTCCAGGGCTTCCAGGACGCGCCGCTCGGCCTCGATCAGCGCCTGGCTGAGTTCACGGTGCAATTCGCCAAACATGACGTCGGCCAGGTCGCCCGCGCTGAAAGGGCGCTCGGCACGCGGCAGGTCAGCGATGCGGGAGCAAAGCGCCGCCGCAAGGTCCTTATCCTTCTGCGCGGCGGCGTATTCGGCAAGGCTGGCGAGTTCGGCGGGACCAGACGAGGTGATCTGCTGCATGATCCGGCTTCGGCGCTCTGAGCCGAGCGTGTCTCGCATCAGCATCTGAACGGGTGAGCGGTAGTGGGTCGATGCCGACTGGATCAACCGGCGCTGCTGCTCAAGCTCCCGCGTCAGCAGCTTGCGCGGCTCGTCAGTTTCGCGGATCAGTTCGGCGCGGTGCCCGTTCACGGCCTTGTTCACGACGGATGTGCGATCCTTGCCGTCAAAGCCGCGCAGTGATCGCTCGACCTCGTCCCTTCGGCGGTCGACCTGCTCGTTGATGCGCAGCAGGATGCCAGAATGCCTGGCGCGATTAGCGGCGATGCGGGTTATGGCCGTTCGGATGTCGGTGGGACTAAGCCACTGCGATCCGAATTGGGCGCGGGGTGCGGGCATGATCTTCTCCTGAAGGTTCGGGGCATCCCGCACCGAGGCTTCCGGCTTCGACCATGCCCAGGCGCAGCCCGGATATTCGCCCGCCATCGCAGGCTCGGCCGAGGCGCACGGGCCCCGATGCAAGACACGACGCAGAGATGCGTCAAGACCACCACGATCCGGACCAACATAGCTGTTGCTGACGATACCGATTGGCTGGATCGGTGCCCGGTGCGGTGCTTGCCTGTGGATTGGTGAAGCCAAATTGCTGGGTCGGAAGGGTTTTCGTCCTTCCGGCCCAGCGATCTTCGGTCAGGCGGCCTTCAGCAACTCGCGACCGAGCTTCCGGCGCATCTGGACTGGTAGCATCGATGCGACAGCACTGGCCGCTGCGGTGCCAGGACCGCACAGCATGTGCAGGTTGCGGATTGCCGCGAAGGCGGTCGCAGCTGCTTCTATGACCTCCGCGTCACACTTAGGATTACGGCGGCGGGCAAGGTCCAGATCATGCCCACGCACCTGTAGGACACGCGGCTGGCTCGATATGATCTTTGTCATGGCAATCTCCACGCGAATCGCACGAGACGGAATGCCGCGTGCCGAAAAGCTTGGAGACGACGTCAAGAAAAAAATCGATCAACATTTGCATGATGGGCGTGGTCAGTTCGCCTTGTCGGCAGGCAGCAGCCGCTGCATCAGCATGCCGTCGCCCAGGTCCGTGCGGGATCGCATATCACGGACTTCGGGCTCGACGACGGGAACCTCCCGAAAGGGCGCCTGCTGCCGTGCAGCGGCGGCCTCCCACTGATCGAGGGGCACCGCGGCAGGGACGACGAGAACGCCGCCGCCCTGGGCCTCGACCTTGAGCTTGGCATCGTCGCGGTCGCGCCAGCCGTGGCGGGCCTTCGCCAGGAAGATGGCGGCGACCGTGTCGCCCTTGCGGGCGAGTTCCATCAGGATGTCGCGCAGCTCGGCCTCCTCGAAGGACCGCTGCGCCTCGACCTGGGCCTCAAGCTCGGGGTCGTCCCGGATGAGCCGGTCGAGCGTCTTGGCACTGACGCCCAGGGCGTGGGCGATGGCGGCCTTGGGGTATCCGTCGAGCAGGGCAGCCATCACGTGCTCCCGGTTCTCATTCGACAGCACGGCCTTGTTGTGCGGCTCCATGCGCAGGGCGGGGCGCCTCGGCGCCACGCTCTTGCCGTAGCCTGGTTCATCAAGCGGATCGATGCCCAGCCGCTTTGCTCTTTTTCTCGGTGATCCTGCCATGCGGGTGGATGTGCATCGGGTGACCATGCGGGCAAAACCAGCGCTGCGGGCATCACGGTCGGTTTCCAGTACGGTGCTTGGCATGGCCGGGGCGCAACAGGGGCAACGTTCCCAAGCACTTGGGAGGCCATCACCACAGACAAAAAATCAGAGGGGCAGAAGATGATCCGATCTAAGGCCTGTGCTGCTCTATGATCTGGCAAGCAGCATCCAGTGTGCCGATCAACCGATCATGAACTTGGCCCATTTTGCTGACATTTACGTTGAGGACACCTTCGTGATGGCCATCTTGCTCAAGGTGCCGAAGTTCCTTTTCAACTTCTTGCCTTTCCGGCGTCATCGCTTCGTTCAGTTCCTCGATCGCGCGCCAAGCTTCGATGTTTCGCTTGGGTACATAATGCCGCGCGTAGATGAACTTGTTGAACGCCTTACTCAGGTTCTTCTCGCGTGCAAGCCAAGCAGCCTGCGCCTCGGCAACAGGCTGATCCCCTCGCGGTTGATTGACCTCACGCAATGCTGACCGCACCTCATTGAGGACCTTCAAGACCAGTTGCTGATCTTCCCGTTCTCCTTTGGAAGCGCGATAGCTTTCGAGCCAAAGGGTTCCGGCAATCGTAAAAGCAACGCCGACCAATGCACCTGCAAACGCAAGCCAATCACCAGCATCGGGACCTGGCCGGTCAATGTGCAGTGCCATCGTGCCGCAAATTCCAAGAAGGAGGCCAAGCAGAAGGGCGGCAAAGGTTGTCATGCGCATCAGCTACAAATGCACGGCAAAGACCAAATCTGGCAAGTGTCCCCTTACGTACGCGCGGGCGCGTTTTCGGATCGGGCGGCGAGCACGTCGCGTCACCTTCATACCCAATCGCCCACCCGTCTACCGGGCCAACCTCGGCCACCTTCGGTCAAGACAATGTCTGAAAAGACAATACGACAGGGGTGTTCTGCACATTGCTCAAATTCTCGACTTTCTTATCTTTTCTAATCGATCCTTCCCTGATGGTGGGGGCTGAAAGGATCAGATCGGATAAGAAAGCGCAATATCTGCGGAATGGCCGAGACACCCCTGTCTTGTCGTTGGATCAGGCCCCCGTCTTGGCCGCCAGGTAGGCCTTCTCCCTTTCAGACGGGCCCTTGGCCGACCACGCGCCGGTTGCTGGCGAATAGATCGTCACGCCCTGGCCGTTGGTGTTGCGGGTGGGCTTGAAGCCCTGCGCGCGCAGCCACTTGCTGACTGCATCAACTAGCTTGGCCTCCGACAGCTCGAAATGATCGAGCTGCTTGGCCCTTACAAGGGCAACGACATCCGCCACCGTGAACAGCGAGCCTAGCTCGTCCATTGCCCTGGAAAGGGCGCCGAAATTCACGATGGGGATGTGGTCGGCTTCCATTCCCTCACGGATTATGCTGAGCTTGGCATCGGTCATTGGCGGATCGCTGTCGTAGCTGGCATGTCCGACGCCTGCGAGGTCGATCCCTTCCTCTTCATAGACCCTGCGCCCAGCAGACCACACGTTGATGAGCCACCATGAAACGGCGGCCATGTCCTCCTTGCTGGAGTAGTGGCGCTTGAGCCGCTGGAAAACGGGTCCCTTCTCATCGATCGGCATCGGCTCCGGACGGAGATAACAGATGCGCCGCTCGTCGCCGTCGATGCCCGCAGGAATGTAGAACTTCATGTCGGGGTTGCGGTTGATGACGTAGTTGGTGCCATTCGGCACCTTCAGCTCGCTCTCACCGTTCATCGGCCTGATGGCAATGTAGTCGTCGGTGATTGCGGTCTTCATGGCCTCGTAGGCTTCCCTCGCCTCAGGCCACCTGTCGAAACCGATCTCCTCGCCGAACAGGTTGGCTGCGCCGACCTTCCACCGATCGAACTTGTCCTTCATCTGGGTGACGCTGAATACGCCGCAGTTGCCCCAGCCAAAAAGCGTCTCGAACCCGCCCTTTAGCAGACCCTTGCCGACGCCCTGGGCGCTTTCGATGACCAGGGCGTGCCTGATCTTGCGTCCCGGCTCTAGGACCCGCAACGCGAGTTCATCGAGGAGTATTTCCTGCTGATAGGCGTCGCCTGGAAACCACCTGCGCACCTCTTCAACAAACCACTCGTGGTCGCCCCGGGCTGGCGTCAGGGTCGTATCGTACCAGGTGTTGAGCATGTCGGCGCCGTGGCCGCTGCCAAGCTCTGCCGTGACGATCCTGGGCCTGCCTGGGAAAGCTGCCGCCATGTATACGTCAGGGACATCGATGCCGTTCTTGCCCTGGGATATGGCACGCACGAGCTGGCCCTTGCCGCCCGATCGTGCCCAACCCGGACCATGAACGATTTCCATGTTGCTGGCGGTGAACTTCTCGCCCGTCTCGATGTTGAACCACTTTCCGTCATTCAGGCTGTAGACGAAAGTGCCGTTCACGAACCTGGCGTATGCCTCGGCATCCGCCGCCTGTCTGAGCTTGTGCAACTCGCCCTTTTCGGCCTTGGCCTGCCTCGCCTTGGCGGCACTCGCCTGGCGCTTCGCCTTCACGGCGTCCACCTGCCGAGGCAGGGTGTCGGGCAGTTCGATGTCGTCGGGAAAATCGAGCCTGGCGCTGAGCTTCGCAGCCGCCGCCTCATGGCCGCATCTGCGCAATTCGACCGCGAGCGTTCCCGCTGTTACGCGACCGGACTTCCGATCGGAATGGAAGCTGTGCCACCGCTTCGCATTCTTTTCCTGATCGCCCACGTAACGCGCATCGCCGCTCGACCATTCGTCGAACTCTGCCTGCCCCTGCCCGCCCGTCGCATGATGCGCTGCCATGGCGACCTTCAGCCAGGCATCGTTACTAGCATAATCCTCAATCGGAAGGCACGCGAGCAGGTCGGCAAGTTCGTCAGGCGAAATGATCCCCGGTTCCGCTCCTGCGCCGTCATCGTGGCGACCGAGGAAGTCCAGAAGCGCATCGGGAATCGTCGGTGTCACGCCATGCAACTCGACGCCGAGGGGGTCCCAGGCATACGCTTGGCCGGTCTCTGGATGCTTTGAGCCGGGAGCGACGACGTATCCGCCGTGCTTCTTCACATCAAGGCCGGGATAGCCGTGGACCTTTCCGGCCAATCGGACATTGTCGGGCACGGTCATATAGATGTGAAGGCCGCCCGATCCCGTAATCACCGTGGGAAAGCCGGACATATCGATGCCCAGGTCCTGCTCAAGCTGCCTGAGCCTGTCCACGCCCTCAAAGTTGCGTGGATCGACGTCGAGCACCAGATCGCGTGCGCCGAGCCTGACCCCGACATTGCCCGATCCGTGGTCGAGCCGGTTCATGGCGTCTTCCAGGCTCAACGGCTTCTGCCTGCGCCAGTAGCCGGTCGGCAGCTTCCCGCTCAGCGGAATAAGCTCGTAGCCGGTGCCTTCGAAGGCGAGCAACTCGTCAGGCATGAACCCAAACGATGGGGTGTCAGGGGCAATCGCCGGACTATCGTGAAAATCGTCGAAGCATCCCATTCCACGCTGACGACCATCGGGCGCGCCGTTCTCACCGGCGCGCCCGTTCTTTTCTGTATAGCTCATCGCGCCACCTCCCCACGCACGAAGGCGTCGAGGTCATCAATGTGGTAGCGTATCAGCTTGGTCTGGATGATGTGGTACTTGGGGCCCTGTCCCTGCGAACGCCAGGACTTCAGCGTCCCAGAGGTGCAGGCCAGGTATTCTGCGGCCGCCTCGCTGTCGAGCCAGGGCGAGCGCTTGTGAGTGTCGAGGACGCGGCGGAACGCATCCTCGATCGATGCGATCGAAAGATCGGACATGGTTGTCCTTCCATAACGATGTTGCCGGGCATGGAGGGTCCAGGCCAGCCTGTATGGAGGGCGTCCGGACGGTGCCGGACTGCCCAAGGACGGGAAGCAGGACGCGCCTACAAACCACGTTCGACTCTGTTTATCTCATGGGCACTGAAAAAGACTTTAACTTGCCTTCGCCAACTTGAAGCCCATCGGATCGACCACCGATCCGTCTCGCAGTCTGGTGATCGTGGCGGGTTCGTACGCAAAGACATAGTCTTCCAGCGCCTGCGCATAGCCGCGAAGCTGCTCGACGAGATGCGACGGGTGCACGTACCCGCCTGATGCGCCGGGCAGCTTCTGGCCAAGCAGCAAGGCGCTTTCGGCATAGGGGACACCGGCGGCGATGTAGAGCGTCCTGGCATGGTGACGATATTCATGCGGGCTGGGCAGTCCATCCTCCCTCGGCTCCATGACATGGCCGGTCCGGCTTCCCTGCGACGGCCACAGCCATGGGCTGTTTAGCGGCTCATCCGCGGCCATGCGGGCGGACAGGATGGTTGCCAGCCGCCTGCCGACCGGAAGCTGCATAGCCTCGTCGGAGGTCTTCATGTGCGACAGGGTGAGCACGGCTCTGTCGCAGTCAACCTCATCGCGGCGAACCTGAACGATTGACGACCGGCGGGCGCCGGTCAGCAGCATGGAGATATGCAGATCGCGACGTAGCGGCGTGAGTTCCCGCACCCTCACCCACCACGTGGCCAGGTCTAGCGGCGCGACCTTACGGCGCTTCGTCGTGGGAACGTGGAGCGCGCCGACCGGATTGCTGCCGAGGGTCTCGTCGATCTTCATGGCCGTATTGATGACCGCGCGGAGTGTGCGCATCACGCTAGCGGCGGTCGTTTCGCCATGCTTGCGCTTTAGCTCGACAAAGAGGTCGCGGACCATCTGGCGCGAGATGTCGGCCACGGCCCGCTTTCGCCAATGCTTGAGGTAGTGGTCGAGGTGGTAACGATATCCTTCCTCAGTCCGCGGCCGATGGGGCTTCTCATCAAGGTGGGCAACAAGCGCCCGCTCCAATGTGATCCCCGTCTCGGCTGGTCCATCGGTCGGATCAATGCCCGACTGTATCTGCGACATGAGTGCCTTCGCCCGGTTGCGGGCTTCGCGCAGGCCGATCCGATCGCACCTGTCGATCTTCATCCGAACTGTGCGGACGTGGCGACCGTTCCGGCGCACGTCGCCCTGGACAGCATACGAGCGGGCGGACTTGTGGCATATGACCATCAGGCCCTTTACCTGCTCGTCCCGGTGGATGCCGGAGCCGAGAGGAAGGTCCCTGATGCGGGCTTCGGTTAGATTGAGTACGGCCATGCGACATTTCCTTTCAAACACCGCGCCGAGCACCGAACGGTCACTCCCGTTGAATGACCCTGGCTGACGCTGAATGGCTGGAATGTCGCGGTTTTACGTGCTTGCGAGCCGCCCGATGACCATCATTGGCCTAGAAATACCTCACTATCCGCAACTCTTAATCAGCGGGTCCTAGGTTCGAGCCCTAGTGCGTCCACCATTTTTCTTCCTTCATTATCAAGAGTTTACGTCGAGGCCGGCGACAAGCTTGAGCCGCGGACGGCTCTCACTGTGACCATTTTTGTGACCTGGGCTTTCCAGCTTTTCCGGGCAGTTAGACTTTTTCGTGTCTGTGACCGGATTAATCAGCGGGTCTGTGCCCGGTAAAATCAGCTGGTCGGCATAGGGCTGGAGATGCTTCACCGACATGTGCGCATAACGCCGCACCATCGACTCCGATTTCCATCCCCCCAGCTCCTGAAGCACCCAGGTGGGCACATCGTTCTGCCGGAGCCAGGTCGCCCAGGTGTGCCGCAGATCGTGCCAGCGAAAATCCTCGATCCCGCAGGCCTTCAATGCCGCACGCCAGGTCCGCGTATTCGCATTGGCAAGGCGCTTGCCACGAAATGTGAACACATGAACCGGATGCTTGCCCTTCTGCCACCGTAACACGCCAAGGGCACCCTCGTTCAGGGGAACGCCAAGCGCCTCCCCGTTCTTGGTCTCGCCATATCCGATCGTGACGATGCGCCGGGTCATATCGACCTGATCCCATCGCAGATGGAGTATGTTGCCCTGACGCAGGCCGGTCGACAAAGCGAACAGCACCACCTCGCGCTGGTGTTCAGGAAGCCGACCCATGAGCTCGGCGGCCTGATCGTGGGTGAGAAACCGCACCCTGACCCGGCCACTGCGCGCATAGGTCTTGAACGCCGGCACATGCGCAATCCACTCCCATTCCCGCATCGCCTTCCGGAAGATCGCGCGGATGAGCGCGACATAGAGATCCTTGGTGCGATCGCTCTTGCGGGCGAAATGGCGCGATATGAGCCGGTCGATCATGTCCCTGCTCACCTGATCCAATGTCTTGCCACGCAGATGCTTGGTGAACCACCGGATCCGGCTCACATCGTCCCGGTAGGACTTCTTGTGTGCCTTCTCCTTCAGCCACCGCAAAGCCGCCTCGTCCCAGGTCCGTTTCGGCTTCTGCTTCAGCCTGGCAAGGTCCCACAGCTCGGCCTTCAGCTTGTCGTGAAATTCGAGCGCCTTCAGCCTATCGGTCGTTCCAGTAGAGCGTCTAATGAGCGTTCCGTCAGGTGCTGTGAGCTTGACGTAGTATTTTCCTGCACGTTTCCAGAGTGCCATAATGCCTCCTTTCGTTGGGCACCTGACTGCATTCGTGCATCGGCGTATCCTCAACCTTGCTTGCAGCGTCATGCCTGCTGATCGCGGCAGTAATGGCCGTCACCATGCGCAATGCTTCCAAAGCGCGCGGATCTGCCGGCCAACCGGTACAGGACGCTTCGTCTGCGGAAGCAAGCTAAGCGGCATCGCTGCCTACTTGCCGCTTACCGCTATCGCCGGGCGCGCTACATTTTGAAATGTGAGCGATTTTCATAATCGATGATCGCGCCGCGTACCTCCATGCGGTTGTCCAAGGTCTTGCACGCGGTACAAGTTTACGCACCACGAGACGAGACCGCCGGGGCGGCCCACGAGGACGACATGCCGATCAAGACCGATGCCGCCATTGTCTTTGAAGTCAACCAGCCGATGGTTATCGACCAGGTCGAACTAGACCCGCCTGGCGAAGGCGAAGTGCTGGTTGAGCTTAAGGCAGCAGGCCTGTGCCATACTGATCTTGGCATCTGGGAAGGCCACAGCCCAATCGGCGCTAACCTCCCTGTCGTGCTGGGGCATGAAGGCGCCGGCATCGTGCTGGAGACCGGCCCCGGCGTGACAGATCTGAAGCCCGGCGATCACGTCATCACCTTTGCGCCCGAATGCCAGGTGTGCGGTGCCTGCCATTCCACCAAGGGCAACTTTTGCGAATCCGTTCTGGCGGGCTACGGTTCCGAACCCTCCATTTCAGCGGACAAAAACCGCGTGTTCGCAGGTTACGGCCTCGGCACTTTTGCCAACCATCTGGTAACAACCAGCAGCCGATTGGTCAGCGTGCGCAAGGATGCGCCCTTTGACCAGATATCCTATCTGAGCTGCGGCGCGACGACCGGTCTTGGGGCTGCTCTGGTTGAAGCGAAAGTTGAAGCCGGGTCATCTGTCATCGTTTTCGGGCTTGGCGGTATTGGGCTGAACATCATCCAGGGGGCACGGATCGCCGGTGCCAGGATGATCATAGGTGTTGATATCAACGAGGACAGAGGCGCGATGGCCGTCCGCCTCGGCGCCACCCACTTCGTCAATCCTCGCAACCATGGCGACAACATCGTTGGCCATTTGATCGAACTAACCGGCGGCGGCGCTGACTACACGTTCGAAGCGGTCGGGCATATTCGGTTGATGGAACAAGCGCTTGCCTCAGCGCGTATCGGCTGGGGTGTGTGCACAATTGTCGGCGTTGCGCCAAACGGGGAGAAGCTTGGCGTATTGCCGTTCGACCTGATCATGGGCCGAAAGCTGCAGGGAACGGCGATGGGCGGCGTGCGCGGCAAGAGCCAGCTGCCGGAATTCGTGGACTGGCTAATGGAAGGCCGTTTCGACCTGAAGAGCTTGATTACCGCGCGCTTACCGCTGTCCAAGATCAACGAGGGCTATGATGTCATGCGGCGCGGCGAAGGAATGCGTTCCATCATCACCTTCTAAGCGCAAAACAACAGCCGCCGCGTTCAACCTGCCATCATGGCGTAAGCAAACGATCTCTTAAGGCGCGGCGTGCTGCTTCATCCATTCCCAACATATCAAGGTAGGCGTCCACAGAACCGCAGCGGCGCTCAACTTCATCAAAGAAGCCTTCCAAATAGACTTCTTTGACATCGAGCAGATGGCGCATCAAAGTTATCGAGATAGGAACGCCGAACCGTTCCGATAGCTTCCGGGCTGCCGGTTCGGCCATCGTGTGCAAGCCTGCTGCCTGCCGCGACTTCATATAATCAGCCATGATGTCCGCGCGCGAGACGCCAAGCGCGTGGTGGATCAGTGCCACGAAAATGCCCGTGCGATCTTTGCCGGCACTGCAATGCACCAGAACCCGGCCATCGGCGCCAAGGAGACTGCCCAGCGCCCGATCGAACAGCCCGGGATAGTGGGCGTCAAACGGCAAGTCGCGATACAGCTGGCAATAAATGCGGTCAGACTTTTCCAAATCGAGCACGCCTTGCCGCAACGGGGCCATGTGCGGCGCTTCCGCGGTATGATCGCCATCGTGCGATAGCACCCTGCCAATGGCGGCAGCCGGCCACGGCGAAGGCTCCTCCTCGCGCTCACCAGCGTAACGCAGATCGACAACAAGGGAAAAATCAAGTTTGTGCAGGTCTGTCGCGTCATCGTCGCTAACGGTAGCGACTGCGCCGGACCGGAACAGGCGATCGCGAACGACACTGCCACCGAACCGGGAAGGAAGCCCTCCGAAATCACGAAAATTGACAATGCTTTCCAGCATAGCGGCTAGCCCCCGGTGGCGGCAAACGCCGCTGTTTCCAGCGCATTCGATTTGCTCAACCTCTGGGCAGTACGCCGGCGGTACTGGCCAGGAGTTTCCCCCGTGGCCTGCCGAAATGCGAACGAGAACGCGCTGCAGTGGTTGAAGCCCAGCCTGTAGCTTACGATCTTCAGCGGCAGATCCTCTTCGGCCAACAATGTCTTTGCACGGTCCATCAGCTTTGTCTTCAGGTAGTCCTGAAGGCTCTCTCCCGCCGATTTTTTGAACAGGCGGCGCAAATGGGTTGGGCTCATGCCACACTCACGGGCCACTTCCGCGGGCCTTGGCAGGCCAATCTCGAAAGAATTGATGAAATCATCAATCAGCTTGATTTGCGACGGCTTCAGCCCTCCATTGCTCAAGGCATCGAGCCCTGAGCTGACATATCTTGCAAGATCGACGATCAGCAACCTGATCATCGCCTCGATCGCCATCGTATTGCCGAAGCGTTCCACTTCCGATGCCAAGCGCAAAAGGCTGGCTTCAATATTGCTGTCTTGAATGTCCAGGTCGACCTGAAGGTCATCGAGGTTGATTGCTGTATCCGCCTGTTTCAGAAGCTTTTGCACCAGCGCGCTATCGAAGTGATAGATCGATGCCCTTAATCCCGGTTCGGTCTCTACCGCATAGGTTTTTACGTGGATTTGTGGGGGTGTGAGTACCAGCCGGCCGATGCTGCAATTACTGCCATCCGCTTCCACGTGCCGGGCGCGAACAGGTGAATTGCCGTATTTCAGTTTCAGCGTGAGCGCGGGGTCCACATCTTTCAAAACATCGCCTCTGGACCAGCTATAAACCACGCGTTCAACTGACAAACCGCCGAACTGGCGGCGTGATATACACTGCCGCATGCCTCTTCCCTTCCATGCGTAGCCGCTGTTCTCAGGGCTTGTTATGCAGGGAAGATAATAGCAGGCAGGCTAAATACACAAGCATCACCCTTGTTGCAGCAATACCCGTGACAAGCTCGGTCAACGAATCAAGCAGAAGCAGTCACGTAGTTCAGTGACAAACAACTCAGGTTGCTCCCAAGCGGCAAAATGCCCGCCACGATCCAGTTCGTTCCAGTGAATGATATTGCGGTATCGCCGCTCGACGATTCGGCGAGAGGGCTGGAATATCTCTGCCGGGAACATGCTGCAGCCGGTTGGCACATCTATGGGTGCTGTATCGAAGAACGAGTTATCCATGCTCTCCCAATAGAGCCGTGCAGAGGACGCTCCGGTTCCAGTGAGCCAGTACAACGTAATGTTATCCAGCATCTCGTCCTTGGTCAGGACGGTTTCCGGGTCTCCGCCGCAATCCGTCCAAGCCTGCAGCTTCTCGTAAATCCACATTGCCTGACCCACTGGCGAGTCTGCCAGACTATAGCCAAGCGTCTGGGGACGGGTTGCCTGCAAATTCGCATAGCCGGCACCGTCGCGATTATATGCCTCAAGCCGGGCCGCCGCCTCGCGTTCGCCCGGGCTTAAGCTTTCTGCGTCCTCCGGGCTTGGGAAGGCCAAGGGCATGTTGAGGTGAATGGCCTTCAACCCCGCTGGCGCAAGCTGCCCCAGCTTGGTGGTGACTGCAGATCCCCAATCGCCGCCTTGCGCGCCGAATGCCTGGTATCCCAGCCGCCGCATCAATTCTGTCCACGCCTTGGCAATGCGCTCCACGTCCCAGCCGGTTGTCGCCGGACGCGCCGAAAAACCATATCCGGGCAAAGACGGGATCACGAGGTGAAACGCATCGGCCGCGTCCCCACCATAAGCCACAGGATCGGTAAGAGGGCCGATGACCTTTTGAAACTCCATCACGGAGCCAGGCCAGCCATGTGTCATCACAAGCGGAAAGGCGTTTGGCTCGGGTGAACGAATATGGAGGAAATGGATGCCGAGCCCATCTATTTCGGTTTGAAACTGCCCAAATGCGTTGAGCATAGCTTCGCAGCGGCGCCAGTCGTAACTCTGTTCCCAATACTCGCAGAGGGCTCGGGCACAGTCCAAGGGCACGCCCTGGGACCAATCATCCACAGTTTCGCGTTCGGGCCAGCGTGTGCCCCTGACGCGCCTTCGCAGGTCATCCAGCGCTTGCTCGTCTACGTGCAGATGGAACGGCGAGACGGCCTGATCTGCGGCCATCCTAGAGAACCAGTCCTGTCTCGACACGCGGGCCGGGCGTGAAAACGGTCGGCATGTCGATCCAGCCGTTGATCGTGCCAACGGATGTGTACCTGTGCGCCCGTTCCGGATCGACGCGGTAATCGGGAATACGCGCGAAAACCGCCTGCATCATTTCTTCGAACATGACACGCGCCATGAACGAGCCGATACAGCGGTGCATGCCAGCGCCAAACGCAATGTGGCGATTGGGGAACCGGGCGATATCCACTTCTTCAGGGGCATCGAAGATTTCCGGATCGCGATTTGCGGCTGCCCAGGCGAGATAAACGCGATCGCCCTTCTCCATCCTCGCGTTGTTGACCTCCACGTCACGCGTAACGTTGCGCGCCAATCCATGAATCGGCGTAAAATAGCGGACGAATTCTTCCCGAGCGACAGGCAGGAGAGAGGGATCGTCCTTTAGCCGCCGGTAATCCTCTGGATGTTCGTTGAGATAGACAAGCGCATGGGTCGTCAACGCCGTCGTCGTGTCCACGCCGCCGGTGATGATGTTGTTGCAGAACGACAACATCTCCTCCTCGGTGATCGGGCGCCCGTCAATTTGCTCATGGGCAAAATAGGACAGCAGGTCGTCCTGCGGCGGCTGCGAACGGCGTTGATGAAATGTCTCGATACACCTTTGGAAGATCCACTGAACGTCAGCGATGACCTTTGGAAAATCTGGCGAGTTCTTGGGCGTGAATACCATTTCGTGAAGCGGATCTGCGAACTGCCGCCATTCTTCCAGCGGCAGGCCCATCAACTCCATCGTCGTCATCGCCGGCACCGGACCTGTAAAGTCGTTGACCAGATCCATCTCCCCCGTTTCAATCACGCGGTTGAGAAGACTGTCGGCATAGCGGCGGATGTTCTGCCGCCGCGCTTCCGCAGCTTTGGGGGCAAAGCGGCGATTCAGGAACTTGCGAAAGACATCCCAGTCCGGCCTGTCGGATTCGACCGGCAAACCGCGCGGGATCGGGGTTGCGGGGATTGTGATACCGCCCGAAACATCGCCGCTGTGCGGATCGAAGGTTTTGAAACTGGAAAACGTGGCGTCATCCTGCGCCATCGCCACGATATCCTTATATCGCGTCGCCACCCAGAAGCCGCCATGTCGCTCTGTCCACGCGACCGGGCAGGTATCACGCATTTCCCGAAATTCGGCAGGCCAAGAAGCAACATGGTCTTCTGACTCATGATCGAAGTCGATCGGGCACTTCTTCAGATCTTGGGCTTGATCCATTGTCTTCCCTCTTCCGATTCATGCACCAGCGGACGCATTTAGGCGCTGGTGACGATGGCTTGTTCAGGGCACCCGCGCTGCGCCTGCAGCACGGCTTCCTGCAAAGCGGGCGGCACGTTTTCGCTGCGCAAGAACGCGTGCCCGTCTTCGTCGCTTAATTCGAACAGTTCTGGGCAGGCGAGCAGACACATGCCGTGACCGACGCACCGTTCCTCGATTATCGCAACTTTCATATGTTCGCTCGTGATCAGAAACTGTCGAGTGCGTCGTGGTCGTCGATGGCGGCCAGCAGCCGCCGCAGGAATTCCCGCGTCGTGCGTTCCGGTTGCATGGCTGGCATGCCTTCCGCCGGAACAAGGGTGATCGTCCAGAACGCCAGGGCCGTCATCAATTGCTGGCGCAGAGCCGCCCAGGCTTCATCTTCGGAGACACGGGGCACACCGCGCTCTGCCATCTGGTCGAGGTAATAGCGCACAAGATCCTTTTCCCAGCGCCGGCGATCCTCAATCGTCAGCGCGGTGGTGATCGTATAGATCACGTCCCGCGACCAATGGCCCACGCTGACAATCTGGAAATCGCTGAGACCCATGCGTTTGTCAGCAGTCATGTACCAGTTTTTCAGGTGGACATCGCAGTGGATGAGGGTGCGCGGCAGAACATTATGCCGCTCCACCGAAGCTTCGGTTGCAGGCCAGATTTCTGCCCGCCGGCGGAACAGCCGCTCTGGCATCAACTCTTCGGACTGGCCGAACGCCACATCGCACGATGCTTCGAAGTCTGGCGTTAGAGTGATCATGTTGCGCCACCAATCCGGCCACGTCCGGAAGGGCAAGCTTTGACTGCCCAGTTCCGGGCTCTCGTAAAATGGCGAGTGAAGTTCCGCCAAAGTCCGCATTTGCGCGGCCACCAGGTTGAAGTCCATCGCGGTGCGATCATCGCAAAACTGCACGCTGCCGCCCAGATCCCGCATCATGATAAGGGACGCATAGGTCTGCGGATCAAAGCGCGCGTAACAGGTAACCGGCGCTTCGATGCCCAGGCGGCCGCGCACTTTATTGTAGAAGTCAGCCTCCATTTTCGCGGCCCCGGAAAGGCCAAGGACCAGGCGGTTCTCCAGCGCTTCCGCCGCCTTGCAGAACACGGTTGCAGGCAGGCCTGCCGCCATCCCGGCATCGTTGTACGTCAAGAAAATACGGCGACGATTGGACGATCCGTCATCGCGCTCATCGAAGCTGTGAGACACGACTTGCGCACCGGGAGTTTGCGCGCACAGCACATCGGTCAACCATGCGTCGGTGATGGCCTCGTAACTTTTGGGCACCTCCTCTGCCTTGACCACCTTTTCATCATGCTGTTCCGCGCGATATGCGGCCGTGATCGCTTCAACCGTAATCGTGTCGTCGTTCGTCGTGGTGCTCATGAGATGTCCTTCCCTGTTCACTGGCCGAACTTCACAGTTGCTCGGATCATGATTTCGCGGCCTCTGCTCATCGCTGCATAGCGATCGCCCAGGACGCCAGCTGCAGTGCCCGTTCCGCCGCCGGTGAACGGTACGTTTGGAGATGCCACCCAGTAGCGCTTGTCGGTCAGGTTGCGACCAATCAGCGCAAGCTCCCAACCATCGTCCGCCGCGCCGAAGCGCAACGTGCCATCGATCAGACCATACTTGGGCATGCGGCTTTGCGGCGCGGATGTTGCGTCCGTCAGGAAGCTGCTGCTGTACGTCCCATTCACCGAGGCGCCCATCTTGTAGCTATCGCTTACCGCCGCTTCATAGCTGATGCCGCCGCTAAGGCCCCATTTGGGCGCGCGGATCAGTTCCGTGCCGCTCAAGTCCTGAACGGGATTGCCGCCGACGATGTTGCAACCTTCAGCCGGCGTTTGGCCATTGTAGCATGGCGCGCCCGGGAAGCTGGTGTACTTGCCCTTGTTATAGGAAGCTGCACCATTGATCGTCAGGCCTTCCAGCGGCGTTCTATACGTGAAATCGACTTCGGCACCCTGGATCTTCACCGCACCTGCATTTCGGATCGTATTGGTGGCGTTGGTGTAATTGGTGACCTGCAGATCGGCGACCTTGTAGGTATAGGCTGCAGCGTTGAGCCTGAGACGACCGTCTGCCAGCAGCGCCTTGAAGCCTGCTTCGAAGCCCTTGATGGTCTGCGGATCGTAACTGATGTCACCGGCAGTGCGGAAATCGGTCGACCCCGAGTTAAAGCCGCCGGACAGGAAGCCATGCTTATACGACCCAAAAAGGGTAAGAAGCTGGCTTGGACGGTAAGAAACCGTGACTTCCGGCGAGAAGTCGTTCCAGTGGTCCTTGCGCGGATTGATAACTACCAGGTCGGCCGCGGTGAGGGGATTGGTGCCAAACGGATTTGCGCCAACGCCGCCATCGTAGAGGTAGGGGATCTTCTTCTTCTCGTGAGAATACCGCCCGCCAACATCGATCTCCACCTCTTCAACTGGCTTGAACGCCATCTGCAGGAATGCCGAGTACGCCTGACCGTCCTGGCGAAGCTGGTAGTTGTTGATCTGAAACGGCGTGCGCAGCGGGATGAAACCCAGCCCGTTCGCCGCCAAAGCTATCAAGCCGCTTGGTTCTGCAGCAAAAACGAAGGTGTTTGATCCGGTGGTCGCCTTGGTGTCAGAAAAATAGACACCAGCCGTGAAATTCAATGGCCCGTCATAGCTGCTCTGCAGGCGGATTTCCTGGGAAAACTCACGGTTCTTCAGGTTATTGGTGCTGGGAAGCGCAATCGAATAATCGTTCTCATAGTTCTGAGCGATCAGCAACTTGACGTAATACAATCCTGAAACAGAAGTAAGCTGCAGATTGTCCGATAGCTTATAGTTCAGCTCAAGACCGCCCAGAACCTGGTTCTGCCGCAGAAAATTGTGACCATCGCCAAAAATAGGATTGATCGTGCCGACAACCGGTCCTGATCCGGCATTCATAGCCTTTCCATTAGGCTTGCAATCGTTGATCGAACCACTTTGCGGCGATCCAAACGGGCAGTCCAGGTATTCAACGGTATTGGCCGGCCCGTCGGCGCGGGTACGCGCATAGTTCAGCTTGAAGCGCGCACTGAAGCTGTCGTCCGGCTCCCACTTAAGGGTGAGCCGCCCGGCATAGTCCCGGCTTCGCGGCCCGCGATCGTAGGTCGACCCCTTCAGATAGGCATCGTCAGGCACCTGGTTTTTGATGTAGCCGTTAATATCGCTGGCATAGCCGGCCAACCGCACGCCCAAAGTGTCACTTAGCGGGCCTGAAACGTAGCCCTCCAGGCGCTTTTCCCGGCCGTAGAACTCGTATCCGCCCGAAAGCTTTGCTTCCAGAGCCGGCGTGGGGTCCGCCGTCCGGATCGATACGATACCGGCAGGGCTGTTCTTGCCGAAGAACAGGGCTTGCGGGCCCTTGAGCACTTCGACTTGCGCGATATCCATATCGCTCATGCGCCGAACACTGGCTTTCGCCACCTGCACGCCATCGATGTTGAAGGATACTGCCTGGTCGCCGAAGGGGTTCGAATCCGGCCCGCTGATCCCGCGAATGGCGATGTTGCCGCCTTGGACACTGCCCCCCTGCGGCCCGATGATGAGCTGGGGGACGATGCGGGCAATACCGTCAAGATTATTGATGGCGCGGCGATTCAACTCTGCCGAGCCCACAGCTGTGACCACGACCGGAACCGTCAGCGAAGTCTCATCACGCTTACGCGCCGTGACGATGATATCACCGTCAGCCGCAATGGCTGCGGCCCTGTTGGCATCCGCTGCAGCGCTGCTCGCACCCTGCTGCTGCGGTTCCGCCGATACTGTACTTGTCGTCTGCGCCGCAGCGTTGGAAACAAAGCCCCCCGTGATCGCGGTGCCGGCAAGCAAACGAATTATAATGCCCTTGGTCACTACCTTACTCTCCCCGACATTCATTATTGTTTATCGACACCACCTATGGCGCTGTAATCCTGCAGTTACTTGCGCAAATGAGATGGTTCCTCATCCATGATCATTGTTTTGCTTTCGAGGAACGGCAACAGGCCCTCTACGCCGCCCTCACGCCCAATTCCCGATTGTTTGAAGCCGCCGAAGCCGATCGAGAAATCGCCGCGCACGCCGTTGTGGCCCACAGTGCCAGCGCGCAGTTCACGCATCGCGGAATAGGCCCGATCAGCATCATTGGTGAAAACTGACGCGTTCAAACCGTAGATGGTGTCATTCGCGATCTCGACCGCCTGCTCGTCGCTGTCCGCAGGGATCACGCTGATAACCGGCCCGAATATCTCTTCCCTGGCGATGATGGCATCATTGCTGACGCCGCCAAACACCGTCGGCTCGATGAAGAAGCCCTTGTCGAGACTTGCCGGTTTGCGCCCACCACATGCCAGGCGGGCACCGCCTGCCAGCCCCGCCTCGATATAATGTTCCACCCGGTCCCGCTGACGCGCCATCGCCAAGGGGCCCATATCGATATCGTCGGAGAAGGGATCGCCCACGCGGATGGCACGGAATCGATCGGCCAGGGCATCGACAAAGGCATCATGGCGATCGCGGCCGATGATCACACGTGTGATCGACGAGCACACCTGGCCTGTCATGACCCGAGCCGATCCCGAGATGGCATCTGCCACCAGATCGACATCATAATCATCAAGCACGACAGCTGCGGATTTTCCGCCCAGTTCCAGCGTGCACCGGGCGACGCGTTCGCCGCAGATCGCACCGATGGTCTTGCCCGCCGCGCTGGAGCCTGTGAAAGTGATCTTGTCCACTTCTGGATGGCGAACAAGCAGTTCGGAAACAGCGCGGTCGGCGGTGACCACATTCAGAACGCCGGCCGGCAGACCGATCTTTTCGGCCATTTCGGCAACGATGAGCGCGGATGCCGGTGCCTCTGGCGAAGCTTTCAGGATGACCGTGCAGCCAGCCAGAAGCGCAGGCGCGATCTTATAGGCAATCAGGACCGGCGGGGCATTCCAGGGCACAATAGCGCCCACCACGCCCACAGGCTCGCGCACCAGCAACCCTACGCTGCCACCCCACTTGGTCGGATGGCGCTCTTCGAACGGAAATGTTTCAGCCATGGCGGCGTACTGATCATATGCGTCCAGCGCGATGTGCAGCGCACCGTGGCCCATCATGCGGGTGACGCCCATCTCGCTGGTCCAGATCCGAACCACATCATCGGCGCGTGCGCGCAAGGCATCGCCCAAAGCCTTTACATAGCGGCCCCGCTGTGCGTGAGTGAGCCCCCGCCACCCGCGGCCCTCAAAGGCCTGGCGTGCCGCCGCGACGGCGCGGTTCATATCGGCTTCCTGTGCTTCGGCGACCGTGACGAACAGATCCTCTGTCGACGGTGTGATCACATCGATCGTCGCGCCGGACGAGGGAGCAACCCATTCGCCCCCGATGAAGAAAAGGTCGGGATGACGGATTAAATCCGAGCTGGATTGCACATCCGCGACATTGTTCATCGTGTGTCCTCTCGTCGTTCCGGGCAGCGGGAAAGCCGCCCGTCAACATTTTATCTATGACCGAAATTAGCGGGGTTTGCCGATGCTTGTTGAGTCCTCCCCGATTGCGAGGTTCGATCTTGATGTTTCGATATTTGACCATGCCGCTACGACCGGCACTCAGCCGCGCGCAGAAGGATGAACATCGAAAAGAATTGGGCGACTTTGTTACTCTCCCCGCCTTGCCCTGCAGGTCGCGGCGTTGAACGCTAACGCCGCAGAAACGCACCACGCCGCGTCCAGCGCGGGCATCATCAGAGGAGGGAAGCGCATGTGGGCCTTGAGCAGAAAAGCCGGCCATCGGCAGGCCGCGATGCTAGGGGGCATGTTGCTTCTTGCCGCTTGCTCGGATCAGAAAGAAGCGAAGTCTCCCGGCACTGCGAATGACGCACATCTGATCGATACCAGCGATGGGGCGAACTGGGCTGCATTTGGCCGAACCTACGGCGAGCAGCATTACAGCCCCTTGCATGAAATCAACGAGAACACGGTTGATCGGCTGGGACTTGCCTGGTTCCTTGATCTTCCGCCCGGAAACTCGGTCACGGGACCCCTCGCAATCGACGGCACCCTGTACTTCGCGGCCGGTTATAGCGTTGTCCGTGCAGTTGATGCAGCGACGGGACGAGTCCTGTGGACATTCGATCCCAAGGCTGCAGAAGCGGCGGGCACCCGCCTGCGCCAAGGGTGGGGCAGCCGGGGCATTGCCTGGTGGAACGGGCTCATTTTCACCGGCACACAAGATGGCCGGTTGATTGCCATCAATGCCAAGACCGGTGCCGAAGTCTGGAGCGCACAGACCCTGCAAGAGGGCGATGACCGCTTTATCAGCGGCCCTCCGCGCGTTTTCGCGGGCAAGGTAGTGATAGGGCACGGCGGCGCCGATTCAGGCGCGACCCGGGGCTATGTCACGGCGTATGATGCTGCTTCCGGCCGGCAGTTGTGGCGTTTCTGGACGGTGCCCGGCGATCCGGCCAAGGGGTTTGAAAACCCCGCCATGACCATGGCGGCCAAGACGTGGTCAGGCAAATGGTGGACGCATGGCGGCGGCGGCACTGTCTGGAACGCCATCACGTACGATCCTGACACCGACACGCTCTTTCTGGGAACCGGCAACGGCGCCCCATGGAACCGCAAGATACGCAGTGAAGACAAGGGCGATAACCTGTTCCTCAGCTCTATCGTCGCGCTTGAAGGGAAGAGCGGGCGCTACAAATGGCATTACCAGGTGAATCCCGGCGAAACCTGGGACTACAATGCCTCTATGGATATGCAATTGGCTGACCTCACTATTGATGGCAAGCCGCGCAAGGTCTTGATGCAGGCACCGAAGAACGGTTTCTTCTATGTTATCGATAGAATTACGGGGAAGCTGATCTCTGCCCAGAAGATCACGAAAGTCACCTGGGCCAGCCACATAGATATCGCCACAGGCCGGCCAGTGGAAACGCCCGGCGCACGCTTTCCCAACGGTCAGCCCTTTGAACTTTGGCCAGGAAACATGGGGGCGCACAGTTGGATGCCATCGGCGTATAGTCCGCGAACTCGCCTGGTCTATATTCCCGTGCGTGACACCGCCAGTTCCATCGGCGATGCCGGGATTACGGCTGCTAACTGGCGCTTCCGGCCCGGCAACCAGCCCAACATTGCCGTCAACCTGGGCGTGCGGCCCATCGCCGATGCACAACACAACAACAAGAGCCGCCTCCTTGCGTGGGACCCGGTCCTTCAGCGCGCAAGATGGTCGCTGCCAACACCCGGAGCGTGGAACGGCGGAATCATGGCCACGGACGGGGGATTGGTGTTCCAAGGGCAGGCTGATGGCGCATTCAATGCCTATCGAGACACTGATGGAAAGCGCTTGTGGCAATTCGCTGCCGGCGCCCCCGTGCTGGCCCCGCCCATCAGCTACCGCGTAAAAGGGCTGCAATATGTAACGGTTCTGACCGGTGCCAGCACCGGCGCGACCATGAATCAGCAGGAAATCCCCTTCCCCATAGATTACCGAACGCAGGCGCGGCGGGTGCTGACGTTCCGGCTGGATGGGAAGGCACAGTTGCCTCCATCTCAGGTTGCCGCAATCGAATGGCCAGCAGACCCCGATTTCAAGGCAGATCCGGTTTCGGCCGGACGGGGCGCTGCCCTTTTCGTTCATTGCATGGTCTGTCACGGCGTTGGCGCGGTGGCGGTCGGTGCGGCGCCGGACTTACGCGCGTCGCTCGTCCCAAGGGATGCCGAAGCCTTCAAGCAGATCGTCCAAGGGGGCGGCCTGGTTTCCGCCGGTATGCCACGCTTCTCAGAACTCAGCGATGCGGACCTGAAAGACCTTCGCCAATATCTTCGCAGCGAGGCTGCAAAGGCACGCAAGACCGCATGCGGGACGAGCCCGACCGTTCAACCGCGGCAGCCGCACTGCGAGTGAACGGAGCCTGCCACTACTGGTGCTTAAGCGACACGGTGCGAGCCGAGCTTCCTGCCTGCAAGCCAGAAGTGGACAGAGGCCCATGCCAGAGGCAGGCTGATCACCACTAAGGCATATGTAAGGCCGATCCCGACTGCTTGCTGGCAGCCGGGCAGCGTGGCGGAGGCGCTGCAATCCAGCCCGCCCGCATTTTTCATCGCCATGCGCGTCATGCGATCGCTGAGGATGCCGATCAGCGGCGGACCGATGCCAAGCCCGACCAGGTTCATGATCAAATACATGATTGACGCGCCAGTTGCCCGCATCCGGGTTTCAAGCATGTTGTGCAACTGGGCAAATGTTGGCGCGATGTAGGTGTAGATCGCGAAGGTACCCAAGGTCAGAAGAGGGATGGCGACCGCCAGCTTGTCCGTCAGAAAACCCCATATGAAGCATGGTACGGAAAGCGCCGCCATCACCGCTGGCAACCACGCGTATAGCCTTGCATCCCGGCTGCCGAACCGGTCTACGATGAAACCGCTGGCAACGGTACCGACGGCCGCACCCAGTCCATTCACTATCCCGGCCAGAAGGCCCACGGTGCCAAGATCAAGTCCATGCCTGCGGATCAGGAACGAGGGCAGGAACGCAGCAATGCCGTAGCCGGTCAGCACGATGAGCGCCGCCCCCATTGCGAGATGGCGCAGCACCGCGTTGCCGGCAAACACGGAAATGACGGCCCGAAGTGACGGTGCATCCACGTCATCCTGCATCCGTTCATCAAACTGCCCGCGCTTTGGCTTGGGCACCAGGAAGATCACGGCCAGCGTGAGGATGAAGCCTGGCGGACCGAGCATGAGGAAAGCGGTTCGCCACCCGAAGTGGAAGGCCAACCAACCTGTTGCCACTGCGCCCAGAAACGCGCCTGCCGGAGCGCCGAAGCTGTAGATGGCGATAGCCCTGCCCCGCTCAGACGGGGGGAACAGATCGGCGATCAGGGAGTGCGCGACAGGATTGCCGCCCGCTTCGCCAACGCTGACGCCCACGCGCGCAAGCACAAGCTGGCCGTAACTGCGCGACAATCCGCACAGCATGGTCATGCCGGACCAAATCACCAGGCTGACCGCCAGGATGATCGAACGGCTATACCGTTCCGCAAGACGGGCAATGGGCAACCCGGCGATCGAATACAGCAAGGCAAAGGCCGGCCCGCTCAAAAGACCGAGTTGCCAATCGCTAAGCCCAAGCTCGCGCTTGATCGGTTCTTGCAAGACGCCAAGCGCGGTCCGGTCGACAAAGCTGAGCAGGTAGGTGAGCATCAGTACGCCCAGCGCCACGAAGGAAGCCCTTCGCGACGGGGCTCCGGGCGCTGCTGCCCCCTTCCCCTTCATCCCGTCAGAACGGATCATCGCCCCCCAATCCAGGCCGGAAACGGCGAAAGTTCGGTCATTGTCCCCACTCGCCCGGCCTGACCGTCAGACGCAGCATGATCTGCCGGCCGCGCGAAGGCACCGCCGATACGTCCGCCAGAACGCCCGCCGGCGTCCCGGTGCCCGAGCCAGTGAAAGTCACGTCGTTCGCACGGCTGATATACAGCTCGTCCGTTAGGTTGCGGCCGATCAGCGCCAGTTCCCAGGCGCCTGAACGGTCGGCAACATTCACGCCGGCGTCGAGCAACCAGTAGGAATTCTGCCGGCTTGCCGCCTGCAGCGAAGGGTTCGCATAATAGCTGGAACTGTAAGCGGCTCTTGCATTGAGGCCTGCCGTAAGCCGCTCTGACACGGCGGCCTTGTAATCAAAGCCTCCGCTCATGATGACTTCGGGCGCGCGTGCGAGCGGTTGCCCTTTAAGATCCTGCGCGCGGAATACGCCGTTTGCAGCCGGGTTCACATTGCAGCCCATCGCCACGGTCTGACCGGCATAGCAGCTTGCCGTATACACATCGTAACGTGCGCGGTTGTAGGCGAACGCCGCGTTGACAGTCAGCCCATCAACCGGCGTGGTCCAGTCCACATCAAACTCGCCGCCGCGCACGCTGGCCTTGCCTGCATTGGTCACCACTTGCGTGATGCCGACTTGCGACTGAACTTGCAAACCACGCAGGTCATAACCGTAAACTGCTGCGTTCAGGCGCAGTTTACGATCGAACAGAACGGTCTTGATGCCAAGTTCCGGGCCTTTGATAGTCTGCTGATCGTACGAACGATCCTGTGTCAGGTCGACCGCGCTGACGTTAAAGCCGCCCGACAGGAAGCCACGCTTGTAGGAACCGTAAAGCGTTACATCATCGTCGGGCCGCCAGGTCAGCGTTGCTTCTGGCGAGAAGTCGTCGAAGCTCCGGCTCGGCACGGCGGTAGCGACAGGCTTATAGAATACCTCGCCGGCAAGACGCTTTTTCTCATAGGAATATCGTCCCCCTACCGAAAGTTCGAGGGTGGGAACGATGTCCCAGCCCACCTGAGCGAAAACGGAGTACGCGTCAGCCTTCTGCGTGGCGGCATTGTTATAGTTGGCTACCACCACCGGAACGTCTGCGTTTCTGGCCGCGATGAACACATCGTAGAGTTTGGAATGTTGATAGTATCCGCCAACGATGAAATTCACGGGCCCATCGAAATCGCTGCTAAGACGCAGTTCCTCCGAGAACTCCCTGTCCTTGAACTCCTGATAATTGGCGAGCATGTTTGCGCGGAGGGTCGCAGAATTGAGCGTGTCGCGGTATTTGGTGCTGGAATCATAGAAGCCCGTCGTCGACGTCAGCTTGAGAACGTCGGACAGGGCATAGTTGGCTTCCAGCGATGCCAGCCATTGGCTTTGCGTCAGAAACGGAATGCCATCGCCATAGCGCGGATCTATGGCCGCGAACCTTGGCCCAAGGTTCGGATGCACAACCTTGAAATCGACACGGCAATCGTCTTGCGGCGCCAGGGCGCCACGCCCGGATGGGCAATCTATCAATTGCTGGTTTTCGGTCGGCCCACCTGTCTTAAGCCGCGAGTAGCTGACTTTCAGCCGCGCATCGAAGGCATCGGAAGGTTCAAACTTAAGTGTAAGGCGAGAGGCGAACTCGCGATCATGGATTGCTCGATCCCGCACTTTGCCCAGCACTGGATCAACCGGCGCGACATTGCGGACGTTGCCGTCCATCTTCGAGCCATATAGTGCCAGGCGGGCGCCTAACGTGTCGGTGAGCGGCCCGGATACATAGCCCTCGCCGCGCCACTCACGGCCCTCAAAATCATAGGCACCCGAAATCTTGCTGTCGAAGCGCGACGTCGGGTCGGCGGTGTGGATGTCCACCACGCCGGCGGGACTGTTCTTTCCGAAGAACAGCGCCTGCGGCCCCTTGTAGACAGCCACCTGGGCCAGATCCATCTGCGCCATGCGCTGCACGGTGGCCCGTGCGATCTGCACGCCATCGATCGAGAAAGACACGGCCTGATCTGCGAACGGGTTGGACTCGCTGCTACCAATCCCGCGCAATGTGATGCTGCCGCCCTGGACGCTTTGCGAGTTGCCCACCACAAGCTGGGGAACAACCCGTGCAATCTCGGCAAGACCGACGATCGCCTGCGCCGTCAACTGCTCTGCCCCGACGGCACTGAGCGTAACCGGCGCCCGGCTCGCCGCCTCATCGCGCCGTCTGGCCGTTACGATGATATCGCCGGACGTATCCCCCTGACCATCGCCGATCTGGGGCGCAGACGTAACCTGGGCATGGGACGGGCAAGATAATCCAGCAAATGCTGAAATCGCGGCACCAAGCGCAAGTCGCATCTTGATGGACCGCGGCGGCGTGGCACGCAGATTCCTGACCATAAATCCCCCCCAATTCTTTCGGGGCTATCTTACATCGCTTATCTTCCCAGGCTTTGCCTGTAACTGCCACCTAGTTTGATCTGCGCGTTCACTGCCGTGGAACGATCCCAAACCGCGTCACCAGGCCGATCTATGCTCTGTCATGCCCTTACCTTCCTGGGGCTGGGCGCAGCAGCAGGAGCGCGCCAGCCGCGATCAGGGAACCTGCCGCCATCGCGATTGCCACGGTCGGCAAACCGAAATCCCGGCTGAAGAGAAAGCCGGCGACGATCGGGCCGAGGGCCGCGCCGCCGCGCCCCACGCCGATGACAAACCCGGTGCCTCCGCCCCTGACGGCGGTAGGAAAGGACTGGGCAATGATCGCGTAAAGGCCAACCACTCCGGCGTTGGTGAAGAAGCCTGCCGCTGCTGCGATAGTGGCAAGTCCTGCCAGGCTGGATTGTCCTTGGCCAAAAATGGCGACCATGAGCGTCGATGCCAGCATTGCGCCGATCACCAGTGCGCGGATGCTGACGCGCCAGCTTAGGGCGTCGACTCATTAAGCGGCGCACCAGATGCGGGTGCAGATGAGTTTGACGGCCGCGATGAAATTGGCGGGATCCTTGTCGTAGCGGGTG
>SBGG01000074.1 GCA_006226685.1 Sphingomonadales bacterium
CGTCCAAATGGCTTCCCTCTCGAACCCAATGGCCCTTGGAAAGGCAACCAGCCTTCCCAGCGGGCCATTCGGCCCGATAGGATCGCCATTTGGACTCCTCAACGGTGTCAGTAATGGGGCCTGACCCTACGCACCCGGCCCTCGCGAATTTCACGGATTGCCTCTTACGCCGAACGCTGCCTTGTCCTATCGTCGGTTCCATGTCCGCCTCCGTCATGCAGCAATTTGACATTTTCGCGCAATTGGTCGCATCCGGTAATATCGTGGCAAGCGCCCGGTCGCTGGGCCTCTCTCCGGTCCGGATCGTCGAGGCGATGAACAGTCTCGAAGACCGGCTCGGTTTCCGCATATTCGCCATGGCCAACGGCTCGGTGGAACTGACCGACACCGGGCGCAAGCTCGTTGCCGCGCTGGGCAGCATGGAAATCGCCGCACAGGAAAAATGGATAGACGATAGTTTCCCACTCCCTGCCGATCCGGACAAAATGACGCGCGCGCCAGTCAGGCAGCCCCCTCCGCCGACAGAATCGCCTCAGCTTCGGGACATCCCCCCATCACCGGAACCCGTCCCCACCGGCAGCCATGGGCCGGGCTGGCACGCAAGCTCCCCCTTCGCCGGATCGGCATCCCCCACGGCGGAAAGGTCAAAAGCGCAGAAGGCCGAAAACAAGGCAAAGGCCACGCCCCGGCCCTCCCCACCAGCCGAGCAAAATCCTGCCATACCGGCCTCACCGCCATCTCCGCCAGCTCAGGACGCGGTTCGTCAGGTCGTCCTGGCTTCCCATCCCGCCATTTTCAGCCATTTTCAGGAAGCGCTGGTTGCTTTCGAAGAGGCCAGCCCGGACATCGGCATCACGATGCGTCTCGCCGGGATCGGCGCGCCCGAAGTCGCGGACCTGTTTGCGCGAAACCTTGCCGACATCGCCTATTTCTATGCGCTGGAAGAGCCGGAGCGCTTTCTCAGCCGTTATGCGTGGAGCGAGCGCATTTCCCTCTTCGTCGGCGAAGGCCATCCGCTTGCAGGAAAAGACGGCATCACCGCCGCCGACCTGGCCGACACCCCTTATGTTGCCCTCGCGCCGGGCAACCTCGCCCGCGCACTGATTGAGGAGGCACTGGCCGGTAACGGCCTTCATGTCGGCCCGGCCCTGATGGAAACGGACAATCTCTACGAGATCATGAAACAAGTGCAGAGCCGCCCCTGCTATTTCGCGGCATTCGGGCCGATGGCGCGCGATTTCGGCAAGATGTCGGGCATTGTCCGGCTGCCCTGGGCGCAAGGGCTTCCGCAGATACAGGTACGGCAGGCGGTGCGTGACGATCTGGCCAATGATCCGGCGATCGTCGCGCTGGCGGAATTCCTGTTCCGCTGACCTCTTTCCAGCCTCACTCGGTGGAATTTTGCGAAAAATATCCCGAGAGTTGCAAAATTTGCAATTGTTACGTTGTATCATGACCAATAAGCAGAAGACAGCGCCCCTTTCGGAAGCATCTTCATGACAATTAAAATCCGTCGCAGCCTTTCGTTTCTCTCCTTGCTGGCCGGAACGGCCCTCCCCCATGCCGCCATGGCCCAAACCCTGCCGGAAGCCGCCGATCAGGACGGTTATCACGATCGGGCACGCCCAGACATAGTGGTCACCGCACTGCTTCCACGCAGTCAGAAGGACTTGCTGGCGGGCGTATCGGTAGTCAGCGGCGAGACGCTGGCCCGCGACCTGCGCGGTACGATCGGCGAAACGCTCGCGCGGCAACCGGGCGTTTCCTCGACCAGCTTCGGCCCCAATGCCTCCCGCCCGATCCTTCGCGGTCTGCAAGGCGAACGCGTCCGCGTGCTGACTGATGGGATCGGTAGTTTCGACGTTTCCAACACCTCGGTCGATCATGCCGTCGCGATCAACCCGCTGACCGCCGAACGGGTCGAAGTGCTGCGCGGCCCGGCCGCTCTGCTTTATGGCTCCAGCGCGATCGGCGGTGTCGTCAATGTGATCGACGCGCGCATCCCGCACCGCGTGCCGGACGAGCCGATCCATGTCGAAGGCCTCGCCACCTATGGGTCGGCAGCCAATGAACGCAGCGTATCGGGCAAAGCTGAGGCTCCGCTCGGCGGCGGGTTCGTCGCCCATGTCGACGGAAGCTGGTCGAAAACAGATAATATGCGCACCGGCGGACATATACTCACGCCCGCCCTCCGTGCCGAAGCCGCAGCGAGCGGCGACGCGGATATCGCGGCCCTCGCCAATCTGAAAGGCGACCTCCCCAACAGCGCCGCCGAAAGCTGGGAAGTGGCGGGTGCCCTCGCCTATATCGGCACCAGCGGCGATATCGGCATTTCGGTCAACCATATCGACAATCTCTATGGCGTACCGGTCCGTTATGCGCTGAAACCCGGCGAAGAGTCTGAGCAGGTGAGCCTGCACATGAAGCAGACCCGCGCCGACCTGCGCGCCGAACTGCATCCCGGTGGAGCCATTATCGACCGCATCCGCTTGCGCGCCGGTTTCGCCGATTATCAACATTCCGAAATCGCGGAAGACGGCACCGTCGGCACCACCTTCTATAATAAGGGACTGGAGGGCCGTCTGGAGCTGGTACAGGCGCGGCGCGGCGGCTGGGACGGCGTGGTCGGCGCCCAGATATTGACACGCGATTTCCATGTCATAGGCGACGAGAAGTTCCTTCCGGCCAACAGCACGACGCAATTCGGCCTGTTCACCCTGCAATCGCTCGATTTCGGCCCGCTCCGGCTGGAAGCGGGTGGCCGCTACGAACATAGCCGGGCCGCAGCGAGCGCCGATGAGGATCTGGGTTTCACCGTTCCGGTAACGCGCAGCTTCGATGCATTCTCCTTTTCTACCGGGCTGAGCTACGCGGTCCTGCCCGACTGGCGATTGGGCATCAATGTCGCCCGCAGCGAACGCGCACCTTCCGCTGAGGAACTTTATGCGCGCGGCCCTCATGCCGGAACGCAGGCCTATGAACTGGGCAACCCCGATTTCGGCAAGGAAAAGAACTGGGGCCTGGAAGCCAGCCTGCGCGGCACGGGCCATGACTATACGGTCAGCCTGTCCGCCTATTATAACTGGTTCAGCGGTTATATTTACGATGCGCTGGTGCCCGATTCCGCCTGTCTTGCCGCCAGCGGGGAAAGCAGCCTCGAATTCCCCTGCTATCAATATGCTCAGGCCGATGCCCGTACCTATGGATTCGAGGCGCAGGCGACCGCTACCGTCGCCCGCTGGGGCGACATGGCGCTGTCTCTTGATGGATCGGCCGACTATGTTCATGCCCGAATCGTCGGCGAAGGCCCGGCCCCGCTGATCCCGCCGCTGCGGCTTCAAGGCGGCGCGGAACTCGGCAATGATCGCTGGACCGGCCGCGCCGAGATCGAGCATGGCTTCCGGCAGGACCGGGTCGCGGCGCTGGAGACGGAAACGCCGGCCTATACGCTGGTCAACGCCTCGCTCAGCTTCAAACCGTTCCCGGGCAATGAGCAGACCAGCATCATGCTGTCTGCCAATAATATCTTCGACACGGTGGTGCGCCGCCATGCCAGCGTGATGAAGGATTATGCGCCGCTTGCAGGACGCGATATCAGGGTGACGTTGCGCTTCGGATTATGATCCCTTCCCTTTCCGGGACCATTCCCTCCAGCCCCGGAAAGGGATCAGCGCACCAGCGCCACGCCGATGCGAAATCGTGTCACATTGCGCCGGTAATCAAGCAGATTCTCGCCATAGCCCATGAAACTCTGCCCGAAGAGGTAGACATCCGGCCCACCTCCAAGCAGACGCGGTAACGGATAGGACAGATCCGCGCTGATCGCCCCCCGGCCCGTGCGAAAGTCGAAACGGGTAGAGGTGGACAGATGCAGCCCGTCATCCTTGCCGACTTCCACGAATAATTCGCCGTTACCGCGGTAGCGGATGATATCGGGATTATCGGACTTGTCGCCGACATAGAGGGAAAAACGCGGGGAGACCGTCAACCGATAGCCATGATCGAGCGGAATACCAGCCATCGGAGCGATATAAAAGCTGTTGATACTGCGGGATTCTGGACCATCCCGCCCGTTGGATTCATGGCGCAGACCAAGCTGGGCGGACACGGAAAGGCGATGATCGAGAGTGACAGACGGCGCGACATAGATAAGTTCCGGCTGATAATCGACATTGCGGAACGGATAGGACTCGGCCCCCAGATCCCAGAACATGCGCTGCGTATAGGCGAAATGCAGCCCGTCCCGCCAGGAAGCGGGGAGATCATTTTTCCGGCGCGACCCGAACAACCGATATTTGAAACTGATCTGGATGCGTGCCTCGCTGTCGGTGCCCGGCCCGTAAACCGCGTAAATAGGCGCATAAACCGCCAGATTATCGGCAAAGGCATTGCCGAATTTCCGATCGGCGGGCGGCGGGGCCGGTAGTGATGACGACTGTACTGATGGCTGGGCCGATGGTTGCGACGAAGGCTGTAGCGGCAAGGGCGTAGCCCCCGCCACCCGTTCCACCCCTGTCTGCTGTGCCATCTCCGGCCCCGCTTCCGGAACAATAGCAGGCGACCCCATTGCCACCTGAGGCGTGTGCCATGCGGGGATGGAAAGCGTTGCGCCATCCATAACCGCCCCCTCCTTCTCCGCAAGGCGATAGCGTGCCCGCGCAAAGCCATTGGATGCCACGGTCACATCCGTGGCCGTACCCGCCGCCCGTTCCAGCAAAATGGAGCGACGTTTCCCCCTGTCATCAAGATCGGCCACGATCCGATCGGGCAAAGCAATGATCCGTGGCGTAGCGCCATTATTGAGGAAACGCACCTCTACCAGAACTGCGCGCGCCTCCTCTCCGCCCCGCATGATCGCAATGAAGGCTTCAATTCCGTCCTGCGCCAACACCGGCGTGGCCACACATCCGACAGATATGGACAACAGGGCCGCAACACTCCGCATACCGGACCGGCGATATTTTCCGGCAATGATGTTCATTCCCTGCGCTCCTTAGGGTCAGGCCCGTTACCGGCACAAATCCGGCTCTCGTCACCCAAGGACACCGCCCCCGGCTCAGGGCGCCAATACCGTATCCACCGCCTCCGGTAACATATCGGGATAATCGAGATTATAATGCAGCCCCCGGCTTTCCTTGCGATGAAGTGCGGAACGGATGACGAGCCGCGCGACCTCGACCAGATTGCGCAATTCGATCAGGTCCGGCGTCACGCGGAAATTGCCGTAATATTCGTCCACTTCCTTGGCGAGCAGGTCGATGCGATGTTGCGCCCTTTCGAGCCGCTTGTCGGTGCGGACGATGCCGACATAGTCCCACATGAACCGGCGGATTTCCTTCCAGTTATGCTGGACGATCACTTCCTCGTCACTGTCGGTGACGCGGCTTTCATCCCAGGGCTTGATCGGCGGCGGGGCGGGCAGCTCATCCCAATGGTCAAGGATGTGGCAGGCTGACGCCTCACCGAAAACGAGACATTCGAGCAAGCTGTTGGACGCAAGACGATTGGCGCCGTGCAGCCCGCTTTCCGTCACCTCGCCCGCGGCGTAAAGGCCCGGCAGATCCGTTCGTCCGTCAAGATCGATGATGACGCCGCCGCAGGTATAATGCTGCGCCGGGACGATCGGAATCGGCTCCTTCGTGATATCGATGTCGAGATCGAGAAGGCGGGCATAGATGGTCGGGAAATGCTCTCGAATGAACTCCGCCGGTTTATGGCTGATGTCGAGATGGACATAATCGAGACCGAGGCGCTTGATCTCATGGTCGATCGCGCGGGCAACGATGTCGCGCGGCGCCAGTTCGCCACGGTCGTCGAACCGGTCCATGAAACGCTCGCCGCCGCCGGGCACGCCCGGGGGGAGCTTCAGCAGGCCACCCTCGCCGCGCACCGCCTCGGTAATCAGGAAGTTCTTGACCTCCAGATTATAGAGGCAGGTCGGGTGGAACTGGTTCATCTCCATGTTGGAAACGCGGCATCCCGCGCGCCATGCCATGGCGATGCCATCGCCGGTCGCCCCGCGCGGCGCGGTGGAGAAAAGATAGGCCCGCCCCGCCCCGCCGGTCGCCAATATGGTCGCGCGCCCGACAAAGGCATCGACATGGCGGGTCTTGCGGTTGAACGCATAGACGCCCCAGACATGGCCATCGCCCGAATATTTTTCGCCATGGCGGCTGGTAATGAGGTCGATCGCCACCATGTCCGGCGCCAGCGTGATATTGGGGATGGCCTGGGCCGCTTTCACCAGCGCCTTCTGCACCGCCGCGCCGGTCGCATCATCGACATGGACGATACGGCGGTGGGAATGCCCTCCCTCCCGCGTCAGGTGCCAGCGTTCACCGAACTGCTCGCCTTCGTTGAACGGCACACCCAGTTCCGCCAGCCGCTCGATCGCGGCCGGGGCCTCCGACACGACGAATTCGACCGTGGCGCGGTCGTTAAGGCCCGCGCCCGCGATCATCGTATCCTCGACATGCTGTTCGAAACTGTCGCCGGCATCGAGCACGGCAGCAATCCCGCCTTGTGCCCAGGCGGTCGATCCACCGTCCAGCGCGCCCTTGGCGATCACCAGCACCTTCTTGTCCTGCGCCAGATGAATGGCGGCGGTCAGACCGGCCGCGCCCGACCCGATGATAATGACATCATATGACTGAACAGGCATAGGATCGCGCTCCGCTCAGGCCGCTTCGGCGGTCAGGTTGAGAAAGACATCTTCGAGATCCGGCTCCCGCGTCGCGACGTCGACGATGCGAAATCCCATATCGGCGACGGCGGACAACACCTCCCCCGCATTGGTCCGGTCCTTATGATAGCTGATCGACATCGTCCGGTCGTCAACCCGCTCCACCTTGTCGAAACAGGGATGCTCCGGCAGGCGGGTCACATCGCCGTCGACCGTCACGCGCACGATCTTTTCCTGCGCCATGGCCAGCAATTCACGGGTCGGTTTGTTGGCGATAAGGCGGCCATGGTTGATGATCGCGATGCGATCGCACAATTCCTCGGCCTCTTCCAGATAATGGGTGGTGAGCACGATCGTCACGCCCTGTTCGTTCAGGCCGCGCACATAGTCCCATAATTGCTGGCGCAGCATGATATCGACGCCTGCCGTGGGTTCGTCCAGCACCAGAATCGGCGGCGAATGGACCATCGCCTTCGCCACCATCAGGCGCCGTTTCATCCCGCCCGACAGGGTGCGGGCATAGGCATTCGCCTTGTCCTCCAGATGCACCGCGCGCAACAATTCCATCGTCCGCCGCTGCGCCTTGGGCACGCCATAATAGCCGGCCTGATTTTCCAGCGTTTCATAGGGGCTGAAAAAAGGATCGAACATGATCTCCTGATTGACGATACCGATCGAATTTTTCGCGTTGCGCGGGTTCTCGTCAATATCGAAGCCCCAGATGCGCGCGGTTCCCGCCGTCTTCGTGACCAGCCCGGCAAGGATGTTGATCATCGTCGATTTGCCCGCGCCATTGGGGCCGAGCAGCCCGAAAATCTGCCCGCGCGGCACCGCCAGAGTGACATTGTCGAGCGCCTTCTTGCCGCCCGCATAAACCTTGGTCAGTCCCTCAATCTCGATCGCGCATTCTGTGGTCATATTGTCCTTCATCGCCGGTTCCATAGCGCCTCCCGCCCGGGTGCGCAAAGGAAGAAGCCACCCAAAAGTCGGTTTGCAAAGTCGCCAGCCCCTCCCCGAACCCGATCAAGAAATTCCAAAACTGCTGCGCCATAGGGCCAACTGCCATATTGCCCAGCCCTGCGCGCGATGATAGAGGCGCGTTTCATGAGCCAGCCGCCTGAAATCATCCGCACCGACAAGACCCGCGTCTGCTGTGACGGGTCCGGGGACATTCCCGCCACGCTCGGTCATCCGCGCGTCTATCTCGAAATCGACGAGAAAGGCTATGCCGAATGCGGCTATTGCGATCGTCGTTTCGTGCTGATCGGCGGCCCGGCGGACACGGTCGCGGCCTGAACGAGCGGGGCCGCCCATGGCCGGACATCGCTGCGACCTTGTCGATGTTTTCGCATCCCGACCGCTGACGGGTAATCCGCTCGGCGTCGTCCACGGGGCCGAAGGGCTTTCCGACGCGCAGATGCTTGCGTTCACGCGCTGGCTGGGGTTTTCGGAAACCAGTTTCCTGCTCTCGCCCACCGATCCCGCCGCCGATTATCATGTGCGGATATTCTACCCCAATGGCGAATTGCCCTTCGCCGGGCACCCGACGCTCGGCGCCTGCCATGCGTGGTTGCAGGCGGGCGGCAAACCCCGGCAGGACGATATCATCATCCAGCAATGCAGCGCCGGGCTGATCGAGATCCGCCGGGATGACGACCGACTCAGCTTCAAGGCGCCGCCGCTGCTGCGTGAAGGGCCGATGGAAGCGGACGCGACCGCGAAGGCTGCAAGATTACTGGGCATTGCCGAAGACCGCATTCTCGACGCGGTCCATGCCGATAATGGTCCGGGCTGGGTGCTGTTGCGCCTGCGCTCGGTCGATGATGTGCTGGCCGCATCCATCACGCACAAGCCGGACGGGATCGCCGATATCGGCCTTTTCGCCGCCTATGAAGATGGTCCGCCCACCGCCTCTCCCGCCGATTTCGAAGTCCGCGCCTTCTTCACCAAAGCGGACGGCCTTCTGACCGAAGATCCCGTCACGGGCAGCCTCAACGCCGCTCTGGCCCAATATGCCTTTGCCAACGGCCTCGCGACAGGCCGTTATATCGCCTGTCAGGGCCGCGCGGTCGGCAAGGATGGGATCGTCCATTGCCGTCAGGACGAAGACGGATCAATCTGGGTCGGCGGACGCACCGACAGCATCAGCAGCGGAACATTGTTTCCCTTTCCGGGCTGAGCGCATCTCATCCCTCACGAAACATCGCTTTCACCGCTCGCCGGACCGCGTTCGGGGGTGGCGCGACGCCGCAAAGCCTCTATATCGGATCGCATGACCGACATGTCTTCCCAGTTCACCGACGCCCGTGGCCTGCTCTATCGCGACGGCCTGCTCGACCCCGACAGCGCACGGCGCCTGACCGCGGCTGCCCTTGCCAGTTGCGACGATGGCGAACTCTACCTGCAATATCGCGCGACCGAGAGCTTCGGCTTTGACGACGGACGACTCAAGACCGCCGATTATTCGACCGACAAGGGCTTCGGCCTGCGCGGCGTATCCGGGGAAACCACGGGCTTCGCCCATGCGAACGAGATCAGCCAGTCGGCGATCGCCCGCGCAGCGCAGACGCTGACCCTGCTCGATCCGGCAAGCCAGCCGCCGGCCCCGCCGCCGCAGCACACCAACCGCCATCTTTATACCGACGCCAATCCGCTGGAACTGGTGCCGTTTGCGGAGAAAGTCGCCCTGTGCGCGAAAATCGATGCGACAGCGCGCGCGCGCGATCCGCGGGTCGCGCAGGTTTCGGTCAGCCTCGCCGGAAGCTGGTCCGTAGTAGAGATCGTCCGCGCCGATGGCTTCACCGCAACCGACATCCGTCCGCTGGTGCGCCTCAACGTCTCGGTCATCCTTGAAGAAAATGGTCGCCGCGAAACCGGCGTATTCGGCATTGGCGGGCGCTATCTCTATGACGGGGTGATGGAAGAAAGCGTCTGGAACCGCGCGATCGACGAGGCACTGGCGCAGGCGCGCGTCAACCTGCGTTCCGTCGCGGCGCCCGCAGGCGAAATGACCGTGCTGCTCGGCCCCGGCTGGCCCGGCGTACTGCTGCACGAGGCGGTCGGCCATGGCCTTGAGGGCGATTTCAACCGCAAGGGCACATCCGCCTTTTCCGGCCGCATCGGCCAGCAGGTCGCGGCAAAGGGCGTGACCGTGGTCGATGACGGCTCGATCCATCAGCGGCGCGGCTCGCTCTCGATCGACGACGAGGGCACGCCGACTCAGGAAAATGTGCTGATCGAGGACGGTGTCCTCAAATCCTATATGCAGGATCGCCTCAATGCGCGGCTGATGGGTGTCGCGCCGACCGGCAATGGCCGCCGCGAAAGCTATGCCCATGCGCCAATGCCGCGCATGACCAACACCTTCATGCGCGCCGGGAATGACGATCCCGCCGAGCTGCTGTCGCGCGTGAAGGATGGTATTTTCGCCAAGAGCTTCGGCGGCGGGCAGGTCGATATCGTGTCGGGCAAGTTCGTCTTTTCCTGCACCGAGGCCTATCGGGTGAAGGACGGCAAGATCGGCGAACCGATCAAGGGCGCGACCCTGATCGGAGACGGCCCCACCGCCATGAGCAAGATCATCGGCATCGGCAATGACCTTGCCCTTGATGAAGGCATCGGCATGTGCGGCAAGGGCGGCCAGAGCGTTCCGGCGGGCGTGGGTCAGCCGACGCTGCTGATCGACGGCCTCACCGTCGGCGGCACCGCGACCGCATAAGGCATCGGGAAAGCATCAGGAGGGTAAGGGCGATGGCCGCACAGCGTTTCGATGTCATCATCATGGGGAGCGGGCTTGTCGGCCTAACGCTCGGCATCGGCCTCTCCCGCCATGGCGTGACCTGTGCGGTGATCGACCCGGCCGACCCGGAAACGACGCTGGCCCCGGCCTTTGACGGACGGGTTTCCTCTATCTCCAGCGCGAGCTGGAAGCTGTTTCAGGCGATCGGCATCGCCGACCGGCTGGAGGGCAAGGGTTGCCCGATCGAACGCATCTGGGTGTCGGACGGGCTACAGCCCGGCGCGCTCGACTTCGCGCCGCCCGAAGATGACGATATGCCGATGGGCATCATGTTCGAAAATCGCGAAACGCGCCTTGCGCTGAGCGGCGCGGCCGCCGCGGCAGAACATCTGACACTGTTTCAGCCTGACCGCGCGGTGCGGATCGACCGCTCGCTCGACGGGGTCGAGGTCGAACTGCAAAGCGGCGCGCGTCTTTCCGGCTCGCTGCTGGTGGGTGCGGAAGGGCGCGGCAGCCCGACCCGCGAGGGCGCGGGAATTACCGTCGCCAAATGGCAATATGACCATGTCGCGATGGTCACCGCCATCCACCATGAAGTGAACCACGCCAACACCGCTTATGAGATTTTCTATCCCGGCGGCCCGTTCGCACTGCTGCCGATGCAGCCCGGAGCCGGGGCGCCGGATAGCCAGCCTTACCGGTCTGCGGTCGTATGGACGGTATCCCGGCGGCAGGTCGAAGGGATGATGGCGCTGGGCGAGCGCGGCTGGCTGGCCGAAGCGCAGAAACGGATCGGCGGTTTCCTCGGCGGGATCAGCCTTGCCGGGCCGCGCTTTTCCTATCCGCTCGGCTATCATCGCGCCTCGCGCATCACCGATACCCGCCTTGCCCTTGCCGGGGATGCCGCCCATGGCATCCACCCTATCGCGGGACAGGGCGTCAATCTGGGGTTCCGCGATGTCGCGGCGCTGATCGAAGTGATCGTCGATGGCATGCGGCTGGGGCTGGAGCCGGGGGATGCACAGCTTCTCACCCGCTATCAACGCTGGCGCAGCCTCGACACGCTCAGCGTCACCATCGCGATGGACGGTCTTGTCCGCCTGTTCGACGTGCCGGGCCGCGTCCCGTCGCTGATCCGTCGCGCGGGGCTGGCCGCCGTGCAGAAAAGCGGTCCGCTCAAGAACCGTTTCATGGCCGAGGCACGCGGAGAGAGCGGCGCCCTGCCCCGGCTGCTCACCGGCGAGATGGTCTGAGCAAGACCTGATCCGATCAGAATTGAGGGCCTGAACAGGATCGGGCGGCCGCTTTCGGGCCGCCCTGCCCCCAATACTTATTCGGTATAGGCCTTCACCAGCCGATAGAGGAAGGCGCGCCCATCCATCAGCGATTTGACGCGGATGCGTTCATTGAGGCCATGGACGCCCTGCCCGTCCGGGTCGGCGAATATGCCCGACACGCCATAGGTCGGAATCCCCGCCGCATTGGTGAAACGCCCGTCGGTGGCGCCGGTCGCAAGGCGCGGAATGACGGGAATACCGGGCCACATATCTTCGCTGATCGCCTTGATCGGCCCCATGATCTGCGGCGTCAGTTCGGGCGCGGAAGATTTGGGCTGGGGCGGATCGGCCAGCGTTACCTTGACCTTCTCATTCCCGGCCAGTTCGGTCAGCCTGGCAAGGATAGAGTCCACGCTCTCGCCCGGAATGATGCGGCAATTGACATTGGCCGTCACCGATTGCGGCTGTGCGTTCGCCGCATGGCCACCGGAAACCAGGGTCGGGATGCAGGTGGTGCGCAGCGTCGCGTTCCAGCTCGGATTTTCGGCGGACACAATTGCATAGTCGGCATCCGTCGCCTTGCCCGCGCCGATCGCCGCCATCGCCTTCGACACCTCGGCCTTCTCCCCGTAAAGCGGAGCCGAAGCCCCGAAATAGGCCTTGGCCGCAGGCGTCAGATCGACCGGGAAATCATAGGCATTCACCCGGGCAAGCGCCTCGGCCATCCAGCCGATCGCGTTAAAATGCGGCTCTTGCCGGGAACTATGCCCACCCGGCGCGGTCGCCGCGAAGGTGAAATCCTGATAGACTTTTTCTCCGGCCTGCACGCCGTTGGAAACCGGCTTCCCCTGCTCATCCAGCGAGCCGCCGCCGCCTTCGTTCAGCGCCCATCCGGCGGATAATGCCTCCGGCCTGTTCTTCAGCAGATATTCGACGCCGTTCAGCGCCTTTTCCGTTTCCTCGCCACAGGTCAGCGCCAGCTTGATCGTGCGTTTCGGTTTATAACCTTCCTGCCGGAAGCGGATCATCGCGTCGGTAAAAGCGGCAGCCATCGCCTTGTCATCCGACGTGCCACGCCCGTAGAAATAGCCGTTTTCTTCGATCAGCGTGAACGGATCACGCTCCCAATCTGCCCGTTTGGCGGCGACCACATCGATATGGGCCAACAACAGCAAAGGGGGCAGCTTCCTGTTGCTACCCGGCAGGATGACCGAAAGATTGCCCTCCTTCGGATAGGCGGGATCGACAATGATGGCAATGTCTCCATCGGGATAGCCTGCCGCTTTCAACCGCGCCGCCATGCGTTCGGCCGCCAGCGTGCAACTGCCGTTCGGCCAGCTAGAATCCGTTTCCACCAATTCCTTGTAAAGCGCGCGAAAGGCGGGCTCCCCTGCACGGGGATCCGGCCCGGAAGCGGCGTAAGCCGGGAGAGCATTAGCCGCGAACAGGGTGATGGTTGTCGACAGAACAAGGCGATGGCGGAGTTTCATAACAGGGCGGTGCCTTTCGCTTCAGGAGATGGCGCGTTTACAGGATAATGCATGGCAGATGCGATCGGGACAAACCAGACCAAACTGGCCAGACCGAATGGAAGACTCGGAAAGGTCATCCTCAAACGCAATAGGGCATTTACCCCATATCGAAGAAGTCCCCATGCCCCACCGGCATCGGCGGCCAGAAACTTCAGGAAAAGCTGTTCGGCTTTGCCCAGATGTTGGAGGCGACACAAAGAGCGTGAGCCAGAGTCAGGGCAAGACCGGCTGCTTCACCATCTCCATTCGCCGCATGCCGAGCGACCATATACTGGCGTGCGTCGCGGCCTCCGCCAGAACACCCCCGACAATGTCATGCCCAAATGGCTTTTTGACGACCCCTCGACCAGCTTCCCGCCCCTTGAAATAGCGCTGACCACGCATACATCGATCCTGTCCGGGCACACGATGTGACGGACACAGACAACCGGGCGCCATAATGGGTCCGGCACACTGTTCAACTCGCTCATGATGAGGATTTGACTATGCGTACCAATTTCGACCTTACCCCCTATCGCCGTTCGACCGTCGGCTTTGACCGGCTGTTCGACCTTATCGAGAACAGCAACCGGGTGGCGCAGGGTGACAATTATCCCCCGTTCAATATCGAGCGCCTGTCTGAAGACCGTTATCGCGTGACGCTCGCCGTTGCCGGTTTTCGTGAGGATGAACTCGACATCGTCGCGCAACAGAATCTGTTGCAGGTTTCCGGCCGCAAAGCCGAGATCAGCAATGACGAGCGCGCCAAGTTCCTGCATGTCGGCATCGCCAACCGCAGTTTTGAACGGCGCTTCGAACTTGCCGATTTCGTCCGGGTGGAAAATGCCGCTCTTGCCGACGGCCTGCTCGTGATCGAACTGGTACGGGAAGTCCCCGAGGCGATGAAGCCGAAGAAGATCGCGATCAACGGCGGCCAGCTTGTCGAGATCAATCAGACCGCTGGTGAAAAAGCGAGTCGCGACGCCGCATGACCTGATCCGGCTTCGCAAGCCGGTATCCGATGGCCCATACAGAAACGGGGGGCGGTTTCGCCGCTCCCCCGTTTCCCTCTCCTACCTCCGAAACCCTTTATTCCGGCACACAGGCCGGATCGGCTGGCGCTCTGGATCACTCCATCGCGTCGGCGACATCCTCCAGCCATTCCCGATCGAGCACGCGAACCTTCCCCTGTTCGAGGGCAACCAGCCCCGCCTGCGACCAGAGATTGATTGAGGGTTGATATTTTCCCGGCTGATCCCGGCGAACATCGCCAGTTCCGTCTGACTCAGTCCGATCACCGGATCACCGCCCTCCTCGTTCGTCAGCAGGCGCAGCAGGAAACGCGCCAGTCGCGGTACGGCGGCATAGGCCCAGTCATTTTCGATAGCCTGGTTGGCGCGTCGCAAACGCTGCGCCAGTTCGCGCATCAGGCGCAATCCGATATGATGATTTTCGGCAATCACCCGTTCGAACACCGCGCGCGACAGGGTGAGATAGCGCACCGGCTCCATCGCGATCACGCTCGCGGTACGGGTACCGCCATCGAGCAGTGCGATCTCGCCCAGCACGCTGCCCGCGCTGGCATAATCCAGCACGATCTCACGCCCGTTGGAAGTGTAGACGGTAATGCGGACCTGCCCTTCCAGCAGGATGATGAGGGAATCCCCATCATCCCCCTGTTCCAGCAAGGTCTTGCCCTTCCTGGCGCCATGTTCGCGCGCTTCGCGTAGCAAAGGGTTGAGTTCATCAGCGTCCAGCGCATGCAGCAGGCTGTGTTCGGGTAGCTTGCCGTAAAGCTGCTGCGCGTCCATCCTGACCCCGTGCGTTAAAACGACCCTTCGGCGTGAAATACCCTACAGTCTAATCATTGCAACGCAAGTCAAAGCCGTGCGCCCGCCCGAAAAGCGGGCGAGAATTCAGACCAGCCGACTCTGTTTCACTGCCGCCGCAATAAAGCTCGCGAACAAAGGATGCGGATCGAACGGCTTGGATTTCAATTCCGGATGGAACTGCACCCCGATAAACCAGGGATGATCCGGCCGTTCCACAATCTCCGGCAGCGCGCCGTCCGGCGACATGCCGGAAAAGATCAGGCCACCCTTTTCCAGAGGTTCGCGATAGCCGACATTGACTTCATAGCGATGGCGATGACGCTCGCTAATATCTTCGCGACCGTACACACCCGCAACCACGCTATTATGGGCGAGCTTGGCCGGATAGGCCCCAAGCCGCATGGTGCCGCCGAGATCGCCGTCGGCGCTCCGCTGCTCCAGCCCCTCCTTGCCCATCCATTCGGTGATGAGGCCGACGACAGGTTCGCTCGTCTCGCCGAATTCGGTGGTAGAGGCGTTAGCAATGCCTGCGGTGTTGCGCGCGCCCTCTATGCAGGCCATCTGCATGCCGAGGCAGATGCCGAAGAAGGGATAATTGCGTTCGCGCGCGAAGCGCACCGCCGCGATCTTGCCTTCCGATCCGCGAATACCGAAACCACCGGGCACGAGAATGGCATGCATCGGTTCAAGCTGGGCAGCGATGTCGCTGTCTTCCTGCTCGAACAGTTCGGCATCGATCCAGTTGATCCGGACCTTCACCCGATTGGCGAGCCCGCCATGCACCAGCGCCTCGTGCAGCGACTTATACGCATCGGGCAGACCGACATATTTGCCGACCACGCCGATCGTCACCTCCCCTTCGGGATTGGCGTACCGATCCATGATGTCGAACCAGCGATCGAGTCCCGGTTCCGGCGCATCGGTGATACCGAACGCATTCAGCACCTCATCGTCCAGTCCCTCGGCATGATATTGCACCGGGACCGAATAGATATTGGGGGCATCGAGCGCCGGGATCACCGCCTGCGGACGCACATTGCAGAACAGCGCAATCTTGGCGCGCTCGCTATCGGGCAGCGGCTGTTCGCAGCGGCACAGCAGGATATGGGGCTGAATGCCGAGGCTGGTCAGTTCCCGCACGCTATGCTGGGTCGGCTTGGTCTTCAACTCGCCCGCCGCCGCAATATAGGGCACCAGCGTCACATGAATGAAGATCGACTGGCCACGACCCAGATCATTATGCAGCTGACGGATCGCTTCCATGAACGGAAGGCTTTCAATGTCGCCGACCGTACCGCCGATTTCGCACAGCACGAAATCCAGATCCTCGGTCTCGGCAGTGGCGAACGCCTTGATCTCGTCGGTGACGTGCGGGATGACCTGTACCGTCGCGCCCAGATAGTCGCCGCGCCGTTCCTTGGTGATGATCGTCTGATAGATCCGGCCCTGCGTGACATTGTCCGCCTGACGCGCGGAAACACCGGTAAAACGCTCATAATGACCAAGATCGAGGTCCGTTTCGGCCCCGTCGTCGGTCACATAGACCTCACCATGCTGATAGGGCGACATGGTGCCCGGATCGACGTTCAGATAAGGGTCGAACTTACGAATGCGCACGCGATAGCCCCGCGCCTGCAGCAATGCTGCAAGGGATGCGGCCATAAGGCCTTTGCCAAGCGAGGAGACCACGCCGCCGGTGATGAAAATATACCGCGCCATGGGAGAGGAGGCTTACCCTTATTTCATGAGGAAGGGCAAGCGCGCAACGGGGCGCGCCTGCAAAAAAATTAAACTGCGAAAAACCGGCTTATTGCGCCAGCGGGACGGCCCCGTTGGCCGCATCCTGACCGGCACCGACACTTTGCGCCGCGCCCGACAGCGGATCACCACTGGCCGGAGCCTGCGGCTGTGCGGGAGCCTGTCCCGCCGGGGTCTGCTTCACCAGCGACGTATCGATATCCGACGGGGCGTGATTCACCGATGCGAGTACCGCCAGAACGATGCTGAGCACCACGAACAGACCGGCCAGAATCGTGGTAGACCGGGTCAGAAAATCCGCCGCGCCGCGCGCCGACATAAACCCAGATGGGCTGCCGCCGACGCCGAGTCCGCCGCCTTCCGACCGCTGCATCAGGATAACGGTGACGAGGCAGGTGGCAATAATCGCCTGCACCACGAGAAGAAAGGTGAACATGAACGCGTTATCCGTTTCGCTGGATGATCCTGTCGGCATCGCCCTTAGCCGGGAAGGCGCGCGGGTTCAACCGGCATTGCCCCTGCGGCGAGCAATCTTCGCCGGGTAGGCCGTCACGCCGCCGCAGCGATGATCGGCGCGAACTTCGCCCCGGTCAGGCTGGCGCCGCCGACAAGACCGCCATCGACATCGGCCAGCCCGAAAATTTCGGCGGCATTATCGGCATTGACCGATCCGCCATAAAGCAAACGCATGCCGTCCGCCGCCCCGGCGCCGATCGCCTGACGCAACGCCGTGCGAATCGCGCTGTGCATTTCTTCGATCTGCTCCATTGTCGGGATACGCCCGGTGCCGATCGCCCAGATCGGCTCATAGGCGATAGACAGCCAGTCCGGCGCCGCCCCTTCGGGCAGAGATTCGGCAAGCTGATTCAGCACATAGTCGATCGCCTTGCCGCTATCGCGCGTCTCCAGACTTTCACCCAGGCACAATATCACCTTCAGCCCCTCTGCCCGCGCCGCCAGCGCCTTGGCGGCAACGTCGGCGCTCGTTTCATGCTGGTCGGTCCGGCGCTCGCTATGGCCGACAATCACCCAGGTCGCGCCCGCTTCCTTCAGCATCGCCGCAGACAGGCAGCCGGTATGCGCACCGCTTTGCTTCATATGGCAATCCTGCGCGCCAATAAATGCAGCACCCGCACATCCGGTCGCTCCGGCAATCAATGTCGCAGGTACGCACAGACCGACTTCAACCTCAGGCACCTCTGCCGCCGCCTTGCCAATCGCCTCAACCTCTCCAAGCTGAGCGCGCAGCCCGTTCATCTTCCAGTTTCCGACGACCAGTTTCCTGCGGCTCATATTTCCTCCTGCCTTTCTTTCCCTGGGGGGATCTGTATCCTTGGCGGCGATAACGCCTTGCCCGCTTATGTCCAGCCCCTCACACCACGCGCCCCTTAGGATCAGGACCCATTACTGGCCCCGTTGAGGCGTCCAAATGGCGATCCTATCGGGCCGAATGGCCCGCCGGGAAGGCTGGTTGCCTTTCCAGGGGCAATTGGGTTCGAGAGGGAAGCCATTTGGACGTC
>SBGG01000023.1 GCA_006226685.1 Sphingomonadales bacterium
TGGTTGCCTTTCCAAGGGCCATTGGGTTCGAGAGGGAAGCCATTTGGACGTCCCGCAGGGATTTGACCAAAATGGCCCGGCGCTGCGTCGAAAAGGCTGGAAATATCGACATATTCCTGCGCCTTTCCTCCTTGCGCTGAGCCATTTTGCTTCAAACCTCAACGGTGCCAGTAATGGGTCCTGACCCTAAACGGCGCAATAAAGTTATTCTCTGGCGCGCCAAGACGTGCGCAGCCGTGCACGCTCTTTGAGGAGAGCATCGGCGAATAATGGAGAGAGAGTTTGCCCCTGCTGCCCTTGTCACCGGGATGGCGGGCCTGCCGGTATGGCTTCCCTGAAATCTGTGTCCCATTTCATAAACACAATGTCCCATTTGAAATAGTCCTGAGCGGAACCTCTCTGATAGCTCTTCTACATGCCCAACGACAGGGAGGGCAGGGAAGGAAAAACGGGGCAAAGCCGGATGAGCGACAATCCTCATCAGTTTTTTCCCGTGTAGCCGGGCCGTGAGGAAAGGTGCAGCATGAGCGCTCCAGTGATGCTCGATGAACATGGTGGACAGACTATGAAAACGGAAGTCGGTGAGACGCTCGTTCCTTTCAATTCCGATCTCTATGCCGAGGCTTCGGCCTGGCTCATGATCGAAGCGGAATTGCTGGACGACAGGCGGGAGCGGGAATGGCTCGAAACCATGATCAGCAGGGAGGTCGGCTATGTCATGCCGATCCGGCAGACCATGTATCGCGATCAGGGGCACGGTTTTCTGAAGGAGATGTATCATCTCAACGAAAGCTACGGATCGCTGGAAACAAAGGTTGCGCGCAACGAGACGGGGTGCGCCTGGGCCGAGGATCCGCCGTCGCGCTTTCGCCATTTCGTCAGCAATGTACGGGTTTACGCACGGACCGATGACCTGATCGGGGTACGCAGCGCCCTGCTGTTGTACCGGATGCGCGGGGAGCAGTCGGTCGCAACGCTCATGTCGGCGGAGCGGAGGGACCTGCTGCGTCGCGAGGAAGATGGTCTCAAGCTTTTCCGCCGGGAGATCCTGCTGGATCATACCGTTATCGCCGCCGACAATCTCGCAATATTCTTTTAGGGCAAGGGGACGTCATGTCGACCTCCATTCAGCGCAATGAAGACGAACTCTACGTGGACCGGTTGATGCAGGACCTCGCCGAAGGTGTCGGCAAGGGGGAAATTCCCGCCAGCATCTTTTCGAACGAGCGCGTTTATAAACGGGAACTGAGACAGGTATTCGGCCGATGCTGGGTTTACATGGCCCACGAGTCCGAAATTCCCAACCCCGGCGATTTCGTGGTCCGCAAGATCGGCGAGGATGATTTCATCGTTGCCCGCGACACCGATGGTGGCGTTAATGTCATGCTGAACGCGTGCAGCCATCGCGGTGTGCAGCTATGCCGTTCCGATAGCGGTAATGCGCAGCAATTCCGATGCCTTTATCATGGCTGGACGTTCGCCACGGATGGCAAGCTGCGGGGCGCGCCGGTCTGGAAGAAGTCCGCCGGTACCATGTGCAAGGAAGCGAACGGCCTCGTCCATGCGGCACAGGTGGGGATCCATCAGGGGCTGATCTTTGCCACGCTCGACAAATCCGCGCCGCCGCTGACGGAATATCTGGGGGGGATCGGCTGGTATCTCGATCTCATCTTCGGTCTGAACGAACATGGTGTCGAGGTGGTCGGCCCGCCGCAGCGTTTCGTCATCCCGGCGGACTGGAAATCGCCTGCGGAAAACGGCGCGGGAGACGATTTCCACCTTGTCACCCTGCATCGCTCCGCCAGCGTGCTGGGAGCCTTTCCGGTCAACCCGGTCGAGAATATGAAGGGCTATCATGTGCAGGCCGCGCCCGGACACAGCCTGTCGCTCTCCATGGCGATGTCGGAAGAGGATCCGGGACCGCGCTTCATCGGTTTCCCCGAAGAGCTGATCGAGACATTCAACACCTCATCGATTACCGAGGACCAGTTGCAGGCATCGCGCATGGCACGGGTCGTGGTTGGCAATGTGTTCCCGAACCTGACCTTCATCGCATTGCCGGTGAGCGAGGATTCCTCTAAACCGCCGGTCGCCGCCATCACCGTTCGCGTGTGGCAGCCCAAGGGCCCCGATCATGTCGAGGTCTGGAACTGGTTCTTCGTCTACAAGAACGCCACGCCCGAACAGAAGCAGCGCAGCTACAGCGCAGGTCTTGGTACATTCTCCATGGCCGGCCTGTTCGAAATGGATGATAGCGAGCCCTGGGCCACTATTTCGAAAACCGGCAGTTCCGTTGCGGCCGAACTGCTCGATTTCAAGCTCAATTATCAACGGGGCCTGCCCGGCATAGGAGAGGCCGAACTGGTGGAATCCTTCCCCGGACCCGGTGTCGTCTATACACCGCGTTATGAAGAAGGCGTTCAGCGCAATCTCTATAAATTTTATGCCGGGTTGATGCAGAGCACGCCAGGAGAATGGCCGGATACCGAGGTTGCCGGATGACAGCCCCGCCTGCCATGGATGAGGTGCGCGCGGCCTATAGGGCACGCGGGATCGGCGGCGCGCTGGTGCCCGGCAGCAGACCGGCCGTCGTCGTTGTCGATTTCATCACCGGCTTTACCGATCCCGCATGGGCGCCGGGTTTCGCCTGCGATCGGGAAGTGGAGGCCACGGCCGAACTTCTCGAGGCTGCTCGCGCCGCCGGGGCGCCGGTGATCTTCACGACGATCATTTTCGATAAGGCGCGTCAGCCTGCCTCTGTCTGGCTTGCGAAAATGCCGGCGATGGAATGTCTGGTCCCTGACAGTCCGGCGATCGAGGTGGACAACCGGCTCTCCCCCCGGCCGCAGGAGCCTCTGGTCGTCAAGACCGCTGCATCCTGTTTTACCGGTACGGACCTTGCGACTTTGCTCGTTCAGATGGGCGTCGATACCGTGCTGGTGTGTGGGGCGACGACATCGGGCTGTGTGCGGGCAACGGTGGTCGACGCCTGCATGGGGGGCTGGCGCCCCTTTGTGGTGCGTGACTGCGTGGCCGATCGCGCGGCCGAAGTGCACGATGCGAGCCTGTTCGACATGCAGGCCAAATATGGCGAGGTGATCGATCTCGCCACCGCAATCGATTTGTTCAAGGGAGCGAAAAACTAATGGCCATGGATCTCGGGCTGAATGGAAAGGTTGCGCTGGTGCTTGCGGCATCGGACGGGATCGGGAAGGCCACCGCGTTGCGGCTTGCCGGGGAAGGCGCCAGCGTGGTCGTGGTGGGGCGCGATCCCGCCAAGTTAAAGGCGGTCGAAGAAGCCGGAAAAGGAGCGATATTTGGCATCGCCCGCGATCTGACTGATGCGGGCGCGGAAGAGATCGTGGATCAGGCGCTGGCCAAATTCGGTCGGCTCGACATTTGTGTGCTCAATACCGGCGGCCCGACCATACAGCCCTTTCTCGAAACCAGGATCGAGCAGTGGGACGGCGCTTATCAGCTGCTGTTTCGCCCGGTGGTGGCAGTCGCCATGGCGGCTGCCCGTCATATGGCTGAGCGGGGGTCGGGGGCGCTGCTGTTCATCACCTCGAGCTGGACGAAGCAACCGGCGCCGGGAAGCTGCCTCAGCATGAGTTTCCGTGCCGGTCTTTCCGCCCTGTCCAAGCTGCTCTCGATCGAACTCGCGCCCAGCGGCGTGCGGGTCAACCAGGTGATGCCGGGGACCACCGCGACCAACCGGATGACCGGGATGATCGATAACCGGGCGGCGCGGAACGGCACTACCCCCGAACAGGAACTGGCGCTTTCCTATGGTGCGATCCCGCTCGCACGCTGGGCCAAACCGGAAGAAATCGCCGACGCGATCCTGTTCCTCGTTTCCGATCGGGCTTCCTATGTGACCGGGCAAACGCTCGTGGTCGATGGCGGCTCGATCAAGAGCGTATTCTGATTGGAAGAGAAGCAATGACAGCCAGCCTCGAAGAACTTTTTACCGCGCATCTCCAACTGTGCGGCGTGGGGAACGATCAGCTTGTCGGCATTATCGCCGAACATGGCCACAAGGCCGACTATGTGCAGGCCGCAATTGCCGGCGCACGCAGCCTCGGCGCCAAGGCGATCGTGCTTTCCGCATCCAGCCTGTCCAATCCTACCCTGCCTCCCGCGCTCCATAAAAACGGTCGGGACATTCCCGCGTTGCTCGCTGCGGCGGGGGAATGCGACATGGTTGTCGACGTGACGGTCGGCGGACTTATCCATTCCGACGTGCGGACACGCATTACCGGCGCCGGGCGCCGCATGCTGTTCGTGGCCGAGCCTCCCGAAGTGCTGGAACGGCTGGAAAGCACCTCCGAAATCCGCAGTCGGGTCGAAAAGGGGCGGGATCTGCTGCGGGCGGGGCGCACGCTTTCGGTTACCAGTGCGGGCGGCACCAATCTGACCGCTGATATTTCGGGCGAAGACCTGCCTATCACCTGCCAATGGGGCTATGTCGATGAGCCGGGGCGCTGGGATCACTGGCCGAGCGGTTTCATCGCCTGTTTCCCCAAGGACAGGACCGCACAAGGCACGATCGTGCTGCAACCGGGCGATGCGCTCATTCCGTGGCAGCGCTATGTCCGCGATACCGTGACCCTGACCGTCGAGGATGGTTTCATCCGCAAGATCGAAGGGGACGGGGTCGATGCCGCCAATCTGCGCGATTATTTCAGCGCGTGGGATGATGAGGCGGTCTACGCCACCTCGCATATGGGCTGGGGCGTTCACCCCACGGCCTCCTGGTCGGCCTTTGAGGTTTACGATCCCCGCAGCCTCTATGGTCAGGAACTGCGCTCCGTCGCAGGCAGCTTCATGTGGTCCACAGGATCGAACCGCTTCGCCAACCGTGAAACGCCCGCGCATCTCGATATTCCCATGCGCGCCTGCACCGTTGCCATCGACGACCATGTCGTCGTGCGCGACGGGAAGCTTGTAAACTGAGGAGGCCAGCGATGGACGCCAGCATTTTGGAACGGGCAATCCTGCGTCTTGGCGAAGAAAACGGGCTTCTTGCCCGCTTCAAGGCCGATCCGGTCGGTGTCGGCCGTGAACTGGATCTGGACGAGGAATGGGCGCAGGTCATTGCGCAGGGCGATCGCGATCGGTTGCGGGCCAAGGGGATAATCGACGGCATCACCATCCTTGTGAGCCGCTGGTTTCAGGATGATGTCGGCGACAGCGGGAGTACCGGGCGCTTTGTCTTCGACGGCAAGGAAAGCACAGCGGTTCCCAACCCGCCCGCCAACCTTGTTTTCGCTGGCGGCTGTTCGCATGTACCGGACCTGCTGGCTCGCCCGGAGATCGATCCGGCCGATGCCGTTGCGCGGCTGCTCGAAGGTTATGCCCGGCTGAAGGCCGATATTGCGGCAGCGCAACTCGACGTATTGCTGATCGCGGCGGATTGCCATTTTCAGAGCTTCGAAACCGGTGCCACGGTGATCGGCATCGGCGAGCAGCATTCCGGCTCCATGGCCTTTTTCCGCAGAGCGGATCTCGATGCGAGCGCAAAGGGCGACCCGGAACTGGCGCGGGCGCTGGTGGAGGCGGTACGCGCTGCCGGGCTGGAGGTTGAGGCCGCACCCAAGGTCGAACTCGACCATGGGCTGGTGGTTCCGCTCCGTCTGCTGCTCGCCGACAGCGACATCGCCATCATTCCTGTCATCACTCAGCCTGCGCGCGGTTTCTCTCCCTTTGGTTCCCGCGCGTTCGGGCGGGCCTTGCGCCCGGCGATCGAGGCCTCCGGCAAGCGTGTCGGGTTCCTTGCCACTGGTGGGCTCTCGCATTGGCTGGAGCCCGGCAAATATGGCAAGGTCGACCTGCCATTCGATGCTTTCCTCCTCAGCCTGCTCAAAGCCGGCCGGGGCCTCGAAATCGCCAATTTCGAACCCTATCCGCTGCTCGATCATGGCCAGTATGAGATATTGAACTGGGTCATCATGCTCGCGCTGGTCGGGGAGGGCGCGCGCGCGGATATCTATGCCTATGAACCGCTTGAGGCATCGGGCGGCGGCTGGACGGTGGCGCATATGAATCTTCAAGGCGCGGAGGCAGCCCATGTCTAGGCTGTTTCGGATCGGTCTGACCCAGTTCCGTGCGACGCGTGATCGCGATGCCAATCTCGCCATCGCTTCTGACCTGATCCGTCAGTGCGCCGGAGCCGATCTGGTGGTGTTGCCGGAAAACGGGCTCCATCTGGGCAGCAATGTCGAGATGCGGGAGGCCGCCCTCCGGCTGGATTCCGCGCCTTTGCACCATCTTGCCAACCTTGCGCGGGAAACCGCCACGCCCGTGCTGCTGGGCGGGTTCAAGCGGTTGTGCGAAGATGGCGTCATCCGTAATTCGGCGGTGCTTTATGATGATCGCGGCGAACTGGTCGCGACCTATGACAAGATCCACCTGTTCGACGCGCGCATCGCGGGCCAGTCTTTCGAGGCATCCTCAGTCGAAAAGGCCGGAAATCAACCGCTGATCGTCGATTTGAATGGCGTACGGATCGGTGTGACCATCTGTTATGACGTCCGCTTTCCCGAGCTGTACCGGCGCCTTGCCCTCTCCGGTGCGGAAGTTCTGCTGGTTCCGGCGGCTTTCACTCAGACCACCGGCGCCGCACACTGGCACACATTATTGCGCGCGCGCGCCATCGAAAATGCCGGTTTCGTTGTCGCCTCGGCTACCGTCAGGGGGCAGGACGGCGGAGACGCCTTCGAAACCTATGGCCATGCGCTTGCCGTCGATCCCTGGGGCGAGGTTCTGGCCGATCTTGGCACGGACGGCCCCGTTGCCCGCATCGTCGATCTCGATCTCGACAAGGTTGCGGCGGTGCGCGGGAAATTGCCGGTGCTCGATCATGTCCGGCCCGACGCTTACGCGGCCGACCCCGTCATTATCGCGGTGGAAACTCACCGTCAGAAGGAGAATTGCTGATGCCCAGCCATCGTATCGGCCTGATCGTGCCGAGTTCAAATACCACGATGGAAACAGAGATACCGGCCATGTTGCTCCGTCGGCAGCAGTTGATGCCGGAGGATCGCTTCACCTTCCATTCCTCGCGCATGCGGATGATGCATGTGACGCCCGAGGAACTGCGCGCGATGAACGGGCAGGCGATACGCTGCGCGGCGGAACTGGCGGATGCGCGCGTCGACGCGGTCGCCTATGCCTGTCTCGTCGCAATCATGGCGCAGGGGGCAGGCTATCACTGCACCAGCCAGCAGGACATCGGCACCGAAATGCAGAATGTTGCCGGACGGGACATCCCGGTCATCACCTCGGCAGGGGCGCTGATCGAGGCGCTGAAGCATCTGGGCGCCCGCCGCATTTCTATTGTTACCCCCTATATGAAACCGCTGACCCGCATGGTCGCGGACTATATCGAGGCCGAAGGCATTGAGGTGATCGATGCGCTGAGCCTTGAGGTTTCCGACAATCTCGCGGTGGGGCGCCTGCCTCAGGATGCGCTGGTCGACCATGCGCGGCGGGTCGACAGCAAGGGGGCCGATGCGCTTGTTCTTTCGGCCTGTGTCCAGATGCCGTCGCTCAACGCCATCCCGCTGGTACAGGAACAATTCGATATTCCTGTGCTGTCGGCGGCGGTGTCCACCGTGTGGAAGCTGCTGACGGAGCTGGGCCTGGATCCCGTGGTGCCGGGGGCCGGACGTCTTCTCGCGCGGGAGCTGGTGGCGTCATGACGATGCTGGCGGGGCAGGTAGCGATCGTCACCGGCGCCGGTGGTGGTATCGGGCGGGGCATTGTCGATCGTTTCGTGCGTGAGGGCGCGCGCGTCACAGCCGTGGATTTCGATGTCGAACGGCTCGAAGCGCTGGCCGGTCTTTACGGCGATGCGGTCAGGACCGTGGTCGCCGATGTCGCCGACTGGGATGCCAATCGCGCCGTTGTCGAGACCACGCTGGAGGCCTTTGGGCGGCTCGACTGTTTTGTCGGCAATGCGGGGATTTTCGACCATGGTATGCGCCTCGAAGCGATGGAAGGCGCGAATATTCCGGGAGCCGCAACCGAATTACTGGGCGTCAACCTGATCGGTTATCTGCTCGGGGTGCGCGCTTCGCTCGATGCCCTGCGCGCCAGCAAGGGCAATGTGATCCTGACCGGATCCTTCGCCAGCACCGAACCTTCCGGCGGCGGTATTCTCTATACCATTTCCAAACATGGCGTGGTTGGCGCTGTTCGGCAACTCGCCTATGAACTCGCCCCGGATATTCGCGTAAACGGCGTATCGCCGGGCGTTGCACCGACCGTGCTTAAAGGGGTCAGTTCACTGGGGCAGGTCGAACAGTCCGCAGTTTTCCCCGGAACCGCCGCCCTGCTGCCGCTGGCACGGATGCCCGAAGCAGCGGACTTCGGCGGGACCTACGCATTTCTCGCCTCTCGGGATGCCGCCCATATCACCGGCAGCATGCTCCCGGTAGACAGCGGCCTCGCCATTCGCGGCATTGGCTGACGCGCATTACCCCGCCGGGGATCCGCACGGCGCGGCCTATCCGATCATCGACAGGGGCGGGGTGCGCCTCGCGGACAGAAGACAGGATCGTTCATGACAGACCATTCCATATTGTTCACGCCTGCAGCTATCGGTTCGCTTCAGCTCAAGAACCGGATCATCAAGTCGCCCCAGACGACCGCGCTGTCCCATCAGGACGGCACGGTGTCGCGGCGCACGGTCAATCATTATAAACGGCTGGCCGAAGGCGGGATCGGGCTGGTGCTGGTCGAATATACCTATGTCGACGATTTTGCATCAAAGTCGATCCATGCGCAGGTCGGTGCCAGCCGGCGGGAGCATATCCCCGGGCTGGGCTGGCTGGTAGACGAAGTGCACGCCGCCGGAGCGAAAATCGGTATTCAGCTCGAACATTGCGGGCGGCAGCGCTTTCTCGGCACGGCGCCGATCCGAAGCTCCTCCGCTATTTCCTGGGATTATGTCGAAAGCCAATATGGGGAACGGCCCCAGCCGATGACCCTTGCAGAGATAGAGGATGTTATCGCGGCCTTTGGCGATGCGGCGCAACGCGCCTTCCTCGCCCGGTTCGATCTGGTTGAGGTCCATGCCGGGCATGGCTATCTCATCACCAATTTCCTGTCCCCCCATATCAACAAGCGGACGGATGAATATGGCGGGTCGTTCGAAAACCGTATTCGCCTGCTGATGCGGATCGTTGCCGATATTCGTTCCAAGGTTCCGGCCGACTTTCCGCTCAGCATTCGTGTGTCGGTGACCGATTATGAGGCGGACGGCATTCCCATAGAGGAAACGGTCGAACTATGCCGCAGGCTCGAAGCCGCCGGTGTCGATGTCATCCACGCATCGGGCGGCCATCATGCCCTGATGGAATATGAGGTCAGCCCGTGGTTCATGCCGCGTTCGCTGCACCGTTGGGGCTGGGAACAGATACGCGATGCCGTGACCATTCCGGTGATCGGTTCGGGATCGATCGTGTCGCCCGATGCCGCTGCCGAAATCATTGCCAGCGGCAGTGCCGATTTCGTGTCGCTGGGGCGACCGATGCTTGCCGATCCCGATTGGGCGCGCAAAGCCAGGGAAGGGCGTGCCGCCGAAATCACGCCCTGCATCCGTTGCAATGATGGATGCCTTCATCGCGGTGTGAATGCCGGGCGCAGCACCGGCTGTGCGGTCAACCCTTCCATGGGCAATGAATATAGCTTTCCTGTGGAACCGGCAGCGGTCGCGCAGAAGATTGCGGTGGTCGGGGCGGGACCTGCGGGTATGAAGGCGGCGATCACACTTGCCGATATGGGGCATGAGGTAACAATGTTCGATCCTGCGCCACTTGGCGGGCAGTTGATCGCGGCTACCCAGCTTGACCTGAAGCAGGACCTGCGTGCGCTGTTGACCCATCTCGTGCATGAAATCGAGCGGCGTCCGGTCCGGCTTGTCGGCGAAGAGGCTACGGTCGAACGCTTGCGGAAGGGCGGTTTCGAACGGGTCATTCTCGCAACCGGGCGGCGGCCGCTGACCTTGCCCTTCGGCGAGGGCTGGACATCGGGCATGCCGTCCCCCGAAAAGGTCGGGGCCGGCGATCGCGCGTTGGTTATCGGCGGTGGGATGGTCGGTTGCGACGCGGCGTTGCAACTCGCCTGTGCGGGGGCCGCAGTAACCCTGATTGAGAAATCCGGTCGACTATTGTCCGATACCGACGTGTTTACGGATCAGGGCGGATTGCCGGGAAAGCTGAGGGAGCAGGGGATTCAGGTCTTGACCTCTGCCGAGGCTATCGCTGCGGAAGAAGGCGGCGTCCTTGTGCGACAGGCCGATGGCGAAGAGCAACAGCTGACCGCGACCATCGTGGTGGTGGCCATCGGACATCAGCCTGACCGCAGCCTTCACGACCGGTTGCAGGCGGAGTATCCGGAGCTGCCGGTCGATCTGGTCGGTACGGCCAGATCCGGAGGACGGGTAATGGATGCGCTTCACGACGCCTTTTTCACCGCGCGCCATTCCCGATAAACCCGGCCGGAGCGACCAAAAATGCATGGGATGAGCCCGCATAAGGAAAATGAGGATATGCGCGGGACGGAACCGCGGGAGGCCCGTCCTTCCGCTCATTCGGTACGGCAAGAAACCCTTATCGTGCTGGTTCTCGCCCTGGGCTCCGGACTCGTTGGCATTGATCGCTTTCTTATTTCGACGATGTTTCCGGTTATCGCGAAGGATCTTGGCATTGGCTATGGAGCAATCGGCACGATTACCGGCGCTCTGGCACTCAGCTGGGGCCTTGCCGCGCTGCTGATGGGAAATCTGTCCGACCGGATCGGGCGGCGCAAGGTGATTTGCGGGGCGCTGCTGCTCTTTTCCCTGCTGATCGGCGCGAGCGGGCTAGCCGCCGGGCTTTATAGCTTGGTGGTAGTGCGGCTTTTCATGGGCATTGCGGACGGCGCCTTCACGCCGGTCGCAATTTCCGCGACGATCGAAGCATCGCCGCGCCAGCGTCAGGGGCGCAATGTCGGTATACAGCAAATGACGATGACGCTGTTCGGCCTCGGCCTTTCACCGATGTTCGTTTCGTTGATGCTGCACGCCGTCGACTGGCGGTGGGTGTTCGCTATCTTCATTGTGCCGGGCTTGCTGCTGACCGTGGCGGCATGGCGGATATTACCGCCCGATCGGAAGGTCCAGGCGAGCTCCGATGGCCGATCCCAGCTCTGGTCGAACTGGCGCACCGTCATGGGGTACAGCAATATACGCATCATCATGGGGATCATGCTGTGCTGCCTGACGGTGCTGGTGACCATCAGCGCGCTATTCCCAAGCTATTTGCTGGATCACCTTAAACTAGAATTTGGCGCGATGAGCATGGTCATGTCCGCCATCGGCTTCGGGGCCTCGGCGGGTACGGTGGCCATGCCCTGGTTATCCGACCGTCTGGGCCGCCGCGCTGTCATGCTGCTCTGCACGGCGGGGACTGCCTGCGCGATTGTTGCGCTTAACCAGACGGGGCCGTCGGTAGCCTTGCTGTTCGCGTTCGTCTTCATCGCCAATTTCTTCAACAATGGCCTGATGGTGATGGCGATTGGTCCGCTTTGCGCGCTTTCGGTTCCGCCGACCCTCATTGCAACCGCTTCGGGACTGATCATAGCCGCGGGTGAATTTTTCGGTGGTGGGTTCGCCATATTGATTGCGGGGCATTTCGCCGAACAGTTCGGCATCGCACATTTGCTTTTGATTCCATTGGGCGCCAGCATTCTGGCTGTTTTTCTGGGGTTGGCTTTCAGCGAACGGCGTTTTTTTCGTGCATGACACCAAGAGCATGGTTTCGCCTGCTCTCACGTAAAAGAAAAAATCTTCCTATTCGGGAAAGACCATGTTCCGGCTTGGAGTTCGTCGGACATATCCTTGCGGGCCATGCCGCTTGCCTCACTGTTTCTATCGATCAGACAAGCTTTGTGACACCACCGGCAGCGGGAAGTGGGCATGCCTTTCCTGCTACCGGACTTTTGACTGTTGGAGGTGAGGAAGAGGAGCGACGTCGAGCCGATTTCTTGTCCCATATTATGAAGTATATGTCTCGTATAAAGAACTGGCCGCTATGAGCTCATGATAGCCTTCCCTTATTGCCTGCGGGTTGATGGATATGCGGCGACCGGTCGGTCCGGCTCTCCCAACCGTCAGCGTCAGGCAATTGCGGGTTGGCTGATACCCCATTCTATCTCCGGACAACGGGGAAGGGGGTTGATCGCTCGCGGTTCGGAAAAGTGCCAGGGGCGAAGGCGTCAAAACGCCGGGATATGGTTTGAAAGAGCAACCAATGAACATGAGCAGACCAGATAAATAATCCCGTGAGCGGCCGTGCGGGGAAATCTCCGTGTCCACCGCATCAACTGGGCAATGATCCTGAACCGATACGGAACACCAGCTCCGTTGCAGTGCAAACTGCGACGCACTGGCTTTGCGTCTTGAATCCGCCTGATCCGATCGATGGTGATCGGATCAGGCAATGGAGGAAAAAGGGGAATGTCGAAGATGAATATTATAACAACCTATCGAACATTGATGGCGGGCGGTGCCCTGCTTTCAATAGCCGCAATGTCCTTATCCGCCGGCGCAATGGCGCAGGAAAGCGCCCAGACAGGCATGGGAGACGGAGAAATCATCGTTACCGCCAATAAGCGGGAGCAACGGATCAGCGATGTCGGCCTTGCCATTACCGCGCTGAGCGGAGATGCCCTGAAATCGCAGCATGTCACGACGCTGAGCGATCTCGCGGCCACTATACCGGGGCTCAGCTACACGCCCTCGGCTAATCAGACCCCGGTCTACACCCTGCGCGGCGTCGGCTTTTATGAGAGCACCCTCGCAGCCTATCCGACCACCAGCGTCTATCTTGACGAAGTCGGCCTGCCGTTTCCGGCGCTCACCACCCATGCCAATTTCGATATAGAGCGCGTCGAGGTGCTGAAGGGGCCGCAGGGCACGCTGTTTGGACAAAACTCCACCGGTGGCGCGATCAACTTCATTGCCGCCAAGCCGACGTCCTCCTTTGAGGCCGGGGGCGATCTGAGCTGGGGCCGGTTCAACCGCGTCGAGGCCAATGCCTATGTCAGCGGCCCGCTCAGCGACACAGTGCGGGCGCGCCTTGCGGTTACCGGCGCGCGGTCGGACGACTGGCAATATAGCTACACCCGCCCGGACAAGACCGGGGCAGCGAAATATTATGGCGCACGCATTCTGGTCGATTGGGATGCGACGGAACGGCTGAGTTTCAACCTGAGCGCCAATGCATGGCGCGACCAGAGCGACCCGCAGGCGCCGCAATATCAGACGCTCCTGTCCCAGAACCCGGCAACTACGCCGCAGGAACTGCGCGACCTGCCTTTCCCTCCTCATGATCCCCGTGTCGCGGATTGGAACCCGGATCGCCGCGATCCGTTCGCCGACAACCGGATGTTCCAGGGGGCCCTGCGCGCCAATTGGGAGGTCGCGGAGGATGTGACGCTTACCTCGATTACTTCCTATGCGGATCTGAAGGTCAATCAGGGGTTTGAGACCGACGGCACCATCTTCAACAATGACGATTTTTTCAGCGTTGACGGGCGGATCAAGTCATTCAATCAGGAAGTGCGCATTTCCAACAGCGGTTCGGCGCAGTTGCGCTGGGTCGTGGGCGGAAATTACGAACGAAGCAAGGTCAACGAGCTTCAGGCCAATGATTTCAGCGAAAGCGCTTTCGCGGCAGTCTATGGTTTTACCGGCGGCTATGCCCGATCCAATCAGAAGATGCGCAACCTGGCGGCTTTCGCCAATCTCGAATATGATTTCGCGGAACGGTTCACGGTAAAGGGCGGGTTGCGCTATACCAGCGCCAAACGCACTTCCGCCAATTGCCTGCTGGGCTTTGATGACGGCACCCTTGCCGCCGCGCAATATGGGGCTGGTGCGGCGATCATGCTCGGCTATGTGCCCATTCCCGGCTATACGCCGACCGGCGTCGTGCTTTCGCCGGAAGCCAATGGCTGCCTTTCGCTGGATAATGTCACGTCTGACGGCACGCCGGCCGATTATCATTCGGGCGAATATCACGGCACGCTGAAGGAGGATAATGTCGCTTGGCGGGTCGGGCTGGATTTCAAGCCCAACTCGAACAGTATGATCTATGCGAATATCGCCCGCGGCTATAAGGCGGGAAGCTTCCCCACCGCATCGGCCGCGACCTATGAACAATTTCTGCCTGTAAAGCAGGAATCGCTCACTTCCTATGAAATGGGTTTCAAGCTGAGTGCGGACGATCGTGTCTGGCAACTGGAAGGTGCGGCATTTTATTATCAATATAGCGACAAGCAGCTTCGCTCGAAGATCATCGATCCGCTGTTCGGCGTGTTGGACTCGCTTATCAACGTGCCCAAAGCCCGGATGATCGGTGGTGAGATGGAGCTGACCTTACGCCCGGTGCGTGGCCTGACGCTCGGGGCGACCGGCAGCATTCTCGACAGCAAGATCACCCGCTATATCGGCCTCGATACCGCCGGTAACAGCGTCGATTATAATGGCGCGGTCATTCCCTATACGCCCAAATATCAGGTTCGCCTGACGGGTGATTATAATTGGGAAATGGGGGCGGTTGCGCCTTTCGTCGGCTTCTCGGTATCGGCGCGGAGCAAGGCCTATTCCAACATCGGCGGATCGAAAGCGTTGGTCGTGACACCGGATTTCGCTTCGTCCGTGCCGGTCGACAAAAGCTATACCCTCCCGGGTTATGCGCTGGTCGACTTGCGGGGTGGTATCGCGGCCGCAGACGGTTCCTGGAGAGTAACGCTGTTCGGCAAGAACATCTTCAACAAATATTATGTCACCAACATTTACACGGATTATGACACGATCGCCCGTTTTGCCGGACAGCCGGCGACATGGGGGATCACCCTTTCCATGAAGACAAAGTGATATCGGCGTTATGAAAGGCAGCGGTATAGCTGGGAATGCTTCCGGTCATACCGCTGTCTGCTTCTTGATTGAGGGCAGGGCTCATTAACCGAATCAACCCGCCCAATTGTTGCCATTCGTTCATTCGTAGCGTTACCACTGCAACTGGATCCGACAGCGGAATGAAAGGCGGTAATCCAATAATGGGCAATCGCGGTTTTCTCGTCAGGTTCCTCCCCTCCCAATCTAACCAAAGGAGAAGTCAACATGGGTAAGCTAAACGACAAAATTGTCGTGGTGACGGGCTCAGTTTCGGCGATTCCGGGATATGACTCCATCGGATCGGCAACGGTTCGCGAAGCTCTCGCCGAAGGTGCGGCGGGAGTCGTCATTTCCGACATCAACGACGAACTGGGCGAAGCGTTCGCCAAGAGCCTGAACGAGCAATATGGCGCCGGTCATGCAATCTACGTCCATACCGACGTGACCAACCCGAAAGACGTCGAAAAGCTGTTCGAGATCACCGAAAAGACCTACGGACGGGTGGATGCCGTGATGGCCAATGCCGGCGTGGCGACTGCAGAGGACTTCGACAAGGATCCCGAAGCGGTCCTGAAATCCCACAAGTTCATTCAGAGCATCAACGAAGACGGGGTTTTCCATACGGCGCTCTATGGCTCGCGCCTGATGATCAAGCACGGGACGAAAGGCTCCATTGTGCTGGTATCCAGCATTCACGGTGTCGTCGGTCGTCCGAAGGTTGTGAACCCGGACACGGGCGAGGTACTGATCGATCGTTTCAACCTGATTCAATACACGATGGGGAAACATGGCGTCGTCGGCCTGTCGAAGGCCCTGGCCCTGCAGCTGGCAGAATATGGCATTCGTGTGAACACGGTGAACCCGGGCTATATCATGACACCTCTGTTCCAGGCGGCGGTCAATGCCGACCAGAGCGCACTGGCAAAGGAGAAGACACTGGCAACGGATGCCTTCGACTTCACGCAGCTCGCGGCGCTGCACCCGCTCTGCAACGACCCGGTGGAACATGCCGATATCGTTCCGCGCGGCAAGTTCGGTGGTCGCATGGGCGTCCCGGTCGAAATTGCCAAGCCCGCAGTTTTCCTGATGTCGGACGAGTCTTCCTTCATCACTGGTCAGAAGCTGGTCATTGACGGGGGGTATACGGCAAGCTGACCATATACCTGTGGGAGGGGATGCGTTGCGCGTATCTCCTCCCGCCGACAAAGCGGACATTGAGCCGGTCAAAATGGCTCCCTAAAACCTGCCCTTTGTACACCAGACTGTCGCGGCATAGCGATCGACTGTCATTGGGACACTTCTGCCGTTCACTCGAAACCTGTCGAACGGCAGGTCTGGCCGGTAGCAGACATCCGGCGTCTGGCCGAACGGAATCTCAGAACGCCATAGATTGGTCGCTAGGCGACTGACCGGTTCCGAAACATCCGGCGAGGATAGCTGCCATTCCCGCAGCGCCGATTTTCGGTCAACATACACCGTTTCGTTGCAGTGGCGCGAATGTCGGATCACGCTAAAAATGCCATTCACAAGTTTGACAGGTGCGGACCAGCAACGTGCCTCAGCATCATATCGATAACCTGACGATCGCTGACGCGGCTTTCTCGCCCGGCGACCTCGTTCATCACCGTGGAAAAGCTCGATCACCATCCGTGTGGGACGTACAGGCCACGATATCCATTGTCGCGATAGAGCTTCGATACCGTCGAATCGCTTATCGGACGGCGCATTGACCGACTGGACGAGAAAGCCAGCGGACCATGCCCCGTCTACACTCGCAAAGTTGCGAGCAATTCCACGGTCTGGCGGTGCAATCCTTGTCCGCGAAGAACCGATTGCCTCGATCATCGGGCAAGGACTGGAAGCTTTCGCAAGTGGTAAACTTGGCTCTCAGGCCGAATTCAAGCGGTTTGACCTGTACCGATGCGCGCGGGCGCATCAGCCAGATCAAGGAGGCGGCGGATTGCGCGACCGCAACCGGCAGGCTCGTGCTCTACAGCTATGACGATCTTTCGCGCCGCACCTCGGTGACTCGCCCCAGCGGCGCGAACAGCAGCTACGGCTATGAGGACACCGGCGCGCTCGACACGCTGGGCCATGCGCTCGCTGGCGGATCGGCGGTCAATTACAGCTTCAACTATAACCGCGCGCTCCAGATCAGCCGCGGCACGACGGACAATGATCTCTATGCCTGGACCAACCATTACAACGTGCAGCGCAGCTACACCGCCAACGGTCTGGACCAGTACAGCCAGATCATGGGTGGACGGATCGAAGAATCGGGTTTTGGCGCTGGGTGGCTGATGATTTGGGCATTTCCGGTGTGTGACAGTGAGGATTTTGGTTTCATTTCTGCCGTTCGTCGCTGGCTTCGGCACGCAGGATCGCCTGTTCAGGTGGCATTGACGCGTTTGAGGTATAGGTATCGCCTGATATTGTAGACGAGGTTGGCGAGGCCGATTTTCATTTCCGCTCTTTTTATGTCGACGGTGCGGACGAACAGGCCCATGCGGGATTTCTGGTCAGCGAAGACTTGCTCGACGGGTGAACGGATGACGGATTTACCCGCATTGGAGCGTTTCGTGTGTACCGGCATGTCGCGATGCGGCGGCTTCTTGTGGTGGACCTTCGATGTGAAGCCATTGCGCTCCA
>SBGG01000022.1 GCA_006226685.1 Sphingomonadales bacterium
CTATCGACATAGGGCGCCAGTGCTGTCCACTGCACCGATATCCGATCGACGGCGGCAGCGCCGCGATCATAGCGCGCCACGAGCTCAGCCCACAGCGTCCGGCCCGACCGGGTCCGATACCCCCAGGGCACATGATGGAACCATAGCAAATAGGCCTCGTCCATCGTCGCCGGGTCGGCCCATTGTGCCGCAACCGTCGGCGCATATTGGGCCAGAGCATCGCTGCCCTTTGCCGTGCGTTCAAAGCCGACACCCGATGCATCGGCACGATTATAATAAACAGGGTTCCATTCCGGGCGCGCCAGATCGGACACCCAGGGTGCCGGGCCATAATGGTGGCCGGTTCCCATCTGGTGGGCAAGGCCAAGCGGTGTCATATAATCGACCACCGCCTGTCGACTCTCCTCCATCATCGCCGTTACCGGCCCCAGAAAGGCCGGATTAGGGCTGAACGTCTGCGCAGCCCATTCCCGCGCGATGCGATGCGAGGGCAGCGCCGGATTCCAGGCAAGCCGGCCAAAAGCATACCAGTTGGCCTGATCGAAATGGCCACCCGTCCAGTTCCTGTCGGCCCCGATATTGGCAACGCCAGCCATGCCGCCTTTTGCCAGAGTTTCCGCCACCGTCAGCCGCGCGCCCTTGCCATGACCGGTATCGGCATCAAGCACCTCCTTCCAGAGCGGCCCGAGAAAGGCGAGATGCGTCGCGAAACCCAGATATTCTTTGGTAATCTGAGCTTCCAACATCATCCTTGTCTTCGGCATCGCGCCGAACAGAGGATGAAAAGGTTCGCGCGGCTGAAAATCGAGTGGTCCGTTCTTCACCTGGAGAAGAACATTGGGCGCGAATTTTCCGTCCAGAGGCTTGAATTCATCATAGGCCAGTTTGACGCGATCGGTTTCGGCGCTGCTCGCATATACAAAAGCACGCCAGATCACCGTTCCCCGCTTGCCCAGCGCCTGCGCCAGCATATTGGCCCCGTCGGCATGAGTGCGGCCATAATCCTGCGGGCCGGGCTGCCCCTCGGAATTGGCTTTGACGAGGAAACCGCCAAAATCGGGAATCGCGGCATAAATCTCGTCCGCCTTGTCCTTCCACCAGCGACGCACCGCCGGATCGAGCGGATCGGCCGTTGCGAGCCCGCCAATATCCCGGGGGGCGGAAAAGCGCGCGGAAAGAAACAGGCGAATGCCAAAGGGACGCCAGGCATCGGCCAGCCGGGCCAGCTTCACCAGATAGCGCGGGGTCAGCATCAGCGGCGACGCGTTGACATTGTTCACCACCACTGCGTTGATGCCGATGGAGGCATTGGCGCGGGCATAATCGATCAGTCGGGGATCGAGATGATCGGGGAGCAACCACCAGTCGAAAATCGACCGCCCGGCATAGCCGCGTTCGACGAACCCATCGGGGTTGTCCCAATGGTCGATCATGCGCAACGGCAATATCGGCACGGACATCATGTCGATCTCTGTCAGCCGCCGCCCCTCCGTCAGCCAGTCACCACCTGCAATGCCGCGCAACAGGGCGAAGCTGCCATAGAGCAGACCGGAATCGTCGCGAGCGATCACGGTCAAACGCCCGTCACGCCGCGTCACGATGCGATATGCTCCTTCCGGCAGTCCGGCGAGGGGCGCCGCCAATGCAATATCCGACCCGGCAAGCCGATCCGCACGCGCAAGGACCACACCCTTGCCGGATACCCCGAGCATTGCAGAGAGCCCGCGCGCCAGCTCGGCCTGCGCCATATCGGTGACGGACGAAGATGCGCCGAGCAATTCCGGTGGGCCCAGCCGCGACAGCGTTTCACGCGCGGCAGCAGTCGACACCGGCGCATAGCGCAGCCACAGTGCATAACCGTCTTCCGCCCGCACCGACGGAACCCCCGGCACAATCGCGCAAATGACCAGCAGCAACCATGATTGCGCGCACAACCAGCCTCGCCGCGGAGCAGCCAATACCCATCCTCTGCCTATCATTTTGGTAGCGCTATCATATCCATAAATTCAGTCAAGCCGCGACAGTCCCCTTGCCAACATGATTTTGGTAGCGCTATCTTAACCTGATATCATGGGCGGCGACCCTGCATGTTGGAGAGGCACATATGAACAGGTTCACATTATCGATCGGGAAAGCCGCGCTCATCGCGGCAGGCCTCGCGGCCATCGCGGGCTGCAACAAGCCGGACCAGTCCCAGCAAGCCTCCGACAGCGACAAATATATCGCCCAGCCGCTCGTTACTGATATCTACACCGCCGATCCTTCGGCCCATATCTTCGACGGGAAGCTCTACATCTACCCCAGCCATGACATCGACACGGGCATCCCCGACGATGATCTCGGCAGCCAATATGCGATGCGCGATTATCACGTGCTGATGATGGGAAAACCGGGTGACAAGGTCACGGTCGGGCCGGTGGCGCTGGATCTGGATGACATCCCCTGGGCCGAAAAAAGCCTGTGGGCACCCGACGCCGCCTATAAGAACGGCACCTACTTCCTTTACTTTCCGGCCAAGGACAAGGATGGCGTTTTCCGCATGGGCGTCGCCACCAGCGACACACCGATGGGGCCGTTCAAGGCGGAACCCGAACCGATCAAAGGCAGCTTCTCGATTGACCCTGCCGTCTTCACCGATGAGGACGGCACGAGTTACATGTATTTCGGCGGCATATGGGGCGGCCAGCTTCAGAGATGGGCGACCGGAAAATATGATCCGACGATCGGCGACGTCGACCTGAAGCAGGATGACAAACCGGCACTGATGCCCAAGGTCGCGAAAATGGCGCCCGACATGAAAGAATTCGCCGAAGCCCCGCGCGATGCGGTCATCCTTGATGCGAACGGCAAGCCCGTTCTCGGCGGCGACCATGAAAAGCGCTTCTTCGAGGCGTCATGGATGTACAAGCATGGCGGCAGATATTATTTCACCTATTCGACGGGAGACACCCATTTCCTGAACTATGCGATCGGTGACAATCCCTATGGCCCGTTCACTTATACGGGGCATATCCTGCTGCCGGTGCAGGGCTGGACATCGCATCACTCGATTGTCGACTGGGATGGCAAGACCTGGCTATTTTTCCACGACACCCAATTGAGCGGGAAGAATCATCTGCGCAACGTCAAGATGACCGAGCTTCATTTCAACCCGGACGGGACGATCAGGACAATCAATCCCTTCACCCGTTAATCGCATCCGGGGGAGGGATGCTCCCTCCCCCCAAAATAGTACGGCCTTCATCTTACGGAATTTTCCGAGCCGCCCGATGGTTCATCCAACATGCCAGGGTCCAGGTTGCCCTTCTATTGGTGCCCGTGCCGCACCCTTGCCGTCATCCACGCAACCGCACCGCATATCGGAACCACCATCAGCCCACCGGCCAGCTCCACCTCCGGCCAGCCGACAAGAGCATGCAGGGATTTGAACAAATAGCCGAACAGCCCCACGACATAATAGGAAATCGCAGCCACAGAGAGTCCCTCAACGGTCTGCTGCAAACGAAGCTGCATTGCATTGCGACGATCGAGAGAACGTAGCAAATCCCGATTTTGCGATGCGATTTCCGTATCGACCCTTGTCCGCAACAGCGCTGCGGTCCACGCTATTCTCTGCGCCAGATCGTCGAGACGCTGCACGAAGCTGGCGCAGGTCTTCACCGCCGGAGACAGGCGTCGCTGCGTAAAACCGGCCAGGGTCGGCCCATCGTCCACCGCGACGGCATCGAGGGTATGCACACGCTCTTCGCAAATCGCCGCATAGGCCGAGGTTGCGCTCATGCGGTAGCGCGTCGAGGCCATGATATCGGCGATCCGCGATCCCAGCTCACTGATGGCATGGAGCATCTGGTGCGGCGGGCGCAGGCCCGCATCGATCTCATGGCTGATTTCGGCCAGTTCCTTCTCGATCTGCCGCAACGCGCCCCCATGTGTTTGCGCCACCGGCAGGCCGAGCAGGGCCAGCTTGCGATAATTGCCCAGTTCAAGCAGCGACTGCGCAAGTTCGGGCAGGTAGCGCGGCTCATCGGAACGCACCGAAACCAAGGTGCGGCCGAACCCCCCGTGCATTCTGAAGTCGGACCAGATGCGTGCAGCCTCGCGGTGCACATCGCAGACGACAAGATCATTGGCGTTGAACCATATCCCGGGCACATCTGCCCTCGCGTCGAGATGTTCGGCGCGTTCGAACGCCATGAAGGATGACCGGATGATTTCGCCCGGCATCCGGTCGAGCCATTCCTCAAGCAAAGGGGCGAAGGGGGCATCGTCGAACGGATCGTCAAATGCACCCGGCACGATGAAGCTATAAGTGACAAATTCGCTATGCCGTTCCCAGACCAGACAGGCATCACCACAGGCAACCACCGCATGCTTGCCCGCATTCTCTCCGAAGCAGGCTGCGGCCGTTTCCAGTTCTTCGGCATCGGCAAGCAGGACGATCTGCACAAGCCTCGTCGGCGCCGCAATCGGCGGCAACTTGCGATTATGCATTTCCGCGGTGAGCGTGAGCCGCTGCGGATGGCTACGACGAAGCAGCTGCGCCTTCATCCTTTCACGCATCGTCACACCCCATAGTCCTCGCCCTGGCATCTCCGCTTCCGCTGCGCAGATGCCTGAGCGCCGGAAGCGAAGCCCGCGCGGCACATACCGCCGGGCCATACCGCTTCTCTCCTCTGCCAGCCCTGCCTGCCCCAGTCGGTTACCGCCTTGCGATCAGTGATTGTCGCGCGGCACTCCCATGGTCTGGGCAATGCGCTGATATTTCTCAGCCCCTTCAAGGATGGCGCCGCTGCTCAGCTGGCCAACGACGGAGCGCTGGATTTCCTGCCATGGCGTCTGCGAAGCCGGGTAAGGGAAACCGCCCGCCGCTTCGAGCGCCGCCCGACGCTCCGCCAGTTCCTCGTCCCCGATGAGCACGTCGACAGTTCCCTTGCCCAGATCGATGCGAACGCGATCACCGCTGCGCAACAGAGCGAGCCCGCCCATGGCCGCGGCCTCGGGACTGGCATTGAGGATCGAAGGGCTTCCGCTGGTACCGGACTGGCGGCCATCGCCGATACAGGGCAGCGCCGAAATGCCTTCGGTAATCAGATAGGCCGGCGGACGCATATTCACAACTTCAGCGGCCCCCGGATAGCCGACCGGCCCCGCCCCGCGCATGAACATCAACGTTCTGGGTGTAATGCCCAGTGCGGGATCGTCGATCTTCTGGTGATAGTCCTCCGGCCCGTCGAATACGATGGCCGGGCCTTCAAAGGCATCGGGGTCATCAGGGTTCGACAGATAGCGTTCGCGAAATTCGTCGCTGATCACGCTGGTCTTCATGATCGCCGCATCGAACAAATTGCCGCTCAGCACGAGAAAACCGGCATCCTTGCGCAAGGCTTCGTCAAACGGCCTGATGACCCGTTCGTCTTCGATCGTCGCTTCCCTGCAATTATCGCCCATGGTCCGGCCGTTCACGGTCATCGCCTGTTCGCGGACAAGCCCCTGCCCCATCAGTTGGGCAACCACGGCGGGCACCCCGCCCGCACGATAATAATCCTCGCCGAGATACTCCCCCGCAGGTTGCAGATTGACGAGCAGCGGAACCTTGTGCCCCACCGTCTCCCAGTCCTTGAGCGGCAGGTCAACGCCGATATGACGGGCGATCGCGGCAAGGTGGATCGGCGCGTTGGTCGATCCGCCGATCGCCGAATTGACGACGATCGCGTTGTGAAAGGCATCAAGCGTCAGAATATCCGAAGGCTTGAGATCTTCGCCGACCATTTCGACAATGCGTTTGCCCGTGCGATAGGCGCATTCCTGACGATCGCGATAGGGGGCGGGAATAGCCGCCGATCCCGGCAGCATCATACCCAGGGCCTCCGCGAGCGAATTCATCGTCGTGGCCGTGCCCATGGTGTTGCAATAGCCGGTCGAGGGCGCCGAGGACGCCACCAGCTTGATGAAGCCTTCCTCGTCCAGCTCACCGGCGGCCAGCATCTGGCGCCCCTTCCATACGATCGTGCCCGACCCGGTCCGCTCGCCCTTGTGCCAGCCATTGAGCATCGGGCCGACCGACAAGGCGATGGCGGGAATGTTCACGGTGGCCGCCGCCATCAGCAGCGCCGGGGTCGTTTTGTCGCACCCGGTGGTCAGCACCACGCCGTCGATCGGATAGCCATAAAGGGCTTCGACCAACCCGAGATAGGCAAGGTTACGGTCGAGACCGGCGGTAGGGCGCTTGCCCGTTTCCTGTATCGGATGGACCGGGAATTCGATGGCGATGCCGCCCGCCTCGCGAATGCCTTCACGAATGCGCTCGGCCAGAACCAGATGGTGACGATTGCAGGGGGACAGATCGCTGCCGGTCTGGGCGATCCCGATAATCGGCTTCCCCGACCGCAATTCTTCAAGGCTGAGCCCGAAATTCAGATAGCGCTCCAGATAGAGCGAGGTCATGTCGATATTTTCAGGATTATCGAACCAGGCGCGCGACCTCAGCCGGGGGGATTGCGACCTGGGCGTATCATTTTGTGTCATGGATTCTACTCGATCAGCGCGAAGTGGAAAGGCGGTAGATCATGACATGCCGATAGGGCTTGCCGGGATCGACGCGGGCGGAAACAAATTCGGGATGGTTCGGCGCATCGGGGAATTTCTGCGGCTCCAGCGCGATGCCGTCCCCCATACGGTATAAATGCCCCTCCTTCCCGACAAGCGTTCCGTCGAGAAAATTGCCGGAGTAAAACTGGATGCCCGGCTCGGTCGTGAACACTTCGAGCACACGGCCGGAGGCGGGATCCTCAAGACGTGCCGCCAGCCCCGGCTCCGCCGTCAGGCCCTTGTCGAGCACGAAATTATGGTCGTAACCCCGGCCATAAACAATCTGTTGGTCGGTGCCGTCCCGCAGACCGTCGGCGACCCGGCGCGCCTTGCGGAAATCGAACATAGTGCCTGCGACCGGCCGCAATTCCCCGGTCGGGATCAGCTTGTCGTTGACCGGCGTATAACGGCTCGCGGCGATGGTCAGCTTCTGGCCTATAGCGCCGGATGCGGAACCTTCGCCCGCCATGTCGAAAATCGCATGGTTGGTCATGTTGACAATCGTCGGCTTGTCAGTCTTCGCTTCGAAAGCGATGCCGAGATTACCGGCCTCGTCGAGCGAATAGGTAACCGTCGCCGTGACCCTGCCGGGATAGCCCGCATCGCCATCCGGGCTGATATGACGAAAAACGGCCCGCGCGGTCGGTCCGGATTCCACCGAAACAACCTGCCACACGACCTTATCATACCCCTGTCCGCCGCCATGGAGGCTGTTCTCGCCGTCATTCCGGGGAAGCTGGTAGCTTTTCCCGTCGAGCGAAAAACGGCCACCCGCAATGCGGTTGGCGAAACGGCCGACGGTCACGCCGAAATAATTGGGATGATCCACATAGTCCGACAGATGGTCATACCCCAGGACCACGTCGGCAAGATTGCCCCGGCTATCCGGCGCGATCAGTTTCTGCAGGGTGGCGCCATAGCTCAAAATAGTGGCGGAAACGCCGTTCGCGGCCGTGAGAGTAATCACCTCCACCGTCGATCCATCCGCCAGCACACCCGCATTTTCGCGATTCGCGGTGGCCGCATATGCATTCGAAGCCGGGACCGACGGCATCGCCAAAATGGCCGCGCTCCCCAATGCCTTACCCAGTTTCCTCATTCCCGAATGCTCCCGGCCTTGCGTAGATTTATCCTGGCCCATTGACGAGGCCGCTTGACATATATACTCCGACAAATAGAGAAAGCGCAAGACGGTTCGGAAAAACCGCAAGCCCCCCCCATGACCGAGAGGATAGACATGCCTTCAACCGTCTCTTCGTCCGGCGCCTCGGCCGAAACCGCGCAGGAGGCCGGAATTCGCCACGCTCCAGCCCTCACCCTGCTCGCCAGCCTGTTCTTCATGTGGGGCTTCATCACCGTCATCAACAACACACTGCTGCCGCATCTGCGCAGCGTGTTCGATCTCAGCTATACTCAGACCACATTGATCGAATCGGTCTGGTTCATCGCCTATTTCGTGGCCTCCATTCCGTCCGCCAAGCTCATCGAGCATATCGGTTACAAGCAGGCGCTCGTCACTGGCCTGCTGGTCATGGCAGCGGGCGCGTCGGGCATGATGCTGGCAGCGAGCATCCCATCCTATGCCGTGACTCTGGCCATGCTGTTCGTGATCGCCAGCGGCATCACCCTGCTGCAGGTTGCGGCCAACCCCTATGTCGCCGTGGTCGGCAAACCGGAAACCGCCTCCTCGCGCCTCAATCTCGTTCAGGCGCTCAATTCTGCCGGAACGATGTTCGCTCCGCTGTTCGGCGCCTATCTCATCCTCGGCCGGTCCAAGGGCGGCACGTCAGCGGCCGGAACGACCCTGAGCGACGCGGAACGCCTGGCTGACGCGCAATCAGTGATCCTGCCCTATGGCCTCGTTGCGGTGGTTCTGGTGATTCTTGCCCTTGTGATTGCGCGCTTCCCGTTACCGGCCATGGCCTCGACAAGCCTGCGCATTGCCAGAGAGGAACGCAGACATTTGTCACTGTGGAACCACCGCAACCTCGTCTTCGGCGTGCCCGCGATTTTCATTTATCTCATCGCAGAAATCGGGGTCGCGAACCTCTTCGTAAACTTCGTCAGTCAACCCGATATCGCCAATCTCACCCATGAGGAGGCCGGTCGCTATCTCAGCTTCCTCTGGGGCGGAATGATGGTCGGCCGTTTTGCCGGCTCGGCGATCATGCAACGCTTCGACGCGGCCAAAATACTTGCCGTCTTTGCGACCGGCGCCTTTGTGGTGATGATGATAACGACCTTCGCGCATGGCCCGGTCGCAATGTGGTCGCTGATCCTTGTCGGCCTGTTCCACTCCATCATGTTCCCGACGATTTTTACGCTCGGCATCAAGGGCCTGGGTCCGCTGACCGAGGAAGGATCGGGATTGCTGGTGATGGCAATCGCGGGAGGAGCGCTTGTCATCGTTCAGGGCTGGATAGCGGATCTTTACGGTCTGCAGACTTCTTTCCTGCTGACTGCAGCCTGCGAACTTTATGTGCTGTTTTACGCTCTCTGGGGCAGCAAGCCGACCCACGCTCTGACCGATCAGAGGCTGGAAGAGGAACCATCCTGACCGGAGACGGAGCTTACCTGTTGCCGCATTCCCTTCGTCACCAGATATGTCATCCTGCTCGAAAACCCATCTGAGGCAGCGGAGGGAGAAAACACCCCTCTCACTACTCCGATCAGGAACTCATCGCACTGCGGGTATCCTCCAGCGCCAGATCGACAAGAATGTTCATCGCCTCCGCCGCACCCTCGGCATCGCCCGCGGCAATGGCATCATAAACCCGGGCGTGATCGGGGATCGGGTTGCGCGGCAGAGCGCGGGCGCGCTGTTTGAATTGAGTCGTCCAGTTGACTGCCGCGCCGATGCTGGCGCTCAGAACCATGAGCGCCTGATTGCGCGTCGCATGAAGAATAGCGCTGTGGAAATCGCGGTCGGCCGCCCGACCGGCCTCGGTCGTCAGCGTATGGCGCCGCATTTCGCCAAGGGCGTCCTTCATTGCCTTGAGGTCGGACTTGTCGCGCCGCTGCGCCGCCAGACGAGCCGCTGCGGGCTCGATAATAGCGCGCAATTCGAAGAGATTGCGTACAAACTCGATTTCCGGTTCGCCGGCAAAGGCCCACCCCAGCACCTCAGGGTCGAGCAGGTTCCAGCGGTCGCGCGGCAATACCCGCGTGCCCGCCTTGGGCCGGCTCGCCACCAGCCCCTTTGCGGTCAGAACCTGAATCGCCTCGCGATAGGCGCTGCGGGAAACCTGCAGTTCCTCGGCGAAAGCGACTTCCCCGGAAAGGACGTCACCGGGAGCATATTTGCCAGACAAAATGTCCGTACCGAGCTTGTGCGCGATCGCGCCATGCAATCGCCGCCCCGGACCGCGCGTCTCTTCACCCATCTTCGCGTTTTCGCTTTCCTTGGTTCGTTTCGTATCCGTCACCGTTTCATGCACCTCCGGAAACAACCCTACCAGCCCTCGCGAAAGGAAGGAACGACAAAGATTGCGTTTATCCGTCTTCCATAATATGTCGGAGTAAATAAGGAGACAGCAGATGACCGAATTCCGATCCGTCGTGGCCGAAACAGGACAGCCGCACGGGGAGCTTCTCAAGGCCGACGGACTTGCGGATGTCGCAGAAGCCTGCGCTAAGGCCGATGCCGCCTTCGATACCTATCGCGCCACCGATCGTGAAACGCGTGCCGCTTTCCTCGAACGAATCGCCGAGGCAATTCTCGGTGTCGGCGACGCGCTGATCGAGGCAGCCATAACCGAAAGCGGACTGCCCCGGGCACGCCTCGAAGGCGAACGGGGCCGGACCGTCGGTCAGCTTCGCATGTTCGCCGATGTGGTGCGCAAGGGCCAGTGGCAACAACTTCGCATCGACCCGGCACTGCCGGACCGTCAGCCTTTGCCTCGCCCGGATCTGCGCCTGCGCATGATCCCGGTCGGCCCGGTCGCGGTATTCGGTGCGTCGAACTTCCCGCTCGCCTTCTCCACCGCCGGCGGCGACACCGCCTCTGCGCTTGCTGCAGGCTGCCCCGTGGTGGTCAAGGGCCATCCGGCCCACCCGGTCACCGGCGCGCTGGTGGCCGGGGCTATCAGCAAGGCCGTCGCGGCCTGCGGCCTGCCCGAGGGCGTGTTTCAGCATCTTGCCGGCCCTTCCAACGATCTCGGGGCCTCGCTCGTACAGGACCCGCGCATCATGGCGGTTGGTTTTACCGGATCGCGTAGCGGCGGTCTCGCTCTTGCCCGCCTCGCTCAGTCTCGCGCAGCACCGATCCCGGTCTATGCGGAAATGTCGAGCATCAACCCGGTACTGCTGCTACCCGAGGCGCTTCGCGCCCGCGGCGAAGCGCTCGGGGGCGCCTTTGTCGGTTCCCTCACCATGGGCGCGGGACAATTCTGCACCAATCCCGGCCTGATTCTGGCCGTCGAGGGCGAAGGTCTGGAGGCCTTCATTGCTGCGGCCACTGGCGCGGTAACCGGAGCCAGCCCGCAGACCATGCTGACGACCGGTATTCGCGATGCCTATGCCCGGGGCGTGGCGACCCTGTCCGGCTGCCCCGGCGTCGAGATGCTGGCCGCAGGCGAACAAGGCGACGCAACCCATGGCGGCGCCGTCCTCTTTCAGACCACGGCCGAGGCCTTTCTCGCCAACAAGGCGATGGGGCACGAGGTTTTCGGCGCATCGTCGATCATCGTCCGGTGCAAGGACGAGGCCGAACTCGCCCGAATTCTGTCCGGCCTGGAAGGCCAGCTCACCGCGACCCTGCATATGGACGAGGCCGACGAAGCGATGGCCTCGCGCCTCCTGCCGCTGCTCGAACGCAAGGTCGGGCGCATCCTCGCCAATGGCTGGCCGACCGGAGTCGAGGTCTGCCATGCCATGGTCCATGGCGGCCCCTTCCCCGCGACATCCGATCCGCGCACGACGTCGGTCGGCAGCCTTGCGATCGACCGCTTCCTGCGCCCGGTCAGTTACCAGAATATCGCGCAGGAGGTGCTGCCCGAGGAATTGCGCGATGCCGCATTGGCAGATGGCGCCCCGCGCCTGATCGACGGCAAACTGACATTAGGGTCAGGCCCCATTGCTGGCGCCGTTGAGGTTTGAAGCAAAATGGCTCAGCGCAAGGAGGAAAGGCACAGAAATATGCCGATATTTTCAGGTTTTTCGACGCAGCGCCGGGCCATTTTGGTCAAATGCCTGCGGGACGTTCCAATAAACCCAATTGCCCCTGGAAAGGCAGCCAGCCTTTCCGGCGGGCCATTCGGCCCGATAGGATCGCCATCTGGACGCCTCACCGGCGCCAGTAACGGGTCCTGACCCTGGGGTGATCTCCGGCCGATCGGAATCGACCGACGCCGGGACCTCATAATGAAGAAATGTCCAGAGCGGTTCGCCGCCCCGGACCGATTACAACCCAATGTATCGCGACACGCACCGCGGGAAACAGCGCGCCGCAACCGGGGAGAGAGCCATGAACCCTATTCGCCTGCTTCAGCATCGCGCGACCGACGACACGCGCTCGATCATCCTTGCCGAAGGAAACGAAGCCCACTTTCTCCGTGGCGTCACCACGGTCCGCGAACTTGCGCTGCGCGCAATTGCCGCCAGAGAAACGCTGGCTCAGGTCGCTAAAAGCTGCCCGCGCGGCGACGTCGTCGATATTTCAGCCGAATTCGCCGCCGGGCGCCTGCTCGCCCCGATAGACCATGAGGATCCGGCGCATCTCATCCTGTCCGGCACCGGACTCACACATCTCGGGTCCGCCGAAGGGCGCGACAAAATGCATCGCGAGGCCATGGCCGGGGGCAAACCAACCGATTCGATGCGCATGTTCCTCGAAGGGCTGGAAGGCGGCAAACCGGTTCCGGGCGAAGTCGGACAACAACCCGAATGGTTCTACAAAGGCGATGGCTCGCAACTCGTCGGCCCGATGGATGCCCTCAACCTGCCGCCCTTCGCCCGCGACGGCGGCGAAGAACCGGAACTGGCCGGCATCTATATCATCGGCGAAGACGGCACGCCCTATCGCCTCGGCTTCGCGCTCGCCAACGAATATTCCGACCATGTTACCGAGCGGCATAATTATCTGTGGCTCGCTCATTCCAAGCTTCGTCAGGCCGCCCTCGGCGCCGAATTGCTGCTGGGCGCGCCGCCCCCCCATATCGAAGGTTCCAGCCGGATCCTGCGCGAAGGCAGGGTAATCTGGGAAAAGCCCTTTCTGTCCGGCGAAGCCAATATGTCCCACAGCATTTCCAATCTGGAACATCATCACTTCAAATATGATCTCTTCCGTCGCCCCGGCGACATTCATATTCACTTCTTCGGCACCGCCACCCTGTCTTTCAGTGATGGTGTGATCGCGCAGGAAGGCGATATTTTCGAGATTTCGGCCTCACCCTTCGCCCTTCCGGTCGCCAACCCGCTGACCCGCTCCAAGGAACGCGCGGTCGCCGTGCAGGCGCTCTAGGCCATGGACCCGATCCGCATCGCCGTGGTCGGCATGGGCAAGATCGCCCGCGACCAGCACCTGCCCGCGCTGGACGGCACGGAGGCGTTCCGCCTGACCGCAACGGTCAGCCCGCATGATCCCGGTCAGGAGAGCATTGCGCATCACCGCAACCTTGAGGATCTGCTTGCCACCGGTCCCGCGATCGATGCCGTCGCCCTGTGTACACCGCCTCAGGTCCGCTATGATCTGGCGGCACTCGCGCTCGACCATGGCCTTCATGTCTTCCTTGAAAAGCCGCCCGGCGCGACCTTGTCGGAAGTGGTCGCCCTGAGCGATCGCGCCGAAGCGGTCGGCGCAACGCTGTTCGCCGCATGGCATTCGCGGTTTGCCGCCGGTGTCGCCCCGGCACGAGTCTGGCTCGCCGCGCGCAGGATCGAAAAAGTCTCGATCGTCTGGCGCGAGGATGTCCGCGTCTGGCATCCCGGTCAGGACTGGATCTGGGAACCGGGCGGACTCGGTGTGTTTGATCCGGGAATCAACGCGCTTTCGATCCTCACCCATATCCTGCCGCGCCCGGTTTTCCTGAAGGCGGCGACGCTCAGCCTGCCGGAGAACCGGGCCGCGCCGATCGCGGCGGATCTCGACCTGTGCGATGCAGCGGGTGCCCCGATTCACATGGACCTCGACTGGCGCCAGACCGGCCCGCAAAGCTGGGACATCATCGTCGATACGGATGCCGGGACGCTCCGCCTTTCGAAAGGTGGCGCCGATCTCACCCTGCCCGCGGGAACCAGACATGATGGGGATGTCGAATATCCCAGCCTCTATGCCCATTTCGCCCGTCTGATCCGCGGGCGCCGCAGCGATGTGGATACCGCCCCGCTGCGCCTCGTCGCAGATGCCTTTCTGCGCGGACGGCGAGAGAGCGTCGAACCATTTCACGACTGATATTTTCCAGGAGGGGAGAAAAAATGCTGAAGGCCCTGCAACGCACCACCGCCGCACTGCTCCTTGGCGCCACCGCACTCACCGGCACGGCCCAGGCCGATACAGCAGGCAAGCCGACGACGGCGACGATCCATGGCGACACGCCCGGCCCCGTCTATAGCAAGGAAATCTTCACCCAGTTCGCCGAACATCTGGGTAACGGGATTTACGGCGGACTCTGGGTCGGGAAGGACAGCCCGATCCCGAATACCAACGGCTTTCGGAACGATGTCATCAGCGCGCTGCGCACTCTTTCGGTGCCGGTCATCCGCTGGCCGGGCGGCTGCTTCGCCGACGAATATCACTGGCGCGAAGGAATCGGACCGCAGAACCAGCGCCCGGTCAAGGTCAACACGCATTGGGGCGGCGTGACCGAACCCAATAGCGTAGGCACCCATGAATTTTTCGAACTGACCCGTCAGGTCGGCGCCAAAGCCTATATTTCCGGCAATGTCGGCAATGGCTCACCGCGCGAAATGGCCGAATGGGTCGAATATATCACCGCCCCCGCAGGAAGCCTTGCCGATGAGCGCGCCCGGAACGGCCATAAGGATCCATGGCCGCTCCCCTATTTCGGCATCGGCAATGAACTTTGGGGCTGCGGCGGCAATATGCGCGCCGAATATGCGGCCGACATCACACGGCGTTACGCCACCTTCATCAAGGCCCCCGCCGACACCCGGATCATGAAGATCGCCGCAGGCGCCAATGCCGGGGATTATGAATGGACCGAAACGCTGATGCGCGTCGCCGCCCCGATGCTCGACGGCCTTTCGTTGCATTATTATGTCCTGCCCGGCGGCGGCTGGCCCCCGCGCGCGGCAGCAACCGGCTTTGACGAAAGCGCATGGGCGGATGCGCTTCAGGGCGCATGGCACATGGATGAACTTATCACCAGACACAGCGCGATCATGGACAAGGTCGACCCGGACAAGCGCCTGTTCCTTGCCGTCGACGAATGGGGGGCATGGTATAAGCAGGATCCGGATACGCATCCCGGCTTCCTGCGTCAGCAGAACACACTTCGTGATGCGCTGATCGCCGCGATCAACCTCGACATCTTCGCCAGACATGCCGATCGCGTCCGCATGACCGCCATCGCCCAGATGGTGAACGTATTGCAGGCCATGATCCTGACCGATGGCGACAAGATGATAGTGACGCCAACCTATCATGTGTTCGAAATGTACAAGCCCTGGCAGGATGCGACCGTGCTGCCCATCGCCATCGACACCCCGACCTATGCCAAGGATAAATTCGCGGTCCCGGCGGTGGTTGGGTCTGCGGTCAGGAGCAGGGATGGCAGCGTCCATATCGGCCTGTCCAATACAGATCCGAACGAAACGAACAGGGTAACGATCACGTTGGACGGCCTGAACGCGAAAGCCGTTTCCGGGCGGATACTGACGGCCGCGAAAATGGATGCGCATAACAGCTTCGACTCCCCCAATGTGGTCAGGCCGGTTCCATTCACCGGCGCAGGCATACGGAACGGCAAGCTTGCCGTGTCGCTGCCGGCGAAATCGGTCGTCGTCCTTGACCTGCGATGAGCGGGGCATTCGTACTCGGTGACTGGGGGACCAGTCACCTCAGGCTCTACCTCTTCGAAAAGGGGGAAATCCGTGCACGCCTCCATGGGCCGGGCACGGGCACGCCGGGGAATGATGCCGGATCCATTTTGGCCGAACGGCTTGCACTATGGCAGAATGACTGCACCATTGCCGACGTGACGCTTTGCGGAATGGCCGGGGCGCCCGGCGGACTGGTACAGGCAGGCTATGTGCCCTGTCCGGCGGACCCGGTCGGCTGGCTCGCCGGACGCGCCTGCACCCGAATTGGCGGTGTTCCGGTTGCCGTTATGCCCGGCCTGAGTCATCGCACTCCGGCGGGCGTACCGGAAATCATGCGGGGCGAGGAAACCCAGATCTTCGGCGCAATTGCGCTCGATCCTTCGCTCGCCGCCGGAACCCATCAGCTTGTCCTTCCCGGAACCCATTCCAAATGGGTCAGCCTCAGCGACGGCGTGATTACGGGTTTTCACACCTGCCCGACCGGAGAGATTTTCGCGCTTTTGACGGAACGATCGACGCTGACCGGCCCCGATACGCCGGGCCGGGGCAGCTTCGACAAAGGGTTCGCGCGCGGCATGGAGCGTGCGAACGAACCGTTGACGGCCGCGCTTTTCGAGTCCCGTGCGGCGCGGATGCTCGATACCATGTCCCGAAACTGGTCACATGGTTTCATCTCGGGCCTGCTGATTGGCGGAGAGGTCAAAACGCAGGCGACACCCGGCCGTCCGATTACCCTGATCGGCGATCCGACGCTTTCCGGCCTGTATGAAAAGGCACTGGACGCCATTGGCTGCAAGGCCCGGCGCGTGGACGGCGATGCAGCGGTCATCGCCGGTCTCGGGCTGACAAGAGAGAAATGTCCATGAAGATCGAAGATGCCCTCGAATCCGGCGCCCCGCCCATAGCGGCCATTTTGCGCGGCATCACGACGGAGGAAGCGGTCGCGATAGGCGAAGCGTTGGTCGATGCCGGGATCGGCATCATCGAAGTGCCGTTCAATTCACCCGATCCCGCCGCATCGATCACCGCAATGACAGAGGCACTGGGCGATCGCGCTGCAATCGGCGGCGGCACGGTAACCTCCATCGCGATCGCCGAGACGCTCGCAAATGCCGGGGGCAGCTTCATGATATCCCCCAATGTCGACCAGGCCGTCATCAGCCGCTCGATCGCGCTCGGCATGGACGTGCTGCCCGGCTTCATGACCCCGAGCGAAGCCTTTCTCGCCATCGAAGCGGGGGCGCATAATCTCAAGCTGTTCCCCGGCTCGCTCCTTGGCAGCGGCTATATCGGGGCAATCCGCGAGGTTTTGCCGAAAGAAACGCGGATCTGGGCCGTCGGCGGCATCGGCGCCGCGAATATCGGCGAATATCGCGCGGCGGGCCTTTTCGGCATCGGTGTCGGAGGGGGGCTTTACAGGCCCGGATATGAAGCCTCGGTCGTCGGCGCAAAGGCCCGCGAGATTATCGCCGCGTGGAACGCCGCAACCACCTGACGAGACGTATTGAGGGGTTGGGTCGCTCTCGCCCGTGACAATGACGCAATATCATGTCACGGCAGAACTCTTCTTTTTCAAGAACGGGGCCCTGCCCCACCACGCAGGAAGTGGTCACAAGCGCCAGTGAACCATTTCGCACCGCCGATAGATATGTTCCGGAGAGCCCTTCTTCTTATCCAGGAACGCCGCCGTACCCTGCCTCTATCGTAAAATATAACGAAAACAGGGCGTATTTTATAATATTTACGTCATGCGAACGGCCTAGGGGGGATCGACATTCAGAAGATGACGAGCCGAAAATGGTGATTTTGCGTGATCCGGAGCGGAGCGTACTCAAGGTAGGTGAGCACCGGAAGCGCGCGA
>SBGG01000026.1 GCA_006226685.1 Sphingomonadales bacterium
CTCAAGGTACGTGAGCACCGGAAGCGCGCGAAAGCGCCATTTGCAGGCCGCCAGGGCTGGGGCCGAAGGCGACCGGAGGGCAATGTCGATCCGCCTTAGGGTCCTGATCTGTAATTGCGGAGCCAGGCGGTGTGATCCCTTGAGGGTTTTCCGCCGACAATGGTTTCGGCGATGCGCTCACCTGCAAGGATTGCCACAGGCCGACCAGCGACGGCGTGCGTTTCCAGCCCGTCGATATGCAGCGCGATTGCCAGATGTGTCACGCGCTGGGGTTTGAGACGGTCGGCGGCATCACCCGGACATTGCGCCATGGTAAGCCGGATCAGGTGATTGCGGATCTGCGCGCTTATTATCGCTCGACTGGCCCGGCCGTGCCGATCGAACTGGGTGGAATGGCGCGACGGCGCCCCGGCAATTATGCGGCTGGCAAAGTCTATCATGCCGGTGATGGGGCACCATGGGGGTCCAGCGCCGGGGTGCGGGGATCGGGAAGAGTTAAGAATCGGGGAAGCGGGTCGTAGCTTCCTTCGAGCCGATATCGATCAGGCCGGAGGCGTCGGCCGCAACGGGGGAAAGGGCATGAGCGGGTGCTGATCGCGCAGATCACCGACATCCATCTGGGGCTTGAGCCGGACAATCCGTCCGAGTTCAACCGCCGGCGTCTCGACCGGGTGCTGGATATGCTGATCGACGGGTCCAACCGGCCGGACCTGCTGCTCGCCACGGGAGACCTTGTCGATCGGGGGGATGAGGCCAGTTACCGGCGGCTGGCCGAGGCCTTGTCGGCCTGTCCGTTTCCGGTGCATTATTGCATGGGCAATCATGATGACCGGGCGAATTTCCGCGCGGCTTTTCCGTCCGTGCCGTCGGTGGATGGTTTCATCCATTATGCCGTGCCTCTGGCGGGGAGGCGGCTGATCATTGTCGATACGCTCGATCCGGGGCGCCATGGCGGGGCCTTTTACGAAAAACGGGCGGGGCCGGACACAAGGCGCGGCTTGGTGAGGATCGTGAAACGCCCACGCTGATCGTCATGCATCATCCGCCGGTCGAGGCTGGAATCAAGTGGATGAATACCCATATGGATGAACCTTGGGTCATCCGCTTCTCTGACGCCCTTTCCGGCCATCCGCAGGTGCAGGGCGTGATCTGCGGTCACCTTCACCGCCCGATCGTCGCGCCATGGGGGGCACCGTGATGATCTGCCCCTCGACCGCTCCGCAGGTGGCGCTGGACCTGAGCCCGATCGATCCCGACATGCCGGATGGACGACCGATGATCGTGGCCGACGCGCCGGCCTTCGCGCTCCATCGCTGGACCGACGCGGGGCTGGTCAGTCATTTCGATAGCGCGGGCGCGCCAGAGGTGCTGGCCCGCTATGACGCCTCGATGCAGCCGCTGGCGCGCAGCCTTCTTGCCGAGAGCCCCGTCTGATAGGAGAAGGCTACTCCCTCTTCTCGCTAAGGAACCCGTTAATGGCTTCCGCCAGAGCAAGGTCGCGTGTGGTGATACCGCCGGCTTCATGAGTGGTGAGGCGGATAGAGAGTCGGTTGTAGACATTGCTCCATTCGGGATGATGATCGGCCTTTTCGGCAGCGAGGGCGATACGGGTCATCAACGCGAATGTTTCCGCGAAATCGGCAAGGCGAATTTCGCGGTACAGCGCCATTTTATCGGCATCGACAGCCCAGCCGGGCAGGTCCGTCAGCGCGGTACCGATCTGCAACGGGGTCAGCTTGCCGATTGCCATGGAGGGGCTCCTTTCCGCATTCCGATAGGCCTGAACTGACGCGGTTCCGGCCCTGATGCAAGTCTATGCCGCCACAAAGCCGTTTTCGGCGTTGCGCTGGCCGCCGTTTCACGCTAGCAGCCCCAGACCCGCATTTGCGGGTGAGGCCCGATGGCGGAGTGGTGACGCAGCGGACTGCAAATCCGTATACGCCGGTTCGATTCCGGCTCGGGCCTCCATTACAGCTTCCAGAGACGTCCATAGCCGTCCGAAAATTGGCTGATTTCTGTGATTTTTCATGGTATAACGTCCGGGCGCGGACGGATAGTTCCACCCTCTTCTGAGTATATTGATGGTACAGGTGATGGACCGTCGGCGGAGCATTGCATCGGAGGTCCATCATGGCAAAATCCAGCACCCGCAGGACGGGGCTGACCGCAAACGCGGTGAAGGGCGCAAAACCGAGAGATAAACCCTATAAGCTGTCAGATCGTGATGGCCTTTATTTGCTCGTGAAGCCCACCGGAGTCCGGTACTGGCGGATGAACTATCGTTTTGATGGCCAGCAAAGGACCCTTTCATTCGGTCGCTGGCCCGAAATCCTGTTAGGTGAGGCGCGCGAGATGCTGCTTGAGGTTCGCCGGAAGCTGGCCAAGGGGGTGGACCCGCTCGAACAGGCCAAGCTTGATAAAATCGCGAAGACACTTGCCGCAACCAATAGTTTCGAGGTGGTCGCCGAGGAATGGCTTGATAAGATTGAAAAGGAGGGGATCGCCCCGATGACCCTCAAGAGGGCACGATGGCTCCTCACACAGACCTTTTCATCGATTGGCCGTCGACCGATTTCTGAAATCTCGGCGCATGAGCTATTGCTGATCTTGAAGAAGGTGGAGGCAACTGGGCGCTACGATACTGCCAACCGAATCCGGAGCACCTGCAGTCAGGTCTTTCGGTACGCTATCGCTACGGCGCGTGCAGAGCACGACATTGCAACGGACCTGCGAGGGGCCTTGATCACTCCCCGTGAAAATCACCGTCCAGCCATAACGACGCCGCGCGAGGCGGGGGCATTGCTGAGGGCTATTGAGGATTATGATGGTAGTCCGCTAACCCGGACTGCCCTGCGGCTTTTGTCGCACGTTTTTGTTCGCCCAGGGGAATTGCGCTGGGCGGAATGGAAGGAGTTCGATCTCGGCAAGGGGGTCTGGACCGTCTGGACTTGTACCGGTTTTGTGCCGGTCACCTATTTCATTAAGCCAGCTTGGCTTCGAAGGCGAGCGGGCTGATTCCGCCCAGATATGAATGTCG
>SBGG01000037.1 GCA_006226685.1 Sphingomonadales bacterium
CGCACCAGCCCGCCAACACCCGCGCATGGTCGAAAAAACCAACCAGCACCGGCCAGACCACACGCCGACTCAGCAAACCATGCTCATCGCAATAGGCAAGATGAAGCTTCCGACCCTCCCGAATCCAAACCCGAACACGCGACATGTCAGTGCATCATGCAGTCCATCTTCATTCCGCAGATGGGTTGCAGCGGGTGGCCACGGCGTTATCGACCGGAAATGCCGGATGCCCAGTCACGGGTTTGGCTGAAATCATTGCCGTTCCGTCCGGAAAGGTGAATTTGCGTCATTTCTCGCAGCATGTCATCACTCGCCGAGTCCTTACGCGCCCAGTCGATCAACTCACGCCGCCGCTTGATTGCCCACCGCCGATCCTCAAAACTATACTCGTCAATATAACGGCCTGCCATTATCAGGTCGTAAGACACACCATCCTCCAGCAGCCGGTGCCAGGCAAAGAAATAGACTTCTCCCCTGCCGGTTCCCGCGTCGCAGTCGATGTCCATGTCGATTTGTCCAAGGATATGCTGGCTTCCTTCCAGATTGGCCAGAAAGCCCTGCGCGAAGTCGGTATAGGCTTTCGCATCACCGCGCAGCAAACCGCAGTCGACGTCGGCATCCGGGTGAAAGGCGCTGAGCTGTAAGGCGTGATCGAGCCTGTCCTGCCCACGCATATAGGCGTGGATGGCTTTGCTGATGTCGCGACGGGCGATGAGGTCGCGCAGTTCCCGTTCCATGTCCATGGTTTCGTCTCCTCGGTGCGGGGTGTTTTCGGAAAGAGCTGGCGTCATTTCCAGAAAGCATAGACAGGGTCATCTATTCCCTGTTTTCCGCGTAGCGGCAGGGCGGCGATATCCGGGTCTTCCTGTTCCGGGGCAGGGTGCTCCATGACCCAGTCACAGACGAAATGCCGTTCGGAAAATTTCCAGACGCCGTCTTTCCGGGCGAAGCGATCGATATAGCGTCCGCCGGTCAGCATCGAGGCTCCGCCTTCGCGCATGGTCGTTGCGGCGATCACATAGGATTCTCCGATTGCCGCGTCACCATCGACTTCGAACCACTGGTTCGCGGTGGAGTGGAAAGCCTGCCGGAAATGGGTGCGGATGATCTCGCAAATGGCGACGGCAAAATCCTGGCCATTGCCGTTGAAGGCGCCGCTCATTACGACGCTGTCATCATGAAACAAGGTTTTGAGCAGATCCGCGTCAGTGCGGTCGGTGCCTCGGCAATAGGCAGCGGTGAGCGTGGCGAGTTGCTGGGTTGAAATGGCGCGATCGATAAGCTCGGGGGAGACGCCGGTGGAAAGATCGGTCATATCATTCTCTTTCGGATGGATGGGAAGGGCGGCTTTGGCGCGGGCGAGAAGGGCCATGCCGGCATCGGCGCTGCGATGCCCGCCGGAAGGGCAATAGGCCGACAAAGGCGAAAGCGGAGGAGGGGCAAAAGCTCCGTTCCGGCTAATGGCGACATCCAGTACATAGCGTCGGTGCGCGATTTTCCATTCTCCACGCTCATAAGTAAAACGGTCGAGATACCGTCCACAGATAAGGCGCTGCCGCCCATTTCCTGATCCGTCCATCGCCGGGGCATAGGCGGTGACATAGCTTTCGCCTTTGGCTTCCCGCCCGTTCAGGCTGACCCAGCTTTGTCCGGCCCGGTGCAATGAAACCGGGCTTTCATTCCCGGCGGCTGCCAGCAAGGTTGCAAACTCGCTCGCCGGACCGTTGAAGAAGCCGTAGTCTACCGTCGCATCCGCATGATAGCATTGGGAAATGGTTTCCATATCGGCGCGATCGACCCCTCGCCCATGCCGCGCCAGCAGCGCACGAATGGCCTGAATCGTCGCCACATCGGCGATAGTCCGTTCCGAGACGTTCATGCGCTATGCTCCGTTTTCGGAAAGCGGGGCGGCATTGCCCATCATCACCCGCCCGGCGACGCGCCCGAAATAAGATCCGGGGCCGAGGCTCATGCCGCTGGCATAGCTTTTGCCGCAATGGGGAATATGGGCGGAACAGGCCCCGGCGGCATAGAGGCCGGGAATAACTGCTCCTTTGTCGTTCATCACCTGCGCATCACGAGTGGTTTGAAGGCCGCCCAGCGTGATGTAGAGGTAGTTGGAGCGGTTATAGGAAATGTCAAAGGCCGCCCATGGCCCCTGATCCAGCGGCTTTAGCCAGTCAGGATGTTTTTTGAGCAGCGGGTCGCATCCCTGCGCCGCATAATGGCTATAGTCCTTCACTGTCTGCACAAGGGAGCCGACCGGCATGCCCAGCCGCTCTTCCATCTCCTCTATCGTGTCAAACCCGTCGACCAGTTCATGGTTGGCCGTGGTAATTTCCGGATAGGCGAAAATATCGGCATCGACGATCAGGAAAGCACGCTGTCCCGGCTGTTCCATGATGAAGGATGCGGTGCGGCCGTGATAGCTGTCTTCGGCCACGAACCGCCGCCCGAGAGTGTTGACGATGATTCCCTTGATAAGCTGTCCCGGCGGATAGATGGAGGCTGTCGCGATCATCCCATCCATGCCGGATGTTGATGCTCCGGCCGCCATGCCGAGCATGATCCCGGATCCGTCCGTATAGGGCGTCCCCAAGGGTTCCGCCGTGTCGGGCAGGTCGGGGAAATATTCGGCGAGCATTGCCTTGTTCATACCGAAACCGCCGGTGGCCAGCAGGACGCCCCGGCGTGCGCGATAATATTTATTGTGCCCGGTCTGGCGAATGGCGACCCCGACAATCGCGCCGTCATCATCGCGGATCAGGGCCGTCGCGACCGAGTCATAGCTGGTGCGGATCCCTTCCTCCTCACATCGGGCGAGCAGGGACTCCATCGCCCTGGCGCCGGGGCTTTCCCCCGCCATCTGTACCTGATGCCCGCGCGGGGCAGGTGTTGCGATATCGCGATAAGGCCAGACTTTTTCATTTCCGGTGCTCATCAACCCTTCGGTGGAGAGCAGGAAGACCGCCTTGTCCGGATAATAGCTGCGCTCAAAAGGGACGCCCTGCGCTTCCAGCCAGTTGAAATGGGCGACATTATCATCGCAATAGCGGCGGATATGGCCTGCTTTTTCCATGCCCATGCTTGCCGTCATGAAGCGATACATATTCTCGGCATTATCGTCATAACCCGCCGATTTCTGTACATCGGTGCCGCCGCCCAGATAGAAAAGGCCTGAGGAGACGGCGCTGGAGCCGCCACCCGCGCTTGCCCGTTCGACAACCAGCACATCGCCGCCGGATCGTCTGGCCTCCAGCGCGGCGCAGGCTCCCGCCATTCCATAGCCGATGACGACGACATCGGCTTCATCGTCAAAATCGGATATTTCCGACAGGTTCAGTAGGGTATGGGTCATTTCCTCTCCCGCTTCCTCCTTCATATGAGGCACTTGAGGAGTAGATGACCCTGTTCGGACCCGATCGGACACTGGTATTAATAAGAGGGGAGGTTCTGTTCCTGATCGTGAATGCCGCACAGGGCGTTCAGCCGCTCATGGAATAATTCTATACGTTTTTCCTGATTGGCGAGCAGGCCGCCGGTATAGCCCGCCGAATGCAGGCCCTGTTGCTGGCCGATGGCAACGCTCAGATCCTGATCGGCTACTTCCCCCAGGGATTTTTCGCCAAAGATAATGGTTTCGCGTTCTACCGCCTCGAACGGGGTCGGTCCCATCGGGCCGATGACGGTATCGCTGCCCGCGATTTCATGGGCGAGAAACCAATGATCGAAGATGCAGCGTTCCGGGTCGGTGGGATGCGGTTCCGATCGCAATATCTGTACCCCGTCCGGCCACATAGTGAAGGTGGTGTTGGGGAACATCGTGAAGTGATGATAATCGACGATTTCGCTGTCGCCCATCGTCGCATAATGCGCATAGCCTCTGGCGGCGCCCAGTTCGCGCTTTTTCACGATGATGGCCTGGCGGGCCTTGCTGGCGCGCCCCTCAAACTCCTTCGGGTCAAGGTCCCAATAAGCCAGCGCCTGAGCCAGCGGCATTTCGAGCACGTCCGCGCTATCATAGCGCCCCGAAGGGCGCAGTCCGCGCATGATCATCCGGCTATGACCATCCAGGTGCATTTCGAAGAGCGTGTCTTCCAGCGCATCGTCGATGATGTCGGCAATCTGGGGGTGCAGGGTCGGCAAATGATAGGATTCGTTGAAATTGTCGCGAATGACCTTCCAGTTGCAGGGTACATCGGATTTGAGTGCCATGACGCGGGTCATTTTCGGCATGCCCCATTGTTCCATCGCGCGTCCCGCCGGGCCCAGCCATTCGGTCAGCGGTGCGGCGTTCCGGTCCATGGAAAACCAGACCATTCCGCCCCATAGCGCGCAGGGAATTTCTTCCAGTCTGGTGCGTCCGCAGGGCGTGCCGCCCCGGAAATCATCGGGATCCTGCGCATGGATGAGGGTGCCGTCCGGCGCATAGCGCCAGCCATGATAGGCGCAGGTGAGAAAGGGCGCGCCGCCCGTTTCCGTCCAGGCCAGACGATAGCCGCGATGTTTGCACGCGTTGAAAAAGGCGCGGACGGAGCCATCCTGCTGTTTCAGCATGACAACGGATTCCCGGCCCAGATTATGGGTCAGGAAATCGCCCGGTTCCTCAAGGTCGGCGGCCATGCCGCCAATGTGCCAGATCTTTGTCCAGACATGATCCCATTCCGCCTGCGCCCAGCGCTGGCTGTAATAGCGGTCGCCGGTAATCGCCGTTCCTTTTATGGGGGGCGTGGATGAGGCAGTGCCAAGGGGGATTGAGGCTTCGGCGGTCATGACAGGCTCTCCCGATATTTTTCGTACCGAAACAATTTTGTTGAACGACTGACTAAATAATATTTCACTTGCTTGCGGCTTGTCAATTCCTTGGGCATAGGGGGCAAATGCGCGGAAAAGCTGATCCCCTGACAGAAGTAATAGGTGGCGCCGCAGGCGCTTCCGCCGGCTTCGAAACGGACCGGAGGCAGGACCGCCGGCGGGCGCCGGAAACGGCGGCGAAGATATTGGATGCCGCAGAGGCGCTGTTCTCGCTACGCGGCTTTCACGGGGTGTCGCTGCGGGACATCGCGTCCGAGGCCGGAGTTCAGGTTGCGTTGACCCATTATCATTTCGGGTCGAAAGATGCGCTCTTTCGTGCTGTCATAGACAGGCGAGCGCAGGAACATGTCGCCTGCCTGTCGGATGCCTTGCGCGAGGCATTGGCGGTGAAGGGAAGCCGGACGGAGCGGCGCAAGGCTATCATACGTTCTTTCATCCTGCCCATCGTGGATAAAGCGATGCGCGGCGGCACGGGGTGGAAGCATTATATCCGGCTGATGTCGGTGGTGGCGAACATGCCGCAGCAGGAAGAATATGCCGCTCCCTTCGGCCAGCATTTCGATGCGCTGGTCCTTGCCTATATTTCCGCCCTGAAAGACCTTCACCCGGATATGGAGGAAGGCAATGTCTATTGGTGCTTCTTCTTCTATCAGGCGATGATTACGCATATCCTTTCCGAAAGCGGGATGCTTGACCGGCAATCGGGCGGGGTATTCCGGTCCGATGATCTGGATGCGATGGTGGACCGCATGGTCGATTTTGTGTCGGCTGGCTTCATGGGACTGGGGGCCGGGCCGGACACCCCCCGGGATGGATCGCCATTGCCCCTGGATCGCCTTCGGCTTCAGTCCTGACGGCCTGCAAATCGCGTTTTGGTGCTTCCAGTACTCATCTGCCGTGAGTGCGTTCCGCTTCGGGGGAGCAAAACCACCATTTCCGGCGCATCATCTTCTGAATGGCGATCCATCTCAGCGGGCTCAGCCTAACATATGTTTTAGTTGGATTTGCCCGTCATGGCGATACCCTGCCCCGCAAAACAGAAGGAGAAGGGCTTTTGCACCACGCCGAGGATCTGACAGGCATAAACGCTGCCCTTGCACGCTATGTGGATGGGGTAAACCAGCGCGATGAGGCGCTTTGGGCGTCGTCATGGGATGAAGAGGCGCAATGGTGCCTGTTCGATCCATCCCCCATATGCGGGCGGGATGCCATTGTCGCGGCATGGCTGGAAGCGATGAAGGGGTTTCCTTTCGTCATCATGCACGCAACGCAAGGGCATGTCGCGGTCGATAAAGACGAGGCGCAGGGCCGCTCTTATACCAGTGAAATCGCGGAAACCGCCGATGGACGCCATTTGCGCGTCTGGGGATGTTATGAAGATCGCTATCGCAGGTGCCATGGCATCTGGAGGTTTTCCAGCCGCATTTTTTCCATCATGAAATCGGAAGACTATCAGCCATGAGCATCAGTGCATCGACGCGGGGAGCGGGACAGGGGCGATTAGCCGGCAAGACGGCGGTTATCATGGGCGCATCGGACGAGCGTAGCATGGGCTATGCCACCGCGCGCCGTTTTCGTGCCGAAGGGGCCAATGTCATCATCGCCGCGCGTCGTCAGGAAGCCATTGAGGCATTGGCGCACCGGATCGGGGCCCGGGCCGTTCCCTGCGACATCGTGAATGAAGACAGTCTCTCCGCCCTCGCTCAGGTGGCGCTGGACGACTTCGGGCGGCTCGATTGTGCCGTCAACTATGCGGGGATTGAGGTGCAATCGTCCATTCTCGATATAACGGCCGAAGAGTTGCGGCGGTCATCGGATGTGCATTTTGTCGGCACCGCTCTGTTCATCAAACATATGGCCCGGGCCATGGCGCAGGGGGGATCGATCCTTACCGCATCGTCGCTCACGGTATTGGCGCAGGCCCCCGGTCATGCCGCTTATGCCGGAGCGAAGGGCGGGGCCGATATAGTGGTGCGGGTCGCGGCCAATGAACTGGGCGAAAAGGGGATCCGGGTCAACAGCATCGCCCCCGGCTTTACGAAAAGCGCGATGACCGAGGCCTATTTCGAAATGGAAGCCATACGTCGCGCTTTTTTGAAGGAAATGCCGTTGGGGCGTTTCCCCACGGTGGAAGATATTGCCGAGGTCGCGCTCTGGCTGTCGAGCGATGAAGCGTTTGTGACCGGCCAATGTATCGATGTTACCGCCGGGCAGGCGCTTCGCCGCGTGCCTCTTGCGAGTGAATTCGCATGAACGGGGCAGGGAACGGGACCGGCGCCGGCAGGCTTGCCGGAAAGACCGCGCTGGTCGTCGGTGCGGCGGGGGGCGGCAATATGGGGCAGGTGATTGCCCGCCGTTTCGCGTGGGAAGGCGCAAAAGTCGCGATTGCCGGGCGGCATAAGGATGTTCTGGACGGGCTGGCGGAAGAGATTGGCGGCGTTGCTGTCCCCTGCGATTTTACCAGCCGGACCAGCATAGAGGATATGGTCGGGGCGACAGACCGGGCGTTGGGCGGAATAGATGTCGCGGTGAATGCGACCGGCTGGGGTTTGCTCAAGCCGTTTCTAGATACGACCGACGATGATTTCGACCGGATGACGATCCTGCAATTACAGGGGCCGTTCCGGTTTCTTCAGGCGCTGATCCCGGTGATGGAGCGGGGAGGGGGCGGTTCCATCATCCAGATCAGCTCGGCGACCGCAACCATCATGTTCCACGACCATGCCGCCTATATGGCGACCAAGGCGGGCGCGGACCATCTGATCCGTACCGTTGCCAATGAATTCGGCCATCTGGGTATCCGCGCCAACAGCATTTCTCCGGGGGTGACGGAAACGCCGATGACGGCCGAAGCGCAGGCCGTGCCGGGGCTGATGGAAGCCTTTATAAAGGGCTACCCGCTCGGGCGTTACGGCACGTCGGATGACATCGCGGCGGGCTGCGTTTTCCTGGCAAGCGACGAATGTTTCATGACCGGCCAGAATCTGCAGGTTAATGGCGGGCTGACCTTGCGCGCCAACCCGTCAAAGGCCGACATTGAAAGCTCGATCCAGACCGCGCTGCAATGCGAGGGGCGGTCGTGATGATGGCCGGCGGCAGGCGATATGGTCTGCCCAACCCGCTGTGCATGGCGTCGGGGATCATGCCCGAAGCCAGCCCGGTGCAACTGGTTGAATGCGCCGCAAGGGCGGGTTTCGATTATGCCGGAATGTGGATCGAGCCCGCTGACTGGACCGGCAGGACGGTGTGCGAAGTCCGAAAAGCCATGCAAGCAGCGGATATGCCGTTGATCGACGTAGAGGTCGTCTGGCTTAAGCCCGGCCCGCCGGACCCACAGCATGACCGGATAGTCGATATTGGCATGGAACTGGGCGCGCGCAATGTCCTGTGCGTCAGCAGCGACCCTGATGCGGGCGGCACTGTCGACAAATTGGCGCATCTTGCCGAGCGGGCGCGAGGTGCCATTCGCATCAATCTGGAATTCGGCCTGTTTACCGAGGTGAAGACCATCGCACAGGCTTGCGATATCGTGCGTCGGATCGGGCACCCGGCGATGGGGGTGCTGGTCGATGCGCTGCATTGGCATCGATCCGGCGGAACATTGGGAGAGATAGCGGCCCTGCCCGATGAGTGGCTGAGCTATGTGCAATTATGCGATGCCCCGGACCCGGGGGCGGACCCCGCCAATGCCCAGGCCCTGTTGGATGAGGCGATCGATGGCCGTGTGCCGATGGGGGCCGGGGGATTGCCGCTGGGGCCGCTTTACGCGCTGTTGCCGGCAGGCATACCGATCGCGATCGAGGAACGTTCCAAATCATTGCGGGACAATTTCCCGGATCTGAACGAACGGGCGAGCGAATTGATGCGGATCAGCCGGGCGTGGCTGCTCAGGGAAGCGGCTATGTGATCGGGGCTGCAACCGCAGCCTCTAAAATCAGCATGCGAATAGCAGGAAACGCGCCGGAATAATGTTCCGGCGCGTTTCTCTGTGTGGAGGGAGGGAACGGCTGTGCTGCCGTCTGCAACCGCCGGGAACGGGGCGATGATGTGCGAACCATCGCCCTCTCATTTCACCCCGTCAGCAGGGCAGGATCTTCGATCAGTCCTTTCAGGGTACGCATGAAATCGGCCCCGACGGCCCCGTCGATCGCGCGATGATCGCAGGAAAGCGACATTTCGACGATCGTGCCGAACGCCAGTGCATTGCCGATTTCGATGGGTTGGCGCGTGCCGGCCCCCACCGCGAGGATCGCCCCCTGAGGAGGGTTGATGATCGCGTCGAACTGGTCGATGCCATACATGCCGAGATTGCTGACGGAAAAGCTGCCGCCCTGAAATTCTTCGGTCTGCAATTTGCCGGTGCGGGCCTTTTCGGCAAGGTTTTTCACCTCATGAGAAATCGCCGCGACGGACAGCCGGTCCGCACCCTGTACAATAGGCGTGATAAGCCCCTTGTCGGTGGCAACCGCAACGGCAATGTCGGCCCCCGCAAAGCGGTGGATTTCATCGCCATGGACCTGCACATTGACATCACGATGCTGCATCAGCGCGAGCGCGCACGCACGCACGATGTAATCATTGATGCTGGGCGCTTCGCCGGTTGCGGCCTTCGCCTGTGCCCGCAAGCCGAGAATGGCGTCTATCCTGACCTTTGAGCGCAGATAGAAATGCGGGATGGTCGATTTGCTATGGCTCAGCGCCTTGGCAATGGCCTTGCGCATGGGCGACATCTTGATGATTTCGGTGCTGCCGTCCGCCGGCCGGGCAAAGTCCATCCGCGTTACGGCCGGTGATGCTGCGGCGGAGGATGGCGCCGCCGCGGCAGGTTCCGCAACGGCGATCCGCGCCAGCACATCGGCCTTGCAGATGCGCCCTTTCGGTCCGCTGCCGGTAAGGGAAGACAGGTCGACCCCATGTTGAGCCGCAAGCCTTTTGGCCAGCGGGCTGGCGAATATGTTTCCCAGAGCATTGCCGATCGGGGTCAGGTCAACCGGCCCGCCGCCGTCCATCTCGACAGCCGGCAGGCTTGCTTGCTGCACGTCCTGAAAGGTGATGCGTCCATTCGGCCCGGAACCGGCGATAGCGGCAATATCGACACCCTGTTCTTCGGCGAAAATGCGCGCAGCGGGGCTGATATTGGCATTGGCGGGAATGACGACCGCCTTTTTCGCGGGAGCGGGCGAAGATGTTTTCGCCGTTGGCGCAGGGGCTGCTGCCGTGGCCGCGGGCTTTGCCGGTTCCGCCTTTGGCGCGGCAGAATTTCCCGCCGGGGAAAAGGCCCAAATAAAGGCGTCGACCTCTTCCGGCGAAGGGCTGGCATCGGCGCTGGTCAGCACCGCGATCAATTCGCCGACCTGATAGGTGCCGCCTTGCTCGGCGATCAGGCGCGCGAACATGCCATCGGCTTCGGCTTCGACCTCATTGGTGATCTTGTCGGTTTCGATCAGCGCAATCAGGTCACCCTTTTTGAAGGGCTTGCCTTCTTCGATCAGCCATTCGGCGATGACCCCTTCGGTCATCTCGATACCCCATTTGGGCATCGCAAAGGCACGTAGTTCGGCCATTTCGCTTACCCTTTCCTGTAGGACATGAGACGGGTCGCGGCCGCAACGATCTTGTCCGGAGACGGCAGATAGGCGGATTCCAGCTCACGGGCGAAGGGCACCGGGCTATGCGGGGGAGTTACCATCTGGATCGGTGCCTTCAGCGACGCAAACGCCTTTTGCGCGACCAGTGCGGACAGGTCGGTCGCCAGCGAGCAACGGGGCGGGGCTTCATCCACGATCAGCAGTCGTCCCGTCTGTTCCACGCTGTCGAGAATCGCCTCTTCGTCCAGCGGACTGGTGGTGCGCAGATCGAGCAGATCGCACCCAATACCGTCCTGCGCCAGATCGGCGGCGGCCTTCTCGGCCAGACCGACCATCATGCCGGTCGCCAATATGGTGATGTCGTCGCCCTGCGTCACCTGACGAGCATTGCCGAAGGGGATGACATAATCTTCATCCGGCACCTCGCCCTTTACGCCGTAAAGCGCCTTATGTTCGAGAAAGATCACCGGGTCGTCATCGCGGATCGACTGGGCGAGCAGGCCCTTGGTATCCGCCGGGGTGGTAGGCATGACAACCTTCAGGCCCGGCATGGCGGTAACAAACTGGTGGATCACCTGGCTATGCTGGGGGGCGGCATTGAACCCCGCGCCATAAGGCATGCGAATGGTGATGGGGCAGCGCGATTTTCCGCCGAACATATAGCGGAATTTCGCGACCTGATTCCATATCTGGTCCATGCATACGCCGATGAAGTCGGCGAACATGATTTCGGCAATGGCGCGCTTTCCGGTCAGGGCCGCACCTGCGGCGGCACCGATGATGGCGCTTTCCGAAATGGGCGTGTCGATGACGCGATCCGGTCCATATTTGGCCCATAGTCCGCCCGATGTTCCCCAGATGCCGCCAATGGCTTCGGGGCCGCCGGCGGCACCATTGCCGCCGACAATATCTTCGCCGAGCATGATAAGACTGTCGTCGCGGGCCATTTCCGTGTCGATGGTGTCGCGAATGACATCGCGGATCATTTTGGTTGCCATGTTGTGCGATCCCTTATGTCAGTAGCTGATGTACACATCTTCGGTGACGTCTGCGGCGGTGGGACGCCGGGCGGCCTTTGACGCTGCGACAGCCTCGTCGATCAGGGCGGTCACCTCGGCATCCACCCTATCGAGGTCCGTGTCTTCCAGCAGCCTGGCATCGGTCACTTTCTTTCGGAATGTCCTGATGGCGTCGCGTTCCTCGCGGATGCGGTCCAGTTCGCCCTTGCCGCGATACCGTTGCGGGTCGCCTTCGAAATGGCCGTAAAACCGTTCGCAATCCAGCTCGATTGAGGCCGGGCCATTGCCTGCCGTGCAATAGTCGATCAGTTCCCGCATCGCGTCATAGACGGAGAAAAAGTCGATCCCGTCCGCCTTGATCGCCTTCATACCGAAAGCGGCCGCGCGGGTGGTCATGCTTTCGGCGCCCACGGCATAGGCTTCGCCGGTATGTTCGGAATAATGGTTGTTTTCGAACACGAAAATGACCGGCAGTTTCAATACCACCGCCATGTTCATCGCCTCGAAGGTCGTGCCCTGATTGCAGGCTCCGTCGCCGGAAAAACAGATCGACACCGTGCCGTTGCTTTTGGCGGTAATGCCCGCGCCAACGGCGATAGGCGCGCCCGCGCCGACAATCCCGTTCGCACCCAGCATCCCGACATCGACATCGGCGATATGCATGGACCCGCTCTTGCCCTTGCACAGCCCCTCAAGGGAGCCGTAAATTTCCTTCATCATGCCGATGACGTCGCAGCCCTTGGCAATGCAGTGGCCATGACCGCGATGGGTGGAAATGATGTAATCCCTTGGCCCCAGATGTTCGCAGACACCTACGGCACAGGCTTCCTGTCCGGCATAAAGATGGGTGAAGCCTGCAATTTCGCCCAGCGCGATTTCATCATGCAGGCGTTCTTCGAACATGCGGATGGTCTTCATCTGGCGATATGCCTTCAGGAGCGCTTCTCGGCTGAGCTGCATCCCTTCATTCTCCTCTCATATCGGTCGCCGGGATATCACAGACCCAGAACCGTTTTGGCGATGATAGTGCGTTGTACTTCATTTGTGCCGCCAAAAATTGTCCAGGCACGCGAATTGAGATAACGAGGGGCTGCCAGTTGCGCCTCTTTGCTGTAAAGCGGCTGTGGCGCATCTTCTCCATATAGGGGGCGGTGCTCCTCCAGCGCGATGCCGGCATAGCCGTAAAGGCGTACCGCCAGCGCATCGACCTGCTGTCGCAGGGTGGAGGCGACGAGCTTTGACAGCGAGGTTTGCGGCCCCGGCGGCAGGCCTTTCGCCATATCGGCCAGAACGCGTAATTCCGTGGTTTCAAGGGCTTGCGCTGCCAGTTCTACCCGGCTGAGGCGGAACATGAATAGCCTGTCTTCGGCCATGGACCGGCCCTGACCATCCGGTTCGTTCGCTGCCGCCTTGCGTAGCTTGGCGAGGTCCGACAATAATTTGGGGGCATGGCAGGCCCCGCCGCGCTCATTTTCCAGCAGGAATTTCGCGATGGTCCAGCCTTGCCCTTCTTCGCCGACCAGATTGTCGAGCGGGGTGGTGGCGTTATCGAGGAACACTTCATTGACTTCATGGTCCCCGGCCAGACCGATGATGGGGCGTACCTTTATGCCGGGTTGGGCCATGTCGATCAGCAGGAAGCTGATCGCCTTTTGCGGTTTTTCGGTCTGGCTGGTTTTGGCGAGGCAAAAGATATGGGAGGCATGATGCGCCTGCGTCGTCCATATTTTCTGTCCGTTGACGAGATAATGGTCGCCCTCCCGATCAGCGCGGGTTTTCAGGCTGGCAAGATCCGAACCGGCACCGGGTTCCGAAAAACCCTGACACCAGAAATCCGTCCCGTCCAGGATGCGGGGCAATATCCGTGTCTTTTGCTCGGGCGTGCCGAAACGGCAAATAACCGGACCGAGCAGTTTCAGGCTGAGGACCGGCAGACTGGGTGCGTCGGCCAGCGCACATTCCTTTTCGAAGATATAGCGTTGTATCGGCGACCATCCCGTACCGCCGCAATCGACCGGCCAGTTATAGGCGAGCCAGCCCTTGCGGTAGAGAATGGCCTGCCATTCGCTGCCGATATCCGGTTCCACGAAGACGCCCGGCGATGCCCGCGCGCCTCTGCGCAAATGGTCGGGGAGATTTTCGTCGAGAAAATGGCGTACTTCCTGCCGGAAGGCTTCATCCTCGGAGGAAAAGCTGAGGTCCATATTATCGTTCCAATATCGTGACGCCGGAAATTCCGGGTGCACCGTAGACATGAGAATAGGCGGTACGCGGATTGCCGGGCACCTGGCGCCCGCCGCCAAGTCCACGCAGTTGCAGCGTGTTTTCGTAAATCTGCCGCAGACCGGAAGCGCCGATCGGTTCGCCACAGGCAAGGCAGCCGCCATCGGTATTGACCGGCAGCTTGCCGTCTATGCCGCTCCAGCCATTGGCCAGCCATTCTTCCTGCTCGCCATGATCGCAAAAGCCATTTTCCGCCATATGCATGATTTCCGCGCCGGATTCGGTATCCTGCAATTGCGCGAGGTCGATGTCCTCGGGGCCGATCCCGGCCATTTCGAACGCTGCTTTGCTGGCGAGCAAGGTAGGCGCCCCGCCGCGTTCGATATCGATGCAGGGCGCGAATACCTCGAACGAACCGGGCGGCCGGGTGCGCACGACGGCGGATTTGATCCGTACCCTGTCGCGCCCCAGTTCCCGCGCCTTCCTTTCGCTGCCGAGGATGAGCGCAACACCGCCCTCCGCAGGGGAGCAGAACATATATTTGGTCAGCGGATCACTGACCATCTGGCTGTGCATGATCGTGTCGATATCGACCGGCGAACGGCGCCAGGCATGGTCGGCATGGGCTGCATTGCGAAACGCTTTTTCAGCGACACGCCCCAGCGATTGCGGGCTGATCCCGTGCAATGCCATATAGCGTTGCAGCTTGATGGCGAAAAACTGGGTCGTCACCATGAACCCTGCTTCGCCATACCAGTCCGGAAGGCTATATTCGGCGGGCATCGCGTTGAAGGCTCCGCGCGGATGTTTGTCAAAGCCAAGGGCGATGCCGACATCATATTGGCCGGACGCAATGGCCTGCCATGCGCCGATCAGTGCGGATCCGCCTGTCGCGCATCCGTTCTTCACATTGATGAAGGGAAGGCCGGTCAGCCCCAGTTCGTTGACGATGGTATCGGCATTTCCGGCGGAATCCGATCCGCCGAACCCGAATTGCATATCCTGCCATTCCAGTCCCGCGTCTTTCAGGGCGATACGCGCGGCATTGGCGCCCTGCTGCAAGCCGCTCAGCCCTTCGGTGCGGCCAAAGGGGTGGATGCCGATGCCGATGATGAAAACGTCCTGCATCGTTTATCCCTCCTGTAGCGGCGTGAAGGCGTAGAGCATTATGGTATTGCCCTGATCGTCGGTCGCGAACGGCACGAGGGTGATCTGCATTTCCATGCCGATTTTCAATGCGTCGAAATTGACATCGACCAAGCGGCTCTCGACGATGGTTGCGCCCGGCAGTTCGACATAGCCCAGCGCGAAAGGCGCGAAGTCTTCGGGGCCGACATAAGGAGGCGTTTTCGGGCGATAGCGTTGTACGGTCCAAGACCATAGGGTTCCGCGCCGGGGAAGATCGACGGCTTCCCAGCGGTCTCTGTCGGCAGGGCAAGGGAAGACGATCCGCCCGGTCTCCCGGTTGCGACCGCCGATCAGCGTGGGTTCGGGCAAAGCCCTGAATAATCCGTCCGCTATCGCCGTGGCGCTCACTGTTGTAACCTCTCGCTTGTTGGTTTCGCTGACCACTATGAGAAAGGCAAAGCGCGAATTCTTCTGTAAGAAAGCATAGGTTGCCTGATTTTGCCGCGTTTGCCTGCGAGATGGAGCGCAAAAGAAAACCGGCCAGTTATCCGGCCGGTTTTTCTTCATTTGCGATCGTGATGGCGTGAGCGGCCGGAGGGCGCGCGCTTTTGCGTCAGGTCGATGGGGATGACGCGCCAGCCGCCGCCACGCCCCCGGTGGGTTGGGCGATGACCGCCGCGACATTGCCGAGATAGCCGAGCTGACTGGCCTTGAATACGGTCTGGCTGCGGTTGACGGCTTCCAGCTTGACCGCCGCATTGTGAATATGGAAGCGCACGGTCGCGCAACTGCGATTGAGGATGAGCGCGATTTCGACATCGGTCTTCCCGACAGCGGCCCAACGGAGGCATTCGACCTCTCTTTTCGACAGGCGGCAATTTTTCGGGATCCACGGCCGCTGGCTGGTGGTGCGGGTATAGCCGTTGATGAAGCGACGGGAATGATATTCCAGTTGATCGCTATATAGTTCAAATTCTTTGGCGAGGTTGTCCCGGCGGTTGTTCATTGGTGAAAAACTGACGGCGGCGATCTGGCCGAACGGCATATGGATGGGAACGACGATAACGGCCCGGGCGTTTACTTCGTCGTTAAATTGCGACAGGTCGATCTGATCGAGCAGGGGGTTGTGGGCACGGGTGTAAATGCCGCTGGAATTGGCCCAGAAAGGCTCATTTTCATACCGGCAGGCGAAAGTCAGCGGAGAGCTGAGCGCCAGCAACGGTTTTTTCCACCATTGATCCTTGGACGCCGGCCAGCCGAAAACGGAACTGGCCAGCACTTCGCCATCGGCGTCGCACATGGGCGTTTTCGATGCGATATTGGCGCAGGCGGCGACGCGGAAATTGCCGCACTCCCTTGCAATGTCGCGCAACGCCTCCGCTGCGGACCGAATATCGGACACAAGACCGATAGCGGTTGAAATTGGCCTGTCAGCACGAGAAGCGAAATCTGTTATGTTCTTGTTTTCGCAGGCTTCGTTCTTGCGGGCGGCGAGCATGTCACCAGTTCTCTCCATAAGGCCATGCTATTGCGGCGCGGGGATGGGATCAAGGGATAAAACCTATCAGAAACACTAGGTCGCGTTGACAAAAGACTTCAGCCATAGGCGTGCGGCGGCAAGGTTGAGGAAGCTCTCGAACGATAGGACGGTCTTGTCGTAGCGGGTGG
>SBGG01000051.1 GCA_006226685.1 Sphingomonadales bacterium
TTCTTCGCGGGCGCTTTCTTCGCCGCCGCCTTCTTCGCGCCCTTCTTGGCCGGGCCCTTGGCGGCGCGGTCATCAATCAGTTGCGCGGCCTCTTCCAGCGTCAGCGCATTGGGCTCCACCGTTTTCGGCAAAGTCGCATTGGTGGTCCCGTCCGTGACATAAGGGCCGTAACGCCCCTCCATCAGCTTGATTTCCGCCTCGGTGCGCGGATGCTTGCCCAGCACCTTCAACGGCTCGCGAGCAGCAGCACCGCGACGTGGCCCCTTCTCCGCCGCCTCGGCCAGCTTGACGACGGCCGCATTCATGCCGGTTTCGAAAATCTCGGCAGTCGATGAAAGCCGCGCATATTTGCCGTCATGGGCCAGATAAGGGCCATAACGACCGATGCTGGCGGTAATCGGTTTGCCGCTTTCGGGATGATTGCCGATGGTGCGCGGCAAGGACAACAGCTTCACCGCCCAGTCGAGGGTCAGCCCTTCGTCCCCCAGATCCTTCGGGATCGAAGAGCGCGCGGCCTCTTTACCCGTTCCCATTTCGATATAAGGCCCGAAGCGGCCGGACTTGCGGACAATATCTTCCCCCGTTTCGGGATGCTTGCCCAATATCTGCGGCCCGCTGTCCCCACCGGCATCGGCGCCACGCTGGCCGAATTTGCGGGTGAACTTGCATTCAGGATAGTTGGAGCAGGCAATAAACGCACCGAAACGCCCGCCGCGCAATGCCAGCTTGCCGTCCCCGCACATCGGGCAGGCGCGCGGGTCCGTGCCGTCGCCCTTGTCGGGGAACAGCAGCGGTTCGAGAAACTTGTCGAGATCGGCGGTGATGTCGGAGGGCTTCTTCTCCATCACCTCGGCGGTCTTGGGCTTGAAATCGCGCCAGAAGGCTTCAAGCACCTGCTGCCACTGGGCGCGGCCGCCCGAAATATCGTCCAGTTCCTCCTCAAGACCCGCCGTGAAATCATAGGAGACATAGCGTTCGAAAAAGCGTTCGAGGAACGCTGTCACCAGCCTTCCGCTCTCTTCCGCGAAGAAACGGTTCTTCTCGACCCGCACATAATCGCGGTCCTTCAGCACCTGAATGGTCGAGGCATAGGTCGACGGGCGGCCAATGCCCAGTTCCTCCAGCCGCTTGACGAGGCTTGCCTCGCTATAGCGTGGCGGCGGCTGGGTAAAATGCTGTTCGGCGGTAACCGCCTTTTTCGCCGGAACGTCGCCCGCGGAAAGGCGCGGCAGCAGCTTGCTGTCGTCGTCCTCGGCATCGTCGCGGCCTTCTTCATAGAGCGAGAGGAAGCCGGGAAAGATCACGACCTGACCAGTCGCGCGCAGCCCATGCTGACCGGTGCCATCAAGCATTTCGACCACCGTGCGTTCCAGCCGTGCCGAAGCCATCTGGCTCGCCAGCGCGCGCTTGAAAATCAGGTCGTAAAGCCTGGCATGATCGCCGCTGCCCGCATGATCCCGCGAAAAATCGGTCGGGCGGATCGCTTCGTGCGCTTCCTGCGCATTTTTCGCCTTGGTCTGGTACTGGCGCGGCTTGTCGGGGAGATATCCGCCGTCATAGCGGTCCGCAATTGCCTTGCGCGCGGCGGAAATGGCGCTGCCGTCCATCTGCACGCCATCGGTACGCATATAGGTGATCGCGCCGTCCTCATAAAGCGCCTGTGCGATCCGCATCGTGTGACTGGCCGAAAAGCCGAGCTTGCGCGCGGCTTCCTGTTGCAGGGTCGATGTGGTGAAGGGCGGCGGAGGGTTGCGCGTGACCGGCTTGGTCTCGACGCTTTCGACCGTGAAGCGTCCGCCCTCGACATCGGCCTTGGCGGCGAGCGCGTCACCTTCCTTGCCAATCGACAGGCGATCGATCTTCTCGCCCTTCCATTTGACGAGACGCGCGGTGAAGGCCCGCCCGTCCTGCTCCATGTCGGCGGCGACGGACCAATATTCCTGCGGCACGAAGGTTTCGATCTCGCGCTCCCGCTCCACCACGAGGCGCAGCGCGACCGACTGAACGCGGCCCGCCGATTTCGCACCGGGCAGCTTGCGCCACAATACCGGGGAAAGCGTGAAACCCACAAGATAATCGAGCGCACGCCGGGCGCGATAGGCATCGATGAGATCCTCATCGAGCGCGCGCGGATGGGCCATCGCGTCGGTCACCGCCTGTTTGGTGATCGCGTTAAAGGTCACGCGATCAACCTTTTGCGGCACCGCCTTCTTCGCCTTCAGCACCTCCAGCACATGCCAGCTGATCGCTTCTCCCTCGCGATCAGGGTCAGTCGCGAGGATCAGACGGTCGGCCTTTTTCGCCTCGTCGGTAATGGCCTTGAGCTGCCGCCCCTTGTCGCCATAATTTTCCCAGCTCATCGCAAAATCATGATCGGGATCGACCGACCCGTCCTTAGCGGGCAGGTCGCGAACATGACCATAGGAGGCGAGCACATGGAAATCGCCACCCAGATATTTCTCGATGGTTTTAGCCTTGGCGGGAGATTCTACGATGACAAGCTGCATGAGTAGGCTTTTCTGGTCCCTCTTACGTATGCGCGAGGGTGTAGGGGGATAAGGGCCCACGTCAAGACACCTGTTGCCCATAACCGCTTTCTTTGTTTTTCACGGCACCCGGTCGGCGATAGTATCCTCGCCCCTTCGACTCCCTTTTAGAGCAGCGCCACCCATCCTCCCGGCTGACGCTCTAGCCGCCCCGCCAGCTCCAGATCGAGCAGCACCGCCCGCACCATGGCCGGGTCCAGCCCGGATTGGCGGATGACCTCATCCACCGACACGGGGGCGGCGCCGAGAAGACGAATCACGAGGTTCCGCTCCCGCTCCTCAGGCTCCGCCACGATCTGCGGCGGGGAAACGAGGTCTTCCCCGAAAGGCAGGCGCGGGCTTCGATCATCTACCGGAGAAATCGCCTCAATCACGTCGGCGGCCGACTGGATCAGCACCGCCCCGTCACGGATCAGCAGGTTGCAGCCTTGCGCCCTCGGGTCGAGCGGCGATCCCGGCACCGCAAGAACGTCGCGGCCATAATCGCCGGCCAGCCGCGCGGTGATGAGCGAACCGGATTTCGGCGCCGCCTCAACCACCAGCGTCGCCAGCGACAAGCCGGCGATGACCCGATTGCGATGCGGAAAATTGCGCGCGCGCGGTTCCGCGCCAAGAGGCTGTTCGGCGAGGAGCAGGCCTTCGGTCGCGATCCTTTCCTGCAAGGCTGCATTTTCCGGCGGATAGGCGATGTCGATGCCGCTGGCGATCACGCCGATCGTCGGGCCAGCTGCCCTTTCACCCGCCTCGCCCAGAGCCCCCCGATGCGCCGCCGTATCGATGCCGCGCGCCAGCCCGGACACCACCGCCACCTCCTGAGCAGCGAGGTCGCGCGCCACCATGCGCGCGAAACGACAGGCCGCAGCCGACGCATTGCGCGCGCCCACCATGGCGACGCACCGCCGACGGGCGAGCGACACATCTCCCATCGCCATCAGAACCGGCGGTGCATCCGGTATTTGCGCCAGCAAGGCCGGATACTCCCGATCGCCCTGAATGAGCCAGACCGCTCCCAGTGCGCTTGCCCTGTTCACCTCCCGCGCAATCCTGTCCAGATCGGCAAGGACAGGCGCCCTGCCCCCGCGTCGGGCAAGGTCGGGCAAAGCCCTCAGGGCATCGCCGGCGCTACCGAAACGCGCCAGCAACCGGCGGAAACCAACCGACCCAATACCCTCGGACCGGGCAAGGCGGATGCGATCAAACCGTTCTTGATTCATGTCAGAGGTCGCGCCCCTGCCCCTTCGTCACGCGATCAGGCCCGGCTACCGCCGATACGCGGTTCCTCGCCCTTCATCATGCGGGAGATATTGGCGCGGTGCCGCCACAGCACGATCAGCGCCATCGCCGCGATCGGCGCAAAAAGGTCAAGCCGTCCCAGCGCGATACAAGCGACCGGCGCAGACAAAGCCGCACTCACACCGCCCGCTGAAGAAATACGGGTGATTGCCAGCATACCGAGCCAGACCAGCGCGAAGATCAGGCCGATCGGCCAGGCCAAACCCAGCACCACGCCCATCATCGTCGCGACGCCCTTGCCGCCGGAGAAACGCAACCACAACGGATAACAATGGCCGATAAAGGCCATGACCCCGGCCATCGCCCCGCCATTGACCAGCGAATCCACACCCATCAGACGCGCGCCCAGCGCCACCGCGAGCGCCCCCTTCGCCAGATCGAGCAACAATGTTGCCGCAGCCAGCCCCTTGCGCCCGGTACGCAACACATTGGTCGCACCGATATTGCCGGAACCGATTGCCCGTAAATCCCCCGCCCCGGCGATACGCGTCAGCACCATGCCAAACGGAATCGATCCGAGCAGATAGCCCAGCATCATGACGAATGCAGGCGTTTGCCAAAAAACCATGCGACCTGTTCCCGGATTGTTGCACCCCCGACCGGATGCGCGATCATAGAGCCCGAACCCGTCAGGGCAAGCCCGGAGAAGTCCGCAATGGCCAGAACGCCCCGGAACGGCACGTTCCCGAGTGCTGCGTGCCTATTGAAGATGCAGCTCGAAATCCGGAAGAGATCGAAAAGCCTGCTTCAGGGCATTCCCCCAACCCTTTGAAATTTCGTTATAATAGGGGTCATCTGCGTCAATCCGCGTTTCAAGGCCGATCCGGCATTCACCAGCCGGGACGATCTGGAGATCAAAGGGCAAACCAACGGACAAATTGGCCTTCAATGTGGAATCGAACGACACCATCAGCAATTTGGTGGCCTCAGCGAAGGAAAGGCCGGGCTCATAGGCCCTTACCAGGATCGGGCGGCCATATTTGGTTTCGCCGCTCTGGAAAAAGGGCGTGTCCTTCGTCGCCTCGATAAAATTCCCTTCCGGATAGATCAGGAAAAGGCGCGGCGGCATGCCCTTGATCTGGCCGCCGACGATGAAAGTCGCGCCGAACTGCGTTTCCGCATTCGCACCATTCGCCAGCGCACCGCCGCGAATCGTATCGCGCAGCGTTTCCCCGATCAGGTTCGCGACCTGAAACATGGTCGGAGCCTCCAGCAGAGAGGGGCGGCGCTCATGCGGCACCTTGCTGCGCTCTTCAAGCTGGCTGACCACGGACTGGGTGGTGGCGAGATTACCCGCAGACAATATGGTGATGACCCGCTCTCCCGGCACTTCCCAGGTGAACATCTTGCGAAAGGTCGAGATATTATCGATGCCGGCGTTGGTGCGCGTATCCGACATGAAGATGAGGCCCGCATCAAGCTGCATGCCCACGCAATAGGTCATATGCTTCCCTTATTATCCTTATGGCCCCTTCAGGTGCCCTTGCCGGCCCCTGTTACTGATCGACGCGAAGACTTACCACCATGTTGTGATCGCGCGCGCCGAATGACATGGATCGAACCGGCGCCGCATCGGCATAATCGCGCCCGGTGGCCACCCGGACATAACGTTCATCCGGGCTGATCCCGTTGGAAATATCGAATCCGACCCAGCCCAGAGCATCGACCCACACCTCAGCCCAGCCATGGCCGGCCTCCTGCTCCGGGATTCCTTCCATGAACAGATATCCGCTCACATAGCGTGCAGGAAACCCCAGCAGGCGTGCCGCCGCGATGAAGATATGCGCATGGTCCTGACAAACGCCCCGTTTATCCCGTGCGGCCTCTTCCGCCGTGGTCGCGACATGGGTCGAACCGATCTCATAGGGTACGGCCGAAAGGATGAGAGCAGACAATTCATGTAGTCGGGCGATGTCGCTACCGGCCTCAAACGCCCTCGCCTTGCTCGCCAGCGCCTTGATTTCCGCCCCAGCCTCGGTCAGCGGCGTCGGCTTGCGAAACAACCAGAGCGGAGTGCAGCCATAATGCCTGCCGATCACGCCCTGAAAATTCGGATCGGTCTCGACCTCCCCGGTACATTCGATATGCACTTGCTGCGCCCCGTCATCGACAAGCAGCAGCGACACATGGTTGAGATTGGGATCGTCATATTCGGCCTCACACCGCCCACCATCGACCTGCATGTCCCAGCGAAGAACCTGCTGCCCCGCCGAATGTTTCGGCATTAACCGCAAACGCTGTAACGCATAGGGTACCGGCTGATCGAAATGATAGGAGGTCGTGTGGCGAATAGAAATCCTCATCGGCGCGGCTGTCCATTAAGGGGTATGATAATCTACCCAGTGAAGCGATAATCGGTATTAATCTGCTCGGCGAGCGCGCGATTTTCGACCATGAAGCCCTGCAGAAATTCATGCAGGCCGGTTTCGAAAATCTTCTCGATCGAGGCTTGTTCTATGCTGCCAAGCAACTGACGAGCCAACTGCTGGCTGCCGCATGTCTCGCCATATTCGCGTTCCAGCCAGTGGAGATTTTCCTCGATCTTACGGATGCAGAAGAGAATCGAACGAGGAAAGCGCCCGTCAAGGATCAGGAAACTGGCAATGTCGATCGGCTTCGGGTCGCCCGGGTTGAGCCAGCGGAAACTGTGCAGAGCGGAAAGCGACCGCAGCACCGTTTCCCACTGACCGATGTCCATCGTCGATCCGACATGGGCGATGGTCGGCAGCAGCAGATAATATTTGACGTCAAGAATGCGCGCACTGTTGTCCGCACGTTCCAGAAAAGTGCCGATGCGCGCGAAATTATAAATGTCGTTGCGTAGCATCGTGCCGTGCAAGGCCCCGCGCACCAGCGCGCTCTGCCGCCGGATCGAACCCAATATATCGGGAAGGTCCGCCTCGCGCACCGGACGCGCCAGCATGGTACGGACGGTGATATAGCATTCGTTCGTGGCCTCCCACACTTCCCGCGTAATCGCGGTGCGCACGATGCGGCCATTGTCGCGCGCGCGCTCCGTCATGCAGAGAACCGAACTGCCGTGGCTCCGGTCCCGCAGCAGAAAATTGACCACATGGGCGGCGGTATAATCCTCGCCATGCGCGCTTTCGAAAGCTTCGGTCAGACCGGCGGTCGAAATCACCGATCGCCATTCCTCACTGGCTGCCCCGCCCCGGGTCAGCGAGATGCGCAATCCTGCTTCGATCAGGCGCGCCAGATTCTCGCTCCGCTCCAGATAGCGGAACATCCAGAACAGGCCTCCAGCGGTTTTTCCGAGCGTCGTCATCAGTCCTCCAGCACCCAGCTATCCTTGGTGCCGCCTCCCTGGCTCGAATTGACGACCAGCGACCCTTTTTTCAGCGCCACGCGCGTAAGTCCTCCCGGCGTGATCTCGATCTTGTCGGGTGAGACAAGGACGAAGGGCCGCAAATCGACATGGCGCGGCGTCAGTCCCTTCTTTGTCAGGATCGGCACGGTCGAAAGCGCCAGCGTCGGCTGGGCAATATAATTACCGGGATGACGCCGCAGCTTCGCCGCGAAGGTCGATAGCTCCCGCTTGCTTGCCGCCGGGCCCACCAGCATTCCGTATCCGCCCGATCCATGCACTTCCTTCACCACCAGTTCGGAAAGATGATCGAGCACATAGGCGAGCGAATCCGCTTCGGAACACCGCCATGTCGGCACATTCTGGAGGAGCGGCTCCTCACCCATATAGAAACGGATGATGTCAGGAATATAGCTGTAGATCGCCTTGTCATCGACAATACCGGTACCCGGCGCATTGGCGATGGTGATACCGCCGGACATATAGACATCCATGATCCCCGGAACGCCCAGCACCGAATCCGGCCGGAACGTCAGCGGATCGAGATAATCGTCATCGAGACGGCGGTAGAGCACGTCGATCGCGCGATAGCCCCGCGTGGTACGCATGGCGACACGGCCATCGACGATCCGCAAATCATGCCCTTCGACCAGCTCGGCCCCCATCTGATCGGCGAGGAACGCATGTTCGAAATAGGCGCTGTTGTAGATACCGGGCGTCAGCACAGCGACCACGGGTTTCCCGCTGGTGCATTTGGGCGGCGCGCTGGCCGAAAGCGACCGGCGCAGCTTTTTCGGATAATCGGAAACCTGCCGCACCTTGATGCTGGAAAACAGTTCGGGGAACATGCTCATCATCGTTTCCCGGTTTTCCAGCATGTAGGAAACCCCGGACGGCGTGCGCGCATTGTCTTCCAGCGCATAAAATTCATTGGGACCGGTGCGGACCAGATCGACGCCGACGATATGGCCGTAAATGCCTCCGGGCGGTGTGAAGCCGATCATCTTGTCAAGAAAAGCGCTGTTCTGGCTTACCATATGCTCGGGCAGGCGCCCGGCACGGACGATTTCCTGCCGATGATAAATATCATGGAGGAAGGTATTCATCGCCCGCACGCGCTGTTCGATCCCGCGAGAAAGCCTGGCCCATTCCGCCGCCGCAATGATGCGCGGTACAATATCGAACGGAATCAGGCGCTCTTCGGCTTCCTGCTGACCGTAAACTGCGAAAGTTATACCCGTTTTGCGAAACAGATCTTCCGCCTGCGCGGTCTTTTTCAGCAGCTGGGCCGGGTCCTGATCGGCGAACCACTCATAGTAGGAAGCGAACGCCTCCCGTGGTACCCCTGCCTCGTCAAACATTTCATCGAAGAAGCTCTTGTCAACCGCCATGACACCATAGTCACCAATTCTGGCGCCGTTGCAATATGCATTTTGCGCAAAAATGCTGCACCCGCGAAAAAAGCTCTCACGAGACAATATTCCACCCGGGAACGCAGCTGGACAGGCATTGCTCCATCCCTTTATTGCAATCCGTCATTTCAAAGGAAAACCAGCATCATGCCGACCAGCAGCGAAGCCGCGATCGCCCTCGTCTCCCGATATTATGACGCCTTCAACGCCCATGATTTCGACGCGATGCTGGCCTGCCTCGCCGATGATGTCGCCCATGACATTAATCAGGGCGGGCGCGAAATCGGCAGGGATGCGTTCCGCGCTTTCATGAGCAGAATGGATTCGGCCTATTCGGAACAACTGCGCGACATCGTCGTGATGGCGAGCGACGACGGCAACCGTGCCGCTGCCGAATTTATTGTGCACGGCATCTATAAGCAGGCCGACGAGGGCCTGCCTCCTGCCCATGGCCAGAACTATATCCTGCCCGCCGGGGCGTTTCTGGAAATCCGGGACGACGAAATCGCGCGCGTTTCCACCTTTTACAATCTTGCCGACTGGATCGCGCAGGTTTCATGAAGGCACAGATTTTCAGCCTCACCGATCCGGCGGAGCGATATGCCGCCTTGCCCTCGCTCGCGCGGTTACGCCTCGCCGTGTTTCGCGAATGGCCCTATCTCTATGACGGCACCGAAACTTATGAGGAAACTTATCTCCGCGAGTTCATGAAGGAACCGGGATCGGTTCTGGTGATCGCCAAAGTCGATGGAAAGACGGTGGGAGCCGCCACAGCCTCCCCCATGACCGGGCAGAAAGAGGCATTCCGGGCCCCCTTCATCAAACGTGGATTCGATATGGAGCGCCTGTTCTATTTTGGCGAGTCCGTGTTGCTCTCCGAATATCGGGGACTGGGCATAGGCCATAGCTTTTTCGAAGCCCGCGAGGCCGCCGCCCGCGCCGCCGGAGCAACCCACACCTGTTTCTGCGCCGTGGTCCGCCCCGCAAACCACCCGCTCAGACCAGAAAAGGCGCGCGATCTTCATCCATTCTGGCGTGCACGCGGCTATACCCCCATGGATGGCATGGTCACCGATTTCGATTGGAAAGACATCGACCAGCCACAAGACAGCGCGCACCCAATGCAATATTGGATACGCGCGCTCTAGCTGCCCGGAAAGCCCCGTGACTGCCCGAAAATTGGATGCGTAACCGCTTCGGGTGCCCCGCCTCCGGCATCAATCACCTATAATTGGCGACCTTATGCATCCCCAGATCCGCCTCGGCCGTGCGATCCACACTCATCGACGGATCAAAGTCCCGAAAATCCCCACGCCGTTCCAGCGTGAACTGACCGACGATCCGGGTAAGCAGGCTGGCTTCATTCGACAACGCACGGGCCGCCGCGTTCGATTCCTCGACCATCGCCGCATTCTGCTGAGTGGTGAAATCCATCTGCTCGATCTCATTACTGACCTGTTGCAGGCTGGTTGCCTGAGTATCGGCCAGCGTCGCGATTTCCCGCGCTTGCGAGGTCGCCTCGCTCACCTTGCGAATAATCTGTTCGAGCGCGGTCCCGGTTCTGCCGACCAGATCGACCCCCTGAATGACATCGGTCCCTGACTTCCCAATCAGTTCCTTGATGTTTTTCGCCGATTCCGTGGTGCGATGGGCCAATGCCCTGACCTCGCTTGCGACCACGGCGAATCCCTTGCCGGCCTCCCCGGCCCGCGCAGCCTCGACGCCGGCGTTGAGGGCCAGCAGGTTGGTCTGGAACGCGATCGCTTCGATCACCTCGGTGATCTGCGCGATTTCCTCCGACGATGCCTTGATCTTGTCCATCGCCACAACGGCGTCCTTGACGATTTCACCACCCTGTCGCGCCTGTTCATTGGCAGAGGACACACTGGCGTCCACATCCTTGGCATTGGCCGCAGTGACCTGCACACCCTGCGTGATTTCGCGCATCACCTCGGACGTGCGGGCCAGCACCTCGGCCTGCCGCTCCGTACGGATCGCCAGATCATGAGCGGCCGCGCTGATCTCTCCTGAACCGGTATCGATATTATCGGCTGCATTGGCCATCTGGCTCACCATATCGCTGAACTGATGGCGCATATTGTGAAAATCCTCGGCCATGCGGCTGTAGGTTTCCGGCAATTCGTCAAGCTGCACCCGCAGGTCGCCCGTCGCGATCTTGGCCAGCGCATCACCCACCGAATTAATGGTCGCGACGCGCGCCTCTTCTTCCGCCTTGAAATAGGCGGCCAGCGCCGCCGCCATATCCAGCAATGCCGCCTTGACGAGAGTACCGACCACCGCGCCGGTCTGACGCCCGTTGAGGCGCGTATGCAGCCCCTGCGTCATCATCTGCGTAACAAGTTCTTCCAGCACCATGGCATAGCCGCCGATGTAAAGGGACGGCGAGAGGCCGACCTGGGCATGAACCCTGCCGATCTTTTCGGAACGCCCCACCGCCGCAGCATCAAAGGGACCGGAAAAAAGCTCCTGCCAATGCCGCAACTGCGCCTTGGCCGCGCCTTTCCGCATTTCTTCGGTGGGAAGAAGACCAGCAGCCTCTTCATGCCCGCCAATCTGAGCATAAAGCTTTTCCAGCGCCTTGCCGGCAAAACGATCTATGATCGACCGGATGCGTGGAAAGACCCGATAATTTTCGTCCGAAAGGGTAACAAACGGCTTCTCCGCCGCACTGCCTGCCTTCGTCACAATAATCCCCCTGTTGATATGGGTGTCGCCGTCGCGCGTCAGTCCCACGCTCTGCAACGCAACGGCCTGTTACGCGTCAGGCGGATATTATGGGTCCAATGCTAAATTATGGATTAATGCAGTATCGCTTCTTAACCATTTTTCGACGGCAGAATCAGGTTTTCTGGGAGGCAGATAGCGGCCACAACACCAACTGACGGGTAGCGATTTGACGGGAGAAAGGGCGCGCCATCCATAAGAGGGATGGTGGCAGGGCTTGAATCGAACAATGACATTAAAGCCATGTTCTTAATTGCCTTTTGCCAATCTCGATATTCATGCCCCACATTTTGCCCCACATTTTGCTGGAGCGTGGCCGGTCCATCCGTCGGAACCTGTCTGCGTTTTGGCTGTTCTTACCCTCAAATTTTTTGCAGCAATTTTCTCCCGCTTCTACCTTAAGGCGTCAGCGTGAATGGTCCCTCACTCCATTGAGCCTTAGCGAAGGGATTGATCTCTTCGGCCATGCGCCCCGGATCGGTCACCATCAGATAGTGCCACTCGCCGTACTGGCCGAGGCGATCGACAGCAGCGGCCCAACGCTCCGCAGCCTTCGCTTTGGCATCGGCGCTGTCCGTCACCTGCCCCTTAATCTCGACGATCACGTTCAAGCCCTTGTCGGTCACGGCGATGAAGTCGGGAATATAGCGGGCAGGGACACCGCGATTTCGGTAGGGGATAAAAAATCCCAGCCGATCGTTTTTGACCCAGCGGACAACGCCGGGGTGGCTATCCAGCAGGAAGGCCGCGCTCTGCTCCCATTTTTGCGTATCGGCGACCATCGCATTCAGGTGACAATTGGTGACCGGGTAGATCGGCTTGGTCGTGTGGAAATCGACAAAGAGCGTGCTGCCGCGCCCAGCCGCACCTTGAGGCACAACGGCAACCTCAGCATCTGCCGTAGATGCGCCCTTCTTGATCGCCTCAAGCAGAGAGCCGACCGCCGCCTGCATATACTCGCCAACTAGCAGAACGTCGCATGGCTGGCTTCCGCCCTTGCGGTCCAACTTCTCGGCAAGGAAGCGCTTGGCTGCAAAGGCGACCTTGGGGAACAGCACCTGCATGGGCACTGCCGCCGCGCCGTTGTCAGCGGCCCAGCGTGAGCAGATTTCCTTCGCCAGCCGGAACGCAACCTGCTGTTCACGGAAAAGCGCCCGCCACTCCTTCAATGATAGGACGGGCTTTTCGCCCGGGCCGAAAGCCGCCAACGCGCCATCGGGGCTGGTGAGTGGCGTCAATTCGACGATTTGAGGAATCTTCATCGGGTCGATGGTGACTTTCGCCACCTGATCCCAATCCACAAACACATCGAATTGCCCGGACTGATGATAGCCGGTGACGACCGGGAAGGTGATTGCGAACTCCGCCTTTTCCGGCACTGAATAGATGTGGTTCGGCTCGGGCTGTGGCGGCGTCGGACCGGGAGGCGAAACCTTGAACGGGATCAGTTCAAACGGGACGCCAAAGACCTTTGCCGTTTCCTCGGCAAACATCTGCGTCTCTTCGTTGAGCGCATAGCTCTTGCGGCGCAGAGCGCGTCCGACCACCTGCTCGCAAAGCAACTGCGAGCCAAAGGGGCGCAGGCCGATGATGTGCTTGACCGTGTTCGCGTCCCAGCCTTCGGCAAGCATGGCGACCGATACGATGCAGCGCACATCGCGGCCCGGCGGAATCCGCTCGTCGATCCACTTGAGCGAACCGTCATTATCCTCGCTGGCGACCTTGTCGTTGTGCTTGCGGACGAGTTCCGACCATTCTTCGGGCACCTTGCCGCCCGGCCATTCAGCCTTGCCGACCGTGTCGAGGATGAAGCGCAAGCGACGGGTTTCGTCCTTGGTGCCGCCCTCTTCAATGTCCTCGACCACCTTGGAGTCGATGCGGACAGTCACCTCTTGCCCAGGTGTATTGCGGAACCATTCGGGCGCGACGCCATAGCTATCGTTGCCGTTTGCCAGCCACGAATGCACTTCCTTGGCCACGGCGGTATCGCGGCAGACCACGATGAACACCGGGGGCACAGGATGCTTGTGCTGCTCCTTGCTCGTCTGCTCCCACTGCACGAAATCCCGATGCCACTCTGCCGCGAGAAGATTGATGGGCGCGCTGGCGTAGTTCATCACGATTTCCGGGGTCAGGGTCGTGCCGAATCCGTCCTCCTTCGCCTTCGCCTGTACCCAACGCCAAATGTTGAAATAGGCCGCCTCGTCCGCGCCGCTCACATCGCGCGACGGCAACTGGGGAATCTTGACCAAGCCGGATTCGATCGCATCGAGCAGGCCAAAGTCGGAAACGACCCACGGGAACGGCTGGCCGACCTCATTGCCCGAACCCTGAATGTAGAACGGGGTGGCCGACAGATCGACGCAAAGGTTGATGCCGCGCCGGTTGCTCCCAGCCGCCAGCTTGTTGATCCGGTCCAGACCCTCAATCCAGATCGTCGCTTCGCGCGCGTTCTTCTTGGCGAGTTCCTTATCGTCATCCAGCGTCTGGGCATCTTCATCGGTGTCGCCGCGTCGGTAGGCGTGGTGCGCTTCATCGTTGAAGATCAGCCATCGTGAACTGCGGCCTTTGCCCGAACCGAGTTCGCGGCGGATGCGCTTGAACCATGCGGCATCGGATTCGAAGTATTTGGTTTCGACGCTTTCGTTCGCCTTGCCCGCATTCTTGACGACCTGCACCGGCTCGCCCGTTTTGACGACCTTGGCGGAATCGCCGTTGACGCTGTTCGTCTCCTTCTTCGCAAGCCGATGCCAATTGGCGATCATCACTTCGCCGCGCCGCAATTCTTCCATGCGGTGCGGGGGCACAAGCTGGCGGGTCCGATAGAGGCTCACGTCGCCAAGTGCGGGGTCGAGTTCTTGCAGGCGTTCGCGGATGGTGACGTTCGGGCAAACAACCAGCACGGTATCGGAAAAGCGATCATCACGGGGCGAGGCAACGCGGTTGAGGATAGACCATGCCGACAGCATCCCCATGACCGTGGTTTTGCCCGATCCCGTCGCCATCTTGCAGGCGTAGCGAAGGAATGCCCGAATCCCGGCAGCTTTCGCCTCAACTCCCGGTTCGTCCTTGGGCACATCGGGGATGCCCTTGCGGTAAATGTCCGCCGCTTCGGTCAGGAAGATGATCGTTTCGGCGGCTTCGATCTGCGCGAAGAACAGGCGTTGCATCCGTTCTTCGCTGCGCCACAGGTCGAGCAATTCCTTGGTGACGGCGGATGCGCCATCATAGGCGATGCCGCCAGATCGTGTGCCCTCGCGCCATTCCTTCACCCGTTCGCGGATGAGGTTAACGATCTGAAGTTCGACCTCTTCGCCCTTCGCATCCTCAAAGAGATCGGCTTCGGCGCGGCCACGCCGCCCCCGGCCCGCGTGTTCGGGAACCCGGTAGAAGTAGCTGGCACGGCGGCGACCATCGGCTTTTACGGGCGGCTTGCCACGCTCGATCTGCCAATGGCACTGCGGCTCGACAAACGGCGAATTGATGATCGGAGATTCGACTTCCGCGACCGTCGCCGGTGCCTCTTGCGGCTGGGCAGCGGGCATCAGTTCGCGCCTCCGATCGTGCGGACGACCATCAGTTCGTTGCCGCGCTCGTCAATCGCCTTGACCGCGATGCGCTGCTTGTCCCCAGCCGCGAAGGGCTCGCTTTCCGTGCCTGCAAGGTGTTCCCAGACACTATCGGCAAACTGCCCTTTCAGGGATTTTTGCAGATTATCCCACGCGCTGGTCTTGGGGAAAAACACCTGCGAAGCGAAGAAAGCCATGCCGTTGTAATTGGTATCGAGCATCCAGCAGGGCAGGTTCTCGCCCTTGATCTCGTCCGTTTCCATCGTGTCGGGCCGGAAGATGTCCAACCCCTTGATGACCACGCGATAGAGCGTTTCGCCGTCCTTCTCGCCCGCCGAAACCACGTCCACATCGGGCAGGCCGGTGATGGAGAAAATCTCGCTCGATCTGGTTGTCTTGAGCAGGTCGGACATCACCACGTCCGGCGCAACCGCGACATAGGTTGTCGGCAGCTTCAGCTTTTCGAGCATTTCGCGTGCCTTTGCCTGAATGGCGAAGCCGAACAAGAAAAGCTGGCTGTAGCCCTGCTGCAATGCCTCGGTATGAGCGTTGAACACATATTCGGAGCCGATCGCCCCATCCTCCGGGCCAAACACGAAGGCAATGCGCTTCTCCGTGCCATCGCGGGCGATCCCTTCGGCATGAAGATATTCACGATCGGCAAGCGGGCTGACCGTTTCGAGTTCGAGCGTCACGTTACCCGGCAAGCGGAGTGTTTTGCTCTGTCGAAGCACTTCAATCATGCGATCGAGATACGCGCGTGGACTACTCGATTGCGGCTGGGACGGCTGCTCCGGCAGGTCGTCGTCCATGCTCATAGCGGCCTGAATGGTAGCCTCTACTGTGAAGGGGCCACACACGCGAGTTACTTTGTTACTGACCTCGGGTTGGTCAACCAACGTTACAGTTTCAGGCTCCTCATTATTGGCAATCGCCTTGAGCATGATGCGCGGAACCAGTCCGCCTGTTTCGTCGCCTTTTCGATTTAGTTTGCGCTCATAGACAAACCCGCCCGCCGGCCCCTTCACCGGCTCTTTCAGTTTGTACCAAGGAAACGCGCTCGTAAGCAGCCGTTGGCGCGCCAACGCCAACGGGACACGAGAGGTGTCAACGGTAATCCAGCGGCGCCCCCACCGTTCGGCGGTAACCGCAGTCGTGCCAGATCCACAGGTTATATCGAGCACCAAATCGCCCGGATCGGTGGTCATAAGAATACAGCGCTGGATCACCTTTTCACTGGTTTGCACGACGTAAAGCCCAACTTGAACAGTGCTTTTGGAAAAGGCATTTTTGTTCAATGACATGCACGCACCGGCGCGAGTGTTACCACTACATTTTTGGGTTTGGTTG
>SBGG01000065.1 GCA_006226685.1 Sphingomonadales bacterium
CTCTCGAACCCAATGGCCCTTGGAAAGGCAACCAGCCTTCCCAGCGGGCCATTCGGCCCGATAGGATCGCCATTTGGGCGCCTCAACGGTGTCAGCAATGGGTCCTGACCCTAGCTGGAAAGCCACATTGGCCAGAATCGATTTTCACTTGGGGTTTTCCGATGGCGGCAGCGATCAAGAACAAAACAGAGGTCGACCAGAGCAAAAAGGTGGTCCCTTCAACCATTGCAAGCCAGTTACACGCAATGATCGCGACGGGCGTTCATGCGCCTGGCCTGCGCCTTGGCCAGACCAAGCTGGCGATCCAGTTCGAATCAAGCCGCGTGCCCGTTCGCGAAGCGCTGAAAATGCTCTTCGCCGAAGGGCTGGTCGAGCATGATCCCAATCGGGATTTTTCGTCGCCCGTTTTTCCTCGTCCGAAGCCCGCCAGCTTTTCCGGCTGCGCGACCTTATCGAAACCGAACTGCTCAACACCATCGAGTGGTCCTCGAAGGAGAAGCTCACCGAGATCCGCGCGCATGATAAGGCACTGGAACAGCTTCTGAACGCAGGCAACCGCGCCGAATGGTGGAAGCGCCATCGCGAATTTCAGGAAAGCATTTTCAACCTCTCTCCCGACAAGATCATCGTTCGCGAGGCCCTTCGCCTCTGGAGCCTGACTGACCGCTATCGGGCACTGGCCCCCGTGCCGCGACGGCCATCCGCGGAACGGGATATCGTCAACAGGACCGACATCATCCACGCACTTGCGCAAAAGGACATGCCGATTCTTCTCAGGGCTCGTGCGAAACGACGCAACGCGTTCAAGATACAGGTGCTGGAGATATTGATGGATCGCGGCCTCTGATCCGGGAAACAGGGCAGACACAGCACAACATCTTTGACCTGGATCAATGTCCTCCTCAGCCCGATCGCGCCAACATCGCTTCTTCCGTCGTCAGGCAAGAGGAAGCCATGCCTTACAGGATTCGGTTCGAAGGAAGCGGCACCACGGTCGTCTGCGCACACTCCCAGCCCGATGCGCTGCTCATCGCACGTGACCTGATCCGTCGCGGACGCAAAAACGTCGTTATTTCCACGCCGGATGGCGGACGACTGATCGCCGACCCTCACCTCTCGGTGATGCCCACATCTGAGGGTCCGGCTCCCATGGACTGCCGGTAACCGCAACACATTGCACCGCCCCGCACCGCTTCCTACATCGGGCAAGATGTGCAAGGAGATCGGTTAGGTGAACGGGGTTAAGACGGCCATGTTGCTTGCGGCGCTGACGGCGCTGTTCATGAGCCTGGGCTATATGTTCGGCGGCACGGGCGGCGCGATGATTGCCCTTGTGGTCGCTGCGGGCATGAACCTGTTCACATATTGGAACGCCGACAAAATCGTCCTGTCGATGCACCATGCCCGGCAGGTCGATGAAGGCAGCGCGCCCGAATTCTACGGACTTGTGGCAGAACTGGCCCGGCGCGGAGGTCTGCCGATGCCGAAAGTCTATATCGTCGAAGACCCCAGCCCCAATGCGTTTGCCACCGGTCGCGATCCCGATCACGCCGCCGTGGCCGCGACCACCGGCCTTCTCTCCATGCTCTCGCGCGACGAACTGGCGGGTGTCATGGCGCATGAGCTCGGCCATGTCCGCAACCGCGACACACTTATCATGACCATGGTCGCCACCATTGCGGGCGCCATTTCGATGATCGCCAATTTCGGCCTGTTCTTCCGGGGCGGCAATGGTCAGGGGCCCCATCCGGCGGCCGGATTGCTGGCGGTGTTCATCGCCCCGTTCGCCGCCATGATCGTCCAGATGGCGATCAGCCGGACACGGGAATATGGTGCCGATCGCGCGGGCGCCGAAATCTGCGGCTCCCCCCGGGCACTGGCATCAGCGTTGGCCCGCATAGCAGACCCCGCGCAGCGCATCCCCAACCAGACGGCCATGCATAACCCGGCTGCGGCACAGCTCTATATCGTGCCGACCAGCATATCGGAAATGTTCTCGACCCATCCCGCCACCGAAAAACGAATTGCCGCGCTGATGGCGATGGAAGGAAGCGGCCCGGACATGCCGGTTACGACCACCCGTCGCCCCGGTGCCAGACGCCCGTCCGCGCTCAACCCCTATGGCTGACCGCGCGCTTCGATAGCAGCGACTGTCATTCCAGCCCAACTTGAACTCCCGGCCGAAACTGCGCCACCTGCCCCTCGACCTTTACATTCCCAATGATGTTCACGTTCGGCCTGGGACGAACTTCAGTACCAGAGAATCCCCAAACTGAAGAATGACGCTTGCATTACGATACCCTCCAGTTCCTCACTTGCCGGGGAACCCCTCCGCCCGCAAAGCGTTACCCCAGAGAACCACCACGGGAGAGACTTCAATGATCCGTCGCGCCACCCTTTGCACCGCCGCCCTTGCCGCCGCCACCCTCCCTCTCGCTGCCTGCAATGATTATGGCAACGGATATGGCTATGGCCGCCCCGCCCATGCCAGCGATCGCTATCAGGGCGGCGATTATTATCTGCGCGACAATGACCGCATCTATCGCGACCGCGACGGCCGCTATTATTGCAAGAAGCCCGACGGCACGACCGGCCTGATCGTCGGTGGCCTCGCGGGTGGCGTGCTCGGCAACATCATCGCACCGGGCGGCAGCAAGACGCTGGGCACCATCCTCGGCGCCGCGGGCGGCGCGCTGGCAGGCCGCGCCATCGACCGCAGCAAAATCCGCTGCCAATAATCCGGCTACACGACAGACAGATTCAATAGTTAACGGCAGGCGGCAGAATCGAGTGGCCGCCTGCTTCCTCTTTGCCAGTCCGATACGTCATTGCGCCGAACCTTGCGATACAAGTGCCGGAAATGCGCCAAAATGAAACAAAAGCAAGAAGTTCATGGTTGATATAGGGCCACTCCGCGATAGTGAAGGATCACTATCAAATCGGGGGCCGTAATGAAGATCATGAAACTCGCCATCGCCGCTCTGGCGGCACTCTCTGCCGTTGCGCCGGCTTCGGCGGCCATCCGCATTTTCGATTATATCGCCCGGGTCGATCAGGTCGACGCCCTTGTTCCCGCCGGCACGATGATCAACGGCAGCTTCTCTTATGATGACAGCCTCACGCCAAACACGGTTTTATACGAAAAAGAATATAATAGCGCCGGTTTCGAACATCCCTCATTCACACTCAGCCTCAACTTTTTGGGCCAATCCTATTCGGTCGGGGGCGAGGGCGGCATTACCGACGCTTTTGGCGGTGATGAAGAAGATGGCTTTGGTATCGGTGCGCTGTCAGGTTCACGGTATATTTCGCTGTCAATCTGGGACCCGCGCAATGCCTGGATTTCCGGCACGGCCCTGCCGACCAGCTTCCCTTCTCCGCTGTGGCAGGGACCGTTCGACGATCTGAACAATGACGACGACCTCACCGTCCCTCATGGCGAACTCTCCTTTTACTTGCGGCCTTCAAGGGAGAGTTTTACCGCCGTCATAATATCCGTCACCCCCGCCGGACTGGTGCCGGAACCCGCCACATGGGCGATGATGATCATCGGCTTCGGCGCCGTGGGCAGCGCGATGCGCAAGCGGCGCGCTGAGGTTCCCGCACGGGCATAACCGGCAGGTGCCGGTTCGTATCATGAACTAGCGCGTACCTCCATTATCCGGGTACCGCACTGACAAATTGGGCCATCGACCGCAGCAGGATCCGCTGCGAATGGTCCACCCGCGACTTTCATAGCTGCGGTTCATGGCCGGTGGCGGCGTCCTTTTGATGCCGCCCCCTTGCCGGGGTCGGCATTCTTGTACTGGCGGGGTAGGGTCAAGCACCCCTCCCGCCGATGCTCGACGGCCATAACCACGGGAGAATGCCCCATGACCCATCGCCTCACCCTCTGCGTCACTACCCTGTGCATGGCCGGCCTGTGCATGGCCGGTGCGACCAGCCCCGCCCTCGCCGCATCGACAAGCTGGACCATTGCGATGACCGGAAACGCCGAAATCCCCGGTCCGGGCAACAGGGATGGCGCGGGCACCGCCATTGTCAGCGTGGACGATGCATCCGACACCATCTGCTATTCGATGAGCGTCGTACGCATCGGCGCAGCGACTGCCGCCCATGTCCATTCAGGACCCGCCGGTATAGCCGGACCGCATGTCGCCATACTCGCCACGCCGGGCGCGGACGGCACATCCAGCGGCTGCGTGCCGGTATCGCATGATCTTGCCACTGCGATCCTCGCCGACCCTTCCGCCTATTATGTGAACGTCCACACCGCCGATTTCCCGAAGGGCGCGCTGCGCGGGCAATTACCCGCAGGCTGACCGAAGGGTGCGCGCGCCGTCGGTTATTTCTGGCACCTACCGCAATAAAAGGTGCTGCGCCCGCCATCCGCACGGCGCAGCACCGGCGTGCCGCAACCGGGGCAGGCCTCGCCCTCGCGCCCGTAAACGCGCCATTGCCTGGAGAAATAGCCCAGCTCGCCATCGGGCCGGGCATAATCGCGCAGCGTCGATCCGCCCGCCGCAATCGCACTCGCCAGCACCTCCTTCACCGCCGCGACCAGCCGTTCGCAGCGCGGTTTCGAAAGCTTGCCCGCCTGCGTACCCGGCGCGATACCGGACATGTTGAGCGCCTCGCACACATAGATATTGCCAAGGCCCGCCACCACCCGCTGATCAAGCAACGCCGCCTTGATGCTGGTCGCCTTGCCGGTAAGCGCGGCCTTCAGCGCCATCCCGGAAAATCCCTCACCCAGCGGCTCCGGCCCCATGCGCATGAATGGCGGATAGGCATCGAGCCGTTCGGTGCGCGCCAGTTCGACGAAGCCGAAACGCCGTGGATCGCACAGCGCCAACCGCCGCCCCTCATCCGTTTCCAGCAACAGGTGATCATGGGTGCCGATCTCCTCCGGGTCCACCCGCCAGCGCCCCGACATGCCGAGGTGAAAGATCATCGTGTCGCCGCGATCGGTTTCCACCAGCCCATATTTGGCGCGGCGACCCAGCCCCGTCACCCGCGCGCCCGTCATCCGCTGCCGCAGGTCAGGCGGAAAGGGCAGACGCAGGTCCGCACGGCGCGGTTCCACAGAGGTCAGCACATGGCCATCCAGCACGGACCGCAGCCCGGCAACGGTGGTTTCGACTTCGGGTAATTCAGGCATAAGCCCTGCTTAACCGCTTCCCACAGCCGCGAACAGAGGCTAGAGCGTTTTCACGATGAGCGGAAACGCTCTTGTCTTTTGTGATCGCATTTTCGAACCGAATGACCGTTCCACGGCCATTCTGAAAATGCTCTAGAGGCCTTGCCCATGAGTGAAACCGTATCCTTCGGCTATCGCGACGTCGATGCCTCAGAGAAAGCCGGCATGGTCCGGTCCGTCTTTTCCGGCGTCGCCGCGAAATATGACCTGATGAACGACGCCATGTCAGTGGGCGCGCATCGCCTCTGGAAGGATCATTTCGTCGGCCGGGTGAAACCGCAACGGCATGAGACGATCCTCGACATGGCGGGCGGCACCGGCGACATCGCCTTCCGCCTGCACAAGAGCGGCGCGCAGGTGACTGTGGCGGACATCAACCCGGAAATGCTGGCCGTGGGGCAGGAACGCGCGCAGAAGCGCGGGATCGACGATCTTCTCTGGTCGGAACAAAATGCCGAGGAACTGACCTTCGCGGACCGCAGCTTCGATGCCTACACCATCGCCTTCGGCATCCGCAACGTGACCTTCATCGACAAGGCGCTTGCCGAGGCGCATCGCGTGCTGAAATATGGCGGGCGTTTCTTCTGCCTTGAGTTTTCGACCACCACCTGGCCCGGTTTCGCGGAGGTGTATGACGCCTATTCGCATCATCTGGTGCCGAAGATCGGCAAGATGATCGCGGGGGACGAGGAAAGCTATCGCTATCTGATCGAATCGATCCGCCGCTTCCCGCCCATGCCGAAGTTCGAACAGATGATCCGCGACGCCGGTTTCGTGCAGACGAAGGTGGAACCGATTTTGGGCGGCCTCGTCGCGATCCATAGCGGCTGGAAGGTCTGACGCCCCGATCATGGCCTCGCATTTTACCCATCTTCGCCGCCTGCTGAAATGGGGGCGCACGCTGGCCCGTCATGGCGCCTTAATGGGAATAGAGCGCGATCCGCTCACCCCCGCGCCGGTGCGCCGCCTCGTCCGCCTCGCCCGTTTCGGCGCGCGCGTGCCGAAACAGCCGCGCTATGCCGCCGCCTTTCAGGCGATCGGCCCGGCCGCGATCAAGCTGGGGCAAACGCTCGCCACCCGGCCCGATCTGGTTGGTGAGGAAGCCGCCGCCGACCTGCTGACATTGCAGGACGCGCTGCCCCCGGTCGCCTTTCCGGCAATCCGTGCGCAGATCGAAAGCGCGCTCGGCCATCCGCTGGAAACGCTCTTCGCGCAGTTTGAGGAAATACCGGTCGGCGCCGCGTCCATCGCGCAGGTTCACCGGGCCGTCACCAGCGACGGCCGCACCGTGGCGGTGAAGGTGTTGCGCCCTGGCGTCGCGGATCAGTTCGCGCGCGACATCGAAACCTATGAATGGGCCGCCGCCCATCTGGAACAGCTTGGCGGAGAGGCGAAGCGCCTGCGGCCCCGCCTCGTCATCGCCAACCTGAAACGCTGGACCGCGCGGGAACTCGATCTGCGGCGCGAGGCCGCCTCTTCCTCCGAACTCGCCGAATCCATGGCATCGGAACCCGGCTATATCGTGCCCGCCATCGACTGGGACCGCACGGCGGGCCGGGTGATGACGATGGAATGGATCGACGGGATCAAGATTTCGGACCGCGCCGCGATCATCGCCGCCGGACATGATCCAAGCGTACTCGCCGCCCGCCTCGTCAACACCTTCCTGCGGCAGGCGATTGCCGAGGGCTTCTTCCACGCCGACATGCATCAGGGCAATTTGTTCGTGACGCCGGAAGGGAAGATCGCCGCCATCGATTTCGGCATCATGGGACGGATCGACCGGCGCGCGCGGCTGTGGCTCGCCGAAATTCTCTACGGCCTCATCACCGGCAATTATCGCCGCGTCGCCGAAATTCATTTCGAGGCGCAATATGTGCCCGCCCATCATAATGTCGCGGAATTCGCGACTGCCCTGCGCGCGGTGGGTGAGCCGATGCGCGGCAAGCCGGTCAGCGAACTGTCGGTCGGCCAGATGCTCGACGGCCTGTTCGCGATCACCCGCGATTTCGACATGGAAACCCAGCCGCACCTGCTGCTGCTCCAGAAAACCATGGTGATGGTCGAAGGCGTCGCCACCGCGCTCGACCCCAGCATCAACATGTGGGAAGTCAGCGGTCCCTATGTGCAAGGCTGGCTGCGCGACGAACTGGGGCCGGAAGCGAAAGTCGCCGACGCGCTGGTCGAAAACTGGCGCACGCTGGCGAAAATCCCCGACCTCGTCCGCCGCATCGAAGAGCGCTTCCCCGCCCCCGGCGGCGCCCCCCTGCCCCCGCCCCTGCCCGAAGTGAAGCTGGTCGAGGTAAAGGGCGGCTGGGTTCTGCGCTATAGCGCGGTCGCGATCATCGCGGCGGCACTGGGCGCAGCGATGATGCGGGTGCTGGGGTAGGCCTGTTGCTCAGGTGGGTATCTAATTTCCTTCTCGCTTGCATCCTTTCTGCGACCACAGCGGGTTTTGCAGCGGCAATACTCTCGCTCCTCGTTTATAACCTTAAAAATAAAGGCTTTATTTTCTTCCTGGAGGGTCTTCCCGGGCTCATAATATTCGCGCCGGTAATCCTTGTCTGGTGCCTTACATTGGCTGGTCCCATTGCCGTCATCAGTGGACTGATTGTGGTGTTAATAGCGTGCCTGAAACCTCCGCCATGGTTTCTGTGGGGAGTTACGATTTCATTGGGAAGTGGTTGGGGAGGCGTTGTAGGTATCGCCATGGATGGAGGGCGGGCTGAATGGCCTGGGAATTGGCCAACCGGAGCAGCTTTTGCCCTTGCAGGCGGCTTTGCCGGATATGTCTTTTTGTGGACATGGACAGGCAGGCTGCGCCGACCTCTCAACTGACCTCCCCTTGCATTCCCACACCATTTCCCTACACCACGCCTCATTGCATTGCAGCATTGCCTGCACCTTTCCAATCCGCAACGGGGCGTTTCCACCATGGCATTGCACAGCAACTTTCGCCGCGACTGGCTATCCAATCCGCGCGTTGAGTTTCTGTCCGGGCTGGTCGTCGCGCTGGCGCTGATCCCGGAGGCCATCGGCTTTTCGATCATCGCCGGGGTGGACCCGCGCGTCGGCCTCTATGCCAGCTTTTCCATCGCCGTCATCATATCGCTGGTGGGCGGGCGTCCGGGGATGATCTCCGCCGCGACCGCTTCGGTCGCCGTGCTGGTGGGGCCACTGGTGCGCGATCATGGCGTCGAATATCTCTTTGCCGCCACCATAATGATGGGCGTGTTTCAGTGGCTGGCGGGACTGTTGCGGCTGGACCTTTTGATGCGCTTCGTTTCCCGCTCGGTCATCACCGGCTTCGTCAACGCGCTCGCCATCCTGATCTTCATGGCGCAATTGCCGCAACTGACCGGCGAAGCCGCGACGCCCGTCACCTATGCGCTGGTCGCCGCGGGGCTGGCGATCATCTACGGTTTCCCGCGCATCACCACCGCCGTTCCCGCGCCGCTGGTCGCGATCATCCTGCTGGCGATCGTCAGCATCGCGTTCCACCTTCCGGTGTTCACCGTGGGGCAGATGGGGGAATTGCCCGATGCGCTGCCCGTCTTTCACCTGCCGCAGGTGCCGCTCACCCTCGATACACTGCGGATCATCGCGCCTTATTCGGCAGCAATGGCGGCGGTCGGCCTGCTCGAATCGCTGCTGACCGCCGCGATCGTCGATGACATGACCGAAACCCGGTCCGACAAGCGCCGCGAGGTCTGGGGGCAGGGCATCGCCAATTTCTGCACCGGCTTCATCGGCGCGATGGGCGGCTGCGCGATGATCGGCCAGTCGGTCATCAACATCAGCTCGGGCGGGCGCCGCCGCCTGTCGACCTTCGTCTCCGGCGTGATGCTGCTGATCCTGATCGTCGTTCTGGGCCGGTGGGTCGCGCAGATCCCGATGCCCGCGCTCGTCGCGGTGATGATCTTCGTGTCGATCAGCACGTTTCGCTGGCGCAGCTTCCTTGAAATCCGTCATCATCCGCTGCCCTCGACCGTGGTGATGCTGGCGACCGTCATCATGGTGGTCGTGACGAAGGACCTGTCCATCGGCGTGCTGACCGGCGTGCTGCTTTCCGGCATCTTCTTCGCCTGGAAGGTGCGCCAGCTCGTCACCGTCAGCATGAGCCGCGAGGGAAGCACACGCCGCTACGTCATTGGCGGCCAGATCTTCTTCGGCGCGGTCGACATGCTCTATGAGGCGATGGAGTTCAACGAGGAGGGCATCGACCGGGTCGTCCTCGACGTGCATGAGGCGCATTTCTGGGACATTTCGGCGACCGGCATGCTGGACAAGATCGTCCTGCGCCTGCGCAAGGAAGGCAAGGCGGTAGAGATTATCGGCCTCAACGCAGCCAGCGCAACGCTGATCGACAAATATGGCGAGCATCAGAAGCCGTTTCAGAGCCTCGGCACGGTCGGCCATTAGGGGCAGGCTCCTGATATCAAGTCTCTGAGATGCTTACGCATCAGACTTGGTATAAGCGCATGTCGGGGGTGGACAGAAGCCGCCGCTTGGGTGCAGACACGCATCCATGACAGAAAGACGTATCCTTCTCATCATTTCGGGCGGGATCGCCGCCTATAAGAGCCTTGAGCTGATCCGCCTGCTCCGGCGTGACGGCCTCGCGGTGCGCGCGGTCATGACCGACAATGCGCAGCAGTTCGTCACCCCGCTCTCCCTCGGCGTGCTGACCGAGGATCATGTCTATGGCGACATGTTCGACCTGAAGGAAGAACGGGAGATCGGCCATATTCAGCTTTCCCGTCAGGCCGATCTGGTGGTCGTCTGCCCGGCAACCGCCAATATCCTCGGCAAGATGGCGAACGGCATTGCCGACGATCTCGCCACCACGCTGCTGCTCGCCACCGACAAGCCGGTGCTTGTCTGCCCGGCAATGAATGTGCGCATGTGGGATCATCCGGCGACCCGCCGCAACATTGCCCAGCTTGAGCGTGACGGCATCCATGTGATGCAGCCCGATGAGGGCGAAATGGCGTGCGGCGAATGGGGACCGGGCCGCCTGCCCGACCCGGCGGCGATCGCGGCGGAGATAGGCCGCCTGCTGGCGGAGGTGCCGGAGCAGGCCGACGCCGCCCATCTGCTGACCGACACGACCCGAACCATTCTCGCCCCCGATCTTTCGCGCGCCAATCTGTTCGGGCGCCATGTGCTGGTGACCGCAGGGCCGACGCATGAACCGATCGACCCGGTGCGCTACATCGCCAACCGGTCCTCGGGCAGGCAGGGCTTCGCCATCGCCCGCGCCGCCGCGCAGGCAGGCGCCCGCGTCACCCTCGTCGCCGGTCCGGTCGATCTGCCGACGCCAAGGGGCGTCACCCGTGTCGATGTCGAAACCGCACGGCAGATGCTGGCGGCGGTGGAGACTGCGCTGCCCGCCGATGTCGCGATCATGGTCGCCGCCGTCGCCGACTGGCGAGCCGCGAGCGAGGCTGGGCAGAAGATCAAGAAGGATGGATCGGGTGCCCCCGCTCCGCTCCCCCTCGCCGAAAATCCCGACATATTGGCAACGCTCGCCATATCCGACCAGCGCCCCCCGCTGCTCATCGGTTTTGCCGCCGAAACCGAAAATGTGATCGCCCATGCGCAGGCCAAGCTGGCGCGCAAGGGATGCGATATGATCGTCGCCAATGACGTCTCCGGCCTTCCCGGCGAGAGCGTGATGGGCGGTGTGCACAATCGCGTTCATCTCGTCACCGCCGACGGCGTCGAAAGCTGGGATGACCTTCCCAAGGACATGGTCGCGAACCGTCTGGTCGAACGCATCGCCTCTCGTCTACAGTGATCGCATGAATGACCCGATCGAGATTCGCCTGAAACGCCTCCCCCATGGGGAAGGATTGCCCGTGCCCGCCTATGCCACGCAGGGAGCCGCCGGAATGGACGTGGTTTCGGCGGAGAATATCGTGCTGACGCCCGGTGGCGGACGCCACGCCGTCGCCACCGGCTTCGCCATGGCGATACCGGACGGCTATGAGGTGCAAGTGCGCCCCCGGTCCGGCCTCGCCCTGAAGCACGGCATATCGCTGCCCAATACACCCGGCACGATCGACAGCGATTATCGCGGCGAACTGAAGATCATCATGATCAATCTGGGCTCCGAGACCTTCGCCATCCATCGCGGCGACCGCATCGCGCAACTCGTCGTCGCCCCGGTGCAGCGCGCGGCCTTTGCCGAGGTGGCAGAGCTGGACGATACCGCGCGGGGCGAAGGCGGCTTCGGCTCCACCGGCGTCAAGAGCGCATGATGGACCTGCGCGACGATCAGCTCGACCGCTATGCGCGCCACATCATCCTGAAGGAAATAGGCGGCGAGGGCCAGAAACGGCTGCTCGGCGCGCATGTCACGGTGATCGGCGCAGGTGGCATCGGCAGCCCGCTGCTTTCCTATCTCGCCGGGGCAGGCATCGGCACGATCCGGGTCATCGACGATGATGCGGTCGACCTGTCCAACCTGCAACGCCAGACGCTGTTCGCCACCGCCGATGTCGGCACGCCCAAGGCCGAGGCCGCAATGCGGGCGGTCGCGCGGATCAACCCCGATGTGAAGCTGATCCCGATTCCTCAGCGGCTCGATGCGGGCAATGCCGAAACGCTGTTGCGCCATAGCGATGTGGTGATCGACGGCAGCGACAATTTCGCGACGCGCCTCATCGTCAGCGACGTGACGACCCACCTCCATATCCCGCTGGTGTCGGCCGCGGTCGGGCAGTTTGAAGGGCAGCTTTCGATTTTTCGCGGCTGGGAGGAAGGTCAACCCTGCTATCGCTGCCTCGTCGGGTCGGACCCGGCGCGCGCCGATATGAGCTGCGCCGATCAGGGCGTGCTCGGCGCCCTCACCGGCATCATGGGCAGCCTCGCCGCGCTGGAGACGATCCGTGCACTCGTGCCGTTCGGGGAAGACAGCGCGGGCAAGCTGCTGATCGCCGACCTGCTGGCGCTGCGTTTCCGCACGGTGCGGCTGATGCCCGATCCCGCCTGCCCCTGTTGCGGTACGCAGGCGGCCAGCACCGCCGAGTCATGCGCGGCGGATTGAACCTTCTCCTGCTGACCGACGATGCTGAGCGCTTTCGCGGCGCGCTGATGATGGCAATGACGCATCGGGCGCTGGGCGGGGCGGCACGGCTTTTCCTGCAAATGGACGCGGTGCGGCTCTTGTCTCCGCCTGTCGTCGCTCCACGCGACGAGGTGCATGATCGCGCCGGTTTTCCGACACTGGCCGCCCTGCTCGATGAGGCTTTGGCCGATGGCGTCGCCCTCACCGCCTGCCAGAGCGGACTGGCGCTCGCCGGGCTTACGGCCACCGATCTGGACAAGCGCATCGAAACCGGCGGGCTTGCCTCTTTCCTCGCCGCGACCGGCGACGACGACCGGCTACTGACACTATGAGGCCGGCGCCTTTCCGGGCGCCGGCCACCTTCATTTCTCGGAAGCCCGCATTTACAGCGAACTTTTTGACAGCAGGCTTACAGGGCGACCTTGTGGACCCAGCCTTCCGGTCCCTCGGCCTTGTTGCGCTGGATCGCGACCAACGTATCGCGCAGGTCCGCAGTCACCGGGCCGGTCTGGCTGCCACCGATGGCGAAATCACCATGGACGGAACGCACTTCGCCGACTGCGACAATCACCGCCGCCGTACCGCAGGCGAATACCTCGCGCAGCTTGCCGCTTTGCGCATCGGCGCGCCATTCGTCGATCGAATAGCGTTTTTCCTCGACCGTCCGTCCCTGCTTCTGCGCCAGCTCGATTACCGAGTCGCGCGTAATGCCGGGCAGGATCGTACCGGTCAGCGGCGGCGTAAGCATCGACCCGTCCTCAAACACGAAGAACAGGTTCATGCCACCCAGTTCCTCGACCCAGCGATGTTCGGCTGCGTCCAGGAAAACCACTTGATCGCACCCCTGCTTGATCGCCTCGGCCTGCGCGACCAGACTGGCCGCATAATTGCCCCCGCATTTGGCAGCACCCGTGCCACCCGGCCCGGAACGGGAATAATCTTCCGACAGCCACACCGAAACCGGCTTCGCGCCGCCCTTGAAATAGGCCCCGACCGGGCAGGCGATCACGCAGAAGATGAAATCCGCAGCCGGTTTCACGCCAAGGAATGTCTCATTGGCGAACAGGAACGGGCGCAGATACAGGCTGCCGTCGCCGCCGGGCACCCAGGCCTTGTCGATACGGATCAGTTCCTCGCAGGCCTGCACGAACAATTCCTCGGGCAGTTCCGGCATCGCCATGCGCCGTGCAGACTGAATGAAACGCTGCGCATTCCGTTCCGGCCGGAACATGGTGATCCCGCCGTCTCCGGTGCGATAGGCCTTCAGTCCCTCGAAAATTTCCTGCGCATAATGCAGCACCGCCGAGGCGGGATCGAGCTGGAAAGGCGCGCGCGCGCGTACCTGCGCATCATGCCACCCCTTGTCGGCGGTCCAGCGAATGGTCACCATATGATCGGTGAACACCCGCCCGAACGCCGGGTTGGCCATTGCGTCCGCCCGCGCCGCGTCATCAAGGGCAGCGGGATTCTTCATTATCTTGAATTGCATCGCGCACCTTCATTCAACTATACATCGCCTGGGGCGAACCGATGTCGCCCGGCACGGAATAAGCCTATGGAACCACGAGGTGGATTTTTCAAGGAAATAAAGTAAACGAATCTTACCTATTTTTGAGAATATTATTCCTAATTTCAGCAATTTTATTACATTATAATCCACTCGCCTCCGATAAACCGAACCGCTATGGTCGTTTACGGATGAGGAGACCATGATCGATGGGCTGGACGGAAAACAGAGGCGCAATGATGCTGGCCAGTGCCGGGCTGCTTGCCGTCGGTATGGTGGCTGGAGGATATTTGCTGGGGGACGGGCTGACCCGCGCCCGCATCGCCGATCGCTCCGTCACGGTCAGGGGCCTTGCCGAACGCGACGTAATGGCGGATCTCGCAACCTGGACCATCAGCTACAGCGCCAGCGGGTTCGACCTCGCAGACGTGCGATCTGATGTCGATGCCAGCACCAATGCGCTGAAAGACTATTTTCAGGGGCTGGGTTTCAAACCGGACGACCTGAAACCGATCGGCGCCGGGGTGAATCAATATATCAACAACGGCGTCCGCAACATCACCATCACCCAGAAGATGCAGCTTCGCACCACCGACATCGCCCGCGCGCAAAAGGCCGTGGCGCAGCAATTCGATCTGGTCCGGCGCGGCGTGACCCTGCAGGAAGGGTCGGGCATGAGCTACAGCTTCACGAAGCTCAACGATATCAAACCGGAAATGGTTGCCGAGGCGACCAAGGATGCGCGCAAGGCGGCCGAACAATTTGCCCAGGACAGCGGCACCGGTGTCGGCGGTATTCAGAGCGCGACTCAGGGCTATTTCTCGATCGAACCGCGTGATGGCGATGGTGCCGGCGGCGGTTATGGCGCCAGCGACACGCCCTATAAAAAGGTACGCGTGGTCACCACCATCGCCTTTTACCTGAAATAGATCAGGGTCGGGGGGTTAACGCCCCTCCAGCCTCCGCCGCCGCACCGTCCAGCCGGGCGAGCGAGTCCTTCGCCGCCCTGCCCTGCTCGCTGTCCGGCGCAAGGGCCACGGCGCGTTGCCAGGCGGCCTTCGCGTTCGCCTCATCGTCGGAGAGAATGGCGATATTCCCTTCTTCGAGCGCAATGGAAGCATCGTCCGGCGCCCGCTTCTTCGCCTCCGCGATATCGTTCCGTGCGCGACCCAGATCATCCGACCGCCGCGCCAGCGTCGCCGACAGCAGCCATGCCAGCGGATCGGCCCCAGCCTGCTGCAAGGCCTGATCGAGATCCGCGCGAGCGGCCTTCTCTTCGCCAGCCATGACCAATGCCCTGGACCGGTCGAGATAAATCTCGCCCTTTTCCATGCCATCGGGCAGGCCATGCGCCAATGCCGCGTCGAAATAACCGCGTGCCTGCTGCGCCTTGCCGCCCGCCAGCGCGGCATTGCCCGCCTGCGCCCATAGCCGCGCCGCGTCTTGATCGGACCCCGCTTTTTGCGCTTCGGTCGCGGCCGTCTCGAATGCGGCAATCGCAGCATCCCAATGCTCGCCACGCGCCTCGGCAAAGCCCTGACATTGCGCGGCCGAGAAACTGCCGCCCTGCATCGACCATTGCTGCGCGGCACGGACACCGGCCGCCGGGTCCTCCATCGCGGCATCGAGACAAGCCTGCAACTTCGCGGCGACCTCCGGAGACAGAGGCACGCCGGCCGGGCCGGGCCGCGGCGTTTCCTGCGCCTGCCTATCCTGTGCCGACCGCTCGTTCGCCGGCCGCTCTTTCGCCTGAAGCGCGCGCTGCTCCTCGGCCTTTTGCCGCGACCGGTTCATCACGGCCTCGGTTTCCGGGGCATAGGCCACCTGCATCAGTAACAAAGAGATCAGGATCATGCGCCCTCCGTCAGCCCGTCGATCAAACCGAGCAACAAGGCAATGTCGCTTTCCCGGGACAGGCGATGGTCGCCATCCTTGATCAGCACCGTCTGTATAGCGGCTGAACGCAGGCAGGCTCCGGCACGAAGGACAATCTGCCAGGGCACAACCTCATCCGCCTGCCCGTGCAGGAACCGCACCGGGCAATCGAGCGCAATCTCTCCGCCCAATAGCTGGTTCGCCTGCCCGGATTCCCAGAAGGCAAGCGTCGTCACATAGGGATCGCCATAGTCGGAAGGCTCTACGATCCGCCCTTCCGTGCAGAGGCGCTGCTTCTGCTCCTCGGTAAAACCCCATGCCGTAAAATCGGGCGCCGCCGCTATTCCGATCAGCCCGGCCGCCCGATCGGCACGGGCCAGACCGACCAGCAAGGCAATCCAGCCGCCCATGGAGGAGCCGATCGGGAGAATTCCTCCCTCCGGCCAGACATGATCGATCAATGCCAGTACATCATCCCGCCAGAGGGTGAGTGTTCCGTCCTCGAAATGCCCCTCGCTCGAACCGCAGCCGGAATAATCGAGCAACAGGCAGGCGCGCCCTTGCTCGCGGGCATGGGCGAATACCGCCTGGGCCTTGCTACCCTCCATGTCCGACATATAACCGGGTAGAAAAACCTGCAACGGCCCCATTCCCGGCAGAAAACGATAGGCGAGACCAGTCCCGTCAGGACGGGCAAAGCGGGAAATCGGGCAATCCTCTGTCATGCGGATCTTATGGTGGCAGTTTGTCCAGCTTTGCAAGGCGCCTGTTCCTCGCTCGGGAAACGGACGACAGCAGCGGCAGGAAGGCCATCGATGCCCTTGCGCCCGGAGCGGGGCTGCCCCTCGAGCCCACTCCTCCCCTTTTCCCATTGCCGACCGCCTTCCCTTGCCCCCCAAACACCCCATGCCGGATCGCGAGTCGAGTTGACAGAACAGCCCTCCGGTCTCATGGAACCGGTGCACCTTTCTTCATTCCGACCAAGGCAGAACCGGACTCATTATGTCGCAGATGATCAGCATCACCCTCCCCGACGGCAGCGTGCGAGCGGTGGAACGGGGCACGACCCCGGCGGACATCGCCGCGGCGATCGGCCCTGGTCTCGCCAAGGCGGCGATCGCCGCGCGGGTCGATGGCGAATTGCGCGACATCATGCGTCCGCTGGAGCAGGACGCGGCGCTCGCGCTCGTCACGCAAAAGGATGAAGGCGACGCGCTCGAACTCGCCCGCCACGATTATGCGCATATATTGGCCGAGGCGGTGCAGGCGCTGTTCCCCGGCACCCAGATCACCTTCGGCCCCGCGACCGAGGACGGCTTTTATTATGACTTCGCGCCGACCGCCGAACGCGGCATGTTCACCGAGGAAGACCTGCCCGCAATCGAGGAAAAGATGCGCGAGATCATCCGCGCCGACAAACCGCTGATCCGCGAGGTCGTGGCGCGCGACGACCTGATTGCCCAGTGGAAGGCGGAAGGCGAGACTTTCAAGGCCGAATGGGCGGCAGAACTTCCGCAGGGCGAGGAACTGACCGTCTATCACAGCGGCGCCAAGGGGCAGCCCGGCTCCTGGTACGATATGTGCCGCGGCCCGCACCTCGCCTCCACCGGCAAGCTTGATCCCGATGCGTTCAAGCTGATGCGCGTATCCGGCGCCTATTGGCGCGGCGATCAGAAAAACGCCCAGCTTTCGCGTATCTACGGTACCGGCTGGCTCAACAAGAAACAGCTCAACGCCCATCTCCTCCGGCTGGAGGAAGCGGCCAAGCGCGACCATCGCAAGCTGGGTCGCGAAATGGACCTGTTCCACCTCCAGCAGGAAGCCCATGGTTCCGTTTTCTGGCACCCCAAGGGCTATATCATGTGGCGCGAGCTGGAAGCCTATATGCGCCGCGCCATCGACGATGCGGGTTATCGCGAGGTGAAGACCCCGCAGGTGATGGACGCACGCCAGTGGGAACAATCCGGCCACTGGGGCAAATATCGCGAAAATATGTTCGTTATCCCCGATGAAGTTCCCAATACTGAGGATGAAGGCCCGCTGGTTTCCGAAGCCGCCGAGTGGATGGCGCTGAAGCCGATGAACTGCCCGGCGCATGTGCTGATCTTCAAGCAGGGCATCAAAAGCTATCGCGACCTGCCGATGCGTATCTACGAAAATGGCTGCTGCCACCGCAATGAACCGCATGGCGCGCTGCACGGCCTGATGCGCGTGCGTCAGTTCACGCAGGACGATGCCCATATCTTCTGCCGCGAAGATCAGATCGTGGAGGAGGTCCGCGCCTTCTGTGCGCTGGCGGACCGCGTCTACAAGGATTTCGGTTTCACCTATGCGATCAAGCTCGCGCTGCGCCCGGAACAGCGCTTCGGCAGCGACGCCATGTGGGATCAGGCCGAAAGCGAATTGCGCAACGCCGTCGCCGCCGCAGGCCTTGCGACCGACGAATATGGCTGGGAGGAACTGCCCGGCGAAGGCGCCTTCTACGCGCCCAAGCTGGAATGGCATCTGACCGACGCGATCGGTCGCACCTGGCAGGTCGGCACGATCCAGTCCGACCGGGTGCTGCCCGAGCGACTCGACGCCGCCTATGTCGGCGAAGATGGCGAAAAGCATCGCCCCGTGATGCTGCACCGCGCGATCTTCGGCAGCTATGAACGCTTCATCGGCATCCTGATCGAACATTTTGCGGGCAAGGTGCCGCTCTGGCTCGCGCCGGTGCAGGCGGTGGTCGCGACCATCGTTTCGGACGCGGACGACTATGCCGCCACGGTGCTGGCAAAGCTCAAGGCTGCGGGCATTCGTGCCGAAATCGATCTGCGCAACGAGAAGATCAATTATAAGGTACGCGAGCACAGCCTCGCCAAAGTGCCTAATCTTCTGGTTGTCGGCAAGCGTGAGGCGGAGGAAAGCAAGGTCGCGCTGCGCGTGCTCGGCGCCGACCAGCCGCAGCGGATTCTCGACCTGGACGAGGCCGTCGCCGCCCTTGCAAAAGAGGCACTGGCGCCCGATATGGCATGATGCGACCGGGCAACAACCGCTGGGCATTCGTGCAAGAACGATCATGCCCCCTTTTCGTTCACCCGGAAAGACGCTAAACAGCCCCCGAAACAGCGATAGGAGAAATTGCTATACGTCCTCCGATGATGCGCCGTCCACTGGCGCCGATGCCGAAATCCGGTCCCCGTTATAATGAATTCATCACCGTGCCCAAGGTGCGCGTGATCGACGAAAATGGCGAAAATCTGGGCGTATTATATACGCGTGAGGCGATTGAGCAGGCTGCTGAAGTCGGCCTTGATCTCGTCGAGGTTTCTCCTACCGCAGATCCGCCGGTGTGCAAATTTCTGGATATCGGCAAATATAAATATGAGGCGCAGAAAAAAGCGAACCTCGCCCGAAAGACCCAGAAGACGCAGGAGATCAAAGAGATCAAGATGCGTCCGAACATCGACGATCATGATTATGATGTGAAGATGCGGTCGATCAACAAGTTCATCGGTGAAGGCGACAAGGTGAAAGTCACGCTGCGTTTCCGCGGTCGCGAACTTTCCCACCAGCAGCTCGGCATGCAGTTGCTTCAGCGCGTTGCCGAGGAAATCGACGAAATCGCGAAGGTCGAAGCCTATCCCCGAATGGAAGGCCGCCAGATGCTGATGGTGCTGGCGCCAAGATAAAGCGGTTCGCGTGAAGCGGGTCGTTCTCCGGCCCGGAAATCACGGAAAACAAAGAGTTGAACCATGGTCCGATGTAACCGGAATCGGCCAGAGTCCGACTTTGCGGGTGGTTGCCCGGCCGCTTCTTTTCGGAAACGCTCCGGATATGAAAATGCTATGGAAAGCGGGGTCGGTGCGGCTTATTTTGACAGCATGAAAAGACAACCTGCTCTCTATATCCCGCATGGCGGCGGTCCCTGCTTCTTCCTGAACCCGGACGGCAGTTGCCCCCCCATGTGGATAGCGATGCGCGATTATCTGGCGGGGCTGATCCCCAGCCTGCCGGAGCGGCCGCGCGCGATTCTGCTCATTTCCGCACACTGGATCGAGCCGCGCTTCACCGTTCACACCGGAGAAAAACCGGAACTGTTGTTCGATTATTACGGCTTTCCCGCCCACACTTATGACCTGCGTTGGGACGCGCCGGGCGCACCCGGCCTTGCCCGCCACGCCGCCGGACTACTTTCGGCCGCCGGTCTTGAAACCAGTGAGGAAAGCGCGCGCGGCTGGGATCATGGCGTGTTCGTGCCGATGAGGGTCGCCTTGCCCGATGCAGACATTCCGGTCGCGCAACTCTCATTGCAGGCACCGCGCGGCAACATCGACTTCGACGCCGCGCTGCATATCGCGGCGGGCAAGGCGCTTGCCCCGCTGCGTGATGAGGGCGTGCTGATCGTCGGTTCCGGTATGAGCTTTCACAATATGCGGGTGCGCGACGGATCGATCCAGCAGATCGCGGACGAATTCGATGCGGCGCTGGCCGATGCCGCCACCGACCCGGACCCGGAACAGCGCAATGCGCGGCTGGCCCACTGGACCGGCCTCCCCCATGCGCGCATCGCCCACCCGCCCCATGGTGAGGAGCATCTCATTCCGCTAATGATGGTGGCGGGCGCGGGCGGCGACGACCGGGGCGTGCATGATTTCAGGGGGCATGTAATCGGCTGGACGGTATCCGCTTTCCGCTATGGCTAGGGGCAGGCCCTATTACTGACACCGTTGGGACGTAAATGGCCCGGTGCAGCGTCGGGCCGTTTTGCAACTCCCGCGACGGCGCCGGTAACGGAGCCTGCCCCCCAGAGCAGATGGCCCGCCCGTAGATATTATCTCAGAAATTGCGGCTTTTCGTGGTATCAGGCGCAGCATAGCTCGGCCATATAAGTATCGGCAATGCCGGACGCCGCCATCGGCAAACCATCAGGACTGACCAAGGGCAATGATCGTTCACCGCGAAAATCGGAAGACGAACGGCAGTCTTGACCTTGCTCTTCCTGATGGCGACCTCAGGCTTTTTCCCGCAATCGACTTCGCGCCAACGGGCAAGGATATGCTGTCCCGATTGCAGGCGTCCATTCCATGGCGTCAGGAAAGCATCACCCTGTTCGGCCGCACCCATGCTCAACCCCGGCTGATCTGCTGGATGGGCGACGCCGGATGCACCTATCGCTATTCAGGCCGGACCTGGCACCCGGAGCCATGGGATTCCCTTGTCGCCGACCTGCGCAGTCAGGTCGAAGGTCTGACGGGAGAGCGGTTCAATTCCGCACTTCTCAACCTCTATCGCAACGGCAGCGACAGCATGGGCTTCCACGCCGATGACGAACCCGAACTGGGCAAGACCCCGGTCATCGCCTCTCTGAGCTTCGGCGCCGAACGCGTAATGCATTTCCGCCACCGCCATGACCACAGCCTGCCGACCCGAAAAATAGCGCTGCCGGACGGCAGCCTGCTGGTGATGCGCGGTGAGACACAGGCCAACTGGCGCCACGCGATCCCGAAAACACGCCGTCCGGTGGGACCACGCATCAACCTTACCTTTCGGCGGATCATGATCTGAAAAACATCCGGCGCGCCAGCCCGGCTTTATCACGCGCTATCCGAATCTTCTGGGCACCGTCGGGCGGGCGCATCGCGCCCACATCATTACAGAGACGGCCGTTCGCTATAGACGTCAGGGTAAAGCCGCTTCAATGCCGCCAGTTTCGGCCTGTCCCACCCAAGCACATAAGGATGACGTGGATTCCTCTCCATGAAGTCCTGATGCTCACTCTCCGCCCGGACAAAGCCGTTAAAGGCCTCGACCTTTGTTACCACCGGCCCCTTCCACAACTTGGCCTGATCGAGTTGCGTCAGATAAGCCCGAGCGGCCTTGGCCTGCTCTTCATTCAACGGAAACAGGGCGCTGCGATATTGGGTGCCATGGTCCGGCCCCTGATAGTTGAGGGTCGTCGGATCAGCGATTACGGAGAAAAATATGCGCATCAGCCCGCCATAGCTGATGATCTTGGGGTCGTAAGTCACGCTCACCGCCTCGGCAAAACCGGTATTGCCGCGGCTCACCTGTTCATAGCCGACCTTCTTCCCGCGCGGCCCGCCCGCATAGCCCGACTGAACCAGGCGAACGCCCTTCACATGGCTGAACACCCCTTCGACGCCCCAGAAGCAGCCGCCAGCGAACACTGCCGTTTCCAAGGGCCGTGCCGGCACAGCATCCAGCACCGGCCCGGGCGCCAGCAGAGCGGTTTCCGCGTGCGCATGGCCGGAGGAAAAGGCCAACGTCGCTCCCAGCCCGATCGCAAAACCGACCGCGCCCTTCAGGAACCAGTCCGCTCGAAAAAGGCCGGCGAGAACGTCCATCCCTTTCATCATGATCGCACCATGGAAAACAAACAGGCAAAACAGACCCGACTCCAGTCAGGATTGCTGAACCTCTAACCGGTAACGGCTTACCGTCGGATGAACGGGAGCTCTGCCCTTCCATCGAAAACGGGAGCGATGATGGCATCGCCCCCGAAAACCGCTTATTTCAGGGCGGCGCACGCTTCCTGAATACGCGTGCAGGCCTTCCGCAGCACCTCTTCGGACGTCGCATAGCTGACGCGGAATGCCGGGCTCAGCCCGAAAGCGCCACCATGGACAGCCGCAACCTGCGCTTCGTCGAGGAAATAATCGATAAGGTCCTCATCGGTCAGGATTTTCTTGCCCTTGGGGGTCGTCTTGCCGATCACGCCGCTGGCATCGGGATATACGTAGAAGGCGCCCTCCGGCGTCGGGCAGTCGAGACCCGGCGCATCATTCAGCATCGCCACGACCATGTCGCGACGCTTGCGGAAGGCGGCGTTCCGTTCTTCAAGGAAGCTCTGATCGCCGGTCAGCGCAGCAACTGCCGCGGCCTGACTGATGGAGCAGGGGTTAGAGGTCGACTGCGACTGCAGCTTCGCCATCGCCTTGATGATCCATTCCGGCCCACCCGCGAAACCGATGCGCCAACCGGTCATCGCGAACGCCTTGGAACAGCCGTTGACGGTCAGCGTACGGTCGTAAAGTTCCGGGCAGACCTGCGCGATGGTCGCAAACGGCTCCGCCGCGTACCAGACATGCTCATACATGTCGTCGGTCATCACCAGCACATGCGGGTGACGCAGCAACACCTCACCCAGCGCCTTCAGCTCGGCGGCGGTATAGGCCGCGCCCGACGGGTTGGACGGCGAGTTGAGGATCAGCCACTTGGTCTTCGGCGTGATCGCGGCATCCAGCTGCGCGGGCGTGATCTTGTAGCCCTGGCTCACCGGCCCTTCGATGAACACCGGCGTGCCGCCCGCAAAATTGACGATATCGGGATAGCTGACCCAATAGGGTGCCGGGATGATGACCTCATCGCCCTGATCGACCGTCGCCAGCAGCGCATTGAACAACGTGTGCTTGCCACCCGAATTCACGCTGATCTGGCTCGGCTTGTAGAGGATAGCATTGTCGCGCTGAAACTTTCCGGCGATCGCTTCCTTAAGCTCGGCCGTCCCGTCAACCGCCGTATATTTGGTCTGCCCTGCGCGAATCGCCGCAATGGCCGCGTCCTTCACGAAATCGGGCGTATCGAAATCCGGCTCGCCGGCGGAAAGGCCGATCACATCGACACCCTGACGTTTCAGCTCGATCACCCGGCCGGTCATCGCCAGAGTGGCGGATGGCTGGATGCGGCCCAGCGCCGCAGAGGTCTTTGTCATCGTGACTTTCCTTACGATTCCGGTGGAGAATAGCGGCCCCTTACCGCAGCGGAGCGGCAAGAGCAACCGGGCAGTCGGGAAAGACCGGCATGGCGCCGATCAGCGAATAAGCCGCGCCGCCACCATTCCGCGCGATGCATTGCCGATGAAGAAACCGCGCTCAAGGTCATAGGGCCTGATCTCCCCTTCGACCGCCTCGCCACAGGCGATCAGGCTTTCGCGCAACACCCCGGGCAACAAACCGCGCGACAGCGGCGGCGTCACCAGCTTGTCGCCGCGCTCGACGAAAACAGTCGAAAAACAGCCCTCGGTCAGATAACCCGCTTCGTCCAGCAGCAACACTTCATAGGTACCGCCCCGCTCCAGCGCATCCTGATAGAGGCGCCGATCCGTCGTCTTATGATATAATCGCCAGTCGTCGGGAGCCACCGACCGGGTCACCGCCTTCAATTCCATGATCGGCTGCGGCCAGCTTCTATGATCCCGCACCTCGATCGCCAGCGCGCCGCCCCGCGAGACAAGCATTCGCACCCGCGCCTTGCGCTTCAGGTGAAAAGTCGCCGCCTGCAACTCATTGCGCGCCTCGTGCCGGTCAAAGGCGAAGCCCAGCGCCACGCTGCTCTGTTTCAGTCGAGCCAGATGAAAGTCGAGCAACGGCATCCCATCGACCGGATCGAAGGCGATCGTCTCGATCAGGTCATAACGCCCGGTTGCGGGCGGCGTCATCGCCATGGCGAACCGAAACCGATCATCATGAGGAGACAAAACGTCCCTTGTGCAGACATTCATTCCATTCACTCGTCGCCGTCGAATCCGCTACCAGCCCTGAGCCGAGACCGATCACCCCTTCTTCTTCACCATCTTTCACGCAAATAGTGCGGATGGCAACATTGAAGCATGCGTCTCCGCCCGGATCGATATAGCCGATCGACCCGGTATAAGGACCGCGCGCATGGCGCTCCTGTTCATGGATAATCTCCATTGCCCGGATTTTCGGCGCACCGGTAATCGATCCGCATGGAAACAGGGCGGCCAGCGCCTCCACCGCATCATGAGCGGGGTCAATCTGCGCGATCACGGTCGACGTCATCTGATGGACCGTCGGATAGCTTTCCACCGTGAACAGTTCGGGCACCCTGACACTGCCGGGCAGGGCGATACGGGAAAGATCGTTACGCAGCAGATCGACAATCATCAAATTCTCGGCCCGCTGCTTGGGATCGGCGGCCAGCGCCCGCGCATGGGCCGCGTCCCGCGCCGGGTCTGCATCACGCGGCGCGGTGCCCTTCATCGGCCGGGCGGTCAGTTGCCCGCATTCCAGGGTGAAGAAAAGCTCGGGAGAAAAGCTCAGCAGCCAATGCCCCCCGGTAAAGACCAGCGCGCCATGCCCCGCCGCCGCCCGGGGCCGCACCGCCCGGTAGAAGGCGACCGGATCCGGGCCGACCGCGACGCGGCAGGGAAAGGTGAAATTGGCCTGATAAATATCCCCCGCAACGATCGCCTCCCGAACGGCCGCGAACCCTGCCGCATAATCCTGCTCGCTTATGACCGGCTCAGGGACGGAAACAGGCGGGGCGAGCGCCCCGGACAGCCATGACGCGTCGCGCGGATCGACCTCCTCAAACCCCTCGAACAGGCCGAACCACAGCAACGGCGGAGCACCTTCATCCCCACGCGGATCGAGCGCCCGCAATTTCGGTTCCAGTGCATAACCGGCTTCATAAGACATATAACCCGCGACATGCAGGCCCGCTTTGCGCGCCACGCCGAGCCGATCCATCGCGGGACCAACCTCGTCCGGCGTCCTTGCCTCTATGACAGCCACCGGTTCGCAATAGAGCCGCCCCGGCCGGGACGCATCAACGCGGGCATCATCGAACAACAGGAAAGGTCCGTTCGGGGGGAAGGCTTGCATCGCCAAGCCTATTGCAACAGGCGCAGACGATATGCCAGCCTGTCCTTGCCTTTCTTCTCCATCCCGAATGCGCCTGAAAGCCCGCTCTCCCAGATCCTGTCAGATTTCGATTGAATCAAAATCGCGCTCGAGACTTTCATTTTACCGCATTTTCCAAGCCGTTAGATATTTCCATCTGACTTGAAAATGCTCTACACAAACGGAATGACGGGAGAGCGGAACGAAAAGGTCGATGACGGAACAGACCGTCCGGCACGCCGGGCGATCGGCCTGGGCCTGCAAGGCAAATGCCCGGCCTGCGGCTCCGGGCGACTGTTTCGCTCCTTCCTGAAACCGGCTGATCGCTGCCCCTCTTGCGGCGAAGCTCTGGACGGCCATCAGGCCGATGATTTCCCGGCCTATATCGTGATCCTGCTGCTCGGCCATATTCTCGTGCCGACCATGATCGAGGTCAATCACCTATTCGACATTCCCCTGCTATGGCAGAGCATCCTCTGGCCGGTGCTCACCATCCTGCTGGCGGTGGCCCTGATCCAGCCGGTAAAGGGCGCGGTCATCGCGTTTCAATGGGCCCGACGCATGCACGGTTTTGCGCCGGGATAACAATAAAGCGGCACACACATCTTGTGTGACATAATTGCCACATTACCTTGATGACGAAAGGAACAGGGCAAACACATGAACCTCGAAAAATTCACCGATCGCGCCAAGGGCTTTCTACAGTCGGCGCAAACTGTCGCCATCCGCATGAATCATCAGCGGATCGGGCCGGACCATCTGCTGAAGGCGCTGCTGGAAGATAGCGAGGGCATGGCCGCTGGCCTCATCAAGGCCGCCGGGGGAGATCCCGCCGTCGCCACCCGCGAAACCGACGCCGCACTGGCGAAGATACCCGCCGTTTCCGGTTCGGGCGCGCAGGCGACCCCGGGCCTCGACAATGACGCGGTACGCGTGCTGGATCAGGCCGAGAAGGTCGCGCAGAAAGCGGGCGACAGCTTCGTCACCGTCGAACGCCTGCTGCTCGCGCTTGTCCTTTCCACCACCACGGCGGCGGGCAAGGCACTGGCCAGCGCGGGCGTGAAGGCCGATGCGCTCAACGGCGCGATCAACGCCATGCGCGGCGGCCGCACCGCCGACACGGCGACGGCCGAGGACCGTTATGAGGCGCTGAAGAAATTCGCGCGTGACCTCACCGCCGCAGCCCGCGAAGGCAAGCTCGATCCGGTGATCGGCCGCGACGAGGAAATCCGCCGCACCATCCAGATCCTCGCCCGCCGCACCAAGAACAACCCGGTGCTGATCGGCGAACCCGGCGTCGGCAAGACCGCTATCGCCGAAGGCCTCGCGCTGCGCATCGCCAATGGCGACGTGCCCGATACGCTCAAGGACCGCACGCTGATGGCGCTCGACATGGGTAGCCTGATCGCAGGCGCCAAATATCGCGGCGAGTTCGAGGAACGGCTGAAAGGCGTACTCGACGAGGTGAAGGCTGCCGAGGGTCATATCATCCTGTTCATCGACGAGATGCACACGCTGATCGGTGCGGGCAAGAGCGAGGGCGCGATGGACGCGGGCAATCTGCTGAAGCCCGCCCTTGCGCGCGGCGAACTGCACTGCATCGGCGCGACCACGCTCGACGAATATCAGAAATATGTCGAGAAGGATGCCGCGCTGCAACGCCGGTTCCAGCCGGTGTTCGTCGGCGAACCGACGGTCGAGGACACTATCTCGATCCTGCGCGGGCTGAAGGAGAAATATGAGCTGCACCATGGCGTGCGCATCACCGACGGTGCTCTCGTCAGCGCGGCGACATTGTCCAACCGCTATATCACTGACCGTTTCCTGCCGGACAAGGCGATCGACCTGATGGACGAGGCGGCCAGCCGCCTGCGCATGGAGGTGGAGAGCAAGCCCGAGGAGATCGAAACGCTCGATCGCCGCATCATCCAGATGAAGATCGAGCGCGAGGCCCTGAAGAAGGAGAGCGATCAGGCATCGAAGGACCGGCTCGCCACGCTGGAGGAGGAACTCGCCAATCTCGAACAGCAATCGACCGAACTGACCACGCGCTGGCAGGCGGAAAAGGAAAAAATCGCGGGCGAAAGCCGCATCAAGGAACAACTCGACGCCGCGCGCGTGGAACTGGACCAGGCACAACGCTCCGGCGATCTCGCCAAGGCAGGCGAGCTGGCCTATGGCCGCATCCCGACGCTGGAACGGCAGCTTACCGAGGCACAATCCGCCGCCAAGGGCGCGATGCTGCGCGAAGAGGTAACGAGCGAAGACATCGCCTCGGTCGTCAGCCGCTGGACCGGCATTCCGGTCGACCGGATGATGGAAGGCGAACGCGAGAAGCTGCTCCATATGGAAGAGGAGCTCGGCAAGCGCGTCATTGGCCAGGAAGCCGCCGTCAAGGCCGTGTCCACCGCCGTACGTCGCAGCCGCGCAGGCCTGCAGGATCCGAACCGGCCGCTGGGCAGCTTCCTGTTCCTCGGCCCGACCGGCGTCGGCAAGACCGAGCTGACCAAGGCGCTCGCCGAATTTCTGTTCGACGACAGCAACGCGATGGTGCGCATCGACATGAGCGAGTTCATGGAGAAGCACAGCGTCTCCCGCCTGATCGGCGCCCCTCCGGGCTATGTCGGTTATGACGAAGGCGGCGTGCTGACCGAAGCCGTTCGCCGCCGTCCCTATCAGGTCGTGCTGTTCGATGAAGTCGAGAAGGCGCATCAGGACGTGTTCAACGTGTTGCTGCAGGTGCTGGACGACGGGCGCCTGACCGATGGGCAGGGCCGCACGGTCGATTTCACCAACACGATCATCGTGCTGACCAGCAATCTGGGTAGCCAGTTCCTCAGCACCATGACCGAGGGGCAGAAGGTCGAGGATGTCGAGCCGCAGGTGATGGAGGTCGTCCGCGCTCATTTCCGCCCGGAATTCCTGAACCGGCTGGATGAGATCATCCTGTTCCACCGTCTGGGCGCGGAACATATGGCCCCGATCGTCGACATTCAGGTCGGCCGCGTCGGCAAGCTGCTGAAGGACCGCAAGGTGACGCTGGACCTGACGGACGCTGCGCGCAACTGGCTTGGCCGCGTCGGTTACGACCCGGTCTATGGCGCAAGGCCGCTGAAACGCGCGGTGCAGAAATATCTGCAGGACCCGCTCGCCGAGATGATCCTGGCAGGCGAAGTGCCCGACGGATCGACCGTAAAGGTGGGCGAAGGCGATGGAGCGCTGAGCCTGAGCGTGGAGTAAACGGCTTCATAGCTGTAAAGACAGAAAAGGCCGGGGTCTCCCCCGGCCTTTTTGTTTGCTGTCATCTATTGAAAAGGGCAGCCCCAAAAGGCTGCCCTTTCCTGTTTCTCTTTCCGATACCGGATCAGAACTTGAACCGGGCCCCGGTGTAGAAGCGACGACCGAACACGTCATAAACATCGGCCGCGGTGTTGGTGCCCGTCGTGTTGAACGACGTACCCGACAGGATCATCGGCGCCTTGTTATCGAACAGGTTATCGATACCGAAGAAAAGTTCGACATTCTTGGTCGGCATGACCCTCACCTGGCTGTCCAGATAGAATTCCGGACCGACAGAGATATCATGAGGATTCAGATCATAAGCTGCCAACAGCTGGTCATCTTCATAGGATTTCCCGATATAGGTTCCGGTGAAGTTGATGCTGAACTTTTCGAGGCCATAAGTCAGGTTCGCGGTGAAGCGATCCTTGGCCGTACCGATTTCACCAGCAAAGGGATCCTTGCTGCCACCCGGCACGGAGATGACATAGCCATCGAAAATATGTGTATAGCTGATCCGGCCACTCAGGCGCCCGGAATCGCCGATCTTCATCGTATAAGCAGCCGCAACGTCGAGACCTTCGACCTTCAGCTTACCGCCGTTAACCAGCGGAGCATCGATATATTCGATCGATCCCACGCTATTCGAGGCGGTAGCCACCTGACGACGATCGATCAGATCGCAGAAAGACTGATCGCCGCCATTATAGCATTGATCGAGGATGAACTGACGCGGGGGAGCGACGATCGCATCCTTGATGCTGATGTTATAATAATCGACGGTAAGCGTCAGGTTACGCAGCGCATCAATCGACCGCGGATTAATGGCAATACCAGCGGTGTAGGAATCGGATTTTTCTTCCTTCAGGTTGAGGTTGCCGCTGTCAAAGCCGCTGATGCCCTGCAAATCCGACTGCACGAGGGTGAATTCACCGCCATTGGCCTGAATATTGGCGAGAACGCCGGCATTCGCACGGCAATTGTCACCCAGAGCACCACCACCGGTCAGACCAATGCCATCGCACGGATCGATCAGGCCGCTGGGATAGGTTTGCGAAGGACCGGTGTACAGTTCACCAACGTTGGGCGCACGAGCCGAACGGGCATAACCGCCACGCAGCTTGATATCCGGGGTAGGCGACCATTCTGCGCCGACATTATATGTGTAAACCGTGCCGACCGTGGAATAATCGGAAATACGACCAGCAGCGCGCAGCGACAAGCTATGGAAGAAAGGCGTATTGGCAAGGATCGGAATATTGATCTCGCCATAGACTTCCTTGACGTCGAACGAACCCGAAGTATCCGGCAACGCGTTACCGGCGTTCAGACCGGCATTGGTGAGCGCATCCCAGTTTTCAGAACTCTTTTCCTTGCGATATTCGAAACCGAGCGCGATGCCCAACGGACCGGCCGGTAGGTCGAACGCGGCTCCCGAGATATTCGCAGAGAAGACCTGCTGGGAAATGCGAGTGGAATAGCTCTGCTCAGCCGCAACATAGGCCGCAGCGTCCGGCGTGATCGAATTATATCCGAAAATGTTGATCGGAACGCAACCCTGAGCCCGCGCTTCGGCGCTGGCGCAGATCACATCGGTCGTCGACCCATTGTTGTTGAGGTCATCCACATCCGGAATGCCCGCGAGCGCATTGGCGAAATTCAGGACATTGGGCTGACCATTAGAAACCTGGGATTCCGTCGTCCGGCCATAAACATAGCTGACATCCCAGTGGAAGCGATCGAAGACCTCGCCTTCAAAACCGGTGACAAAGCGATAGAAATCGCGGCTGGTGGAGCCGTTACGTGTACCAAGACCAGTCAGGCGCTTAGTGAAAGTGATGTCACGCAGGCCATCGCCATCCTCATCGACCGCAGCAGCCGCGATGGCGGCCGGTACGAAAGGATTGAGAACCGGAGTGCCGTTGACCATGGTTTCGATCGGAACAAGACCACCCGATGCCGAGAAAATGTCATCGGAGGCAAGAGCAAACGGTTCAATCTCGCGCGAGGACTTGGTGTTGGAATAGGTGCCTTCGGCAAAGAACTGGATGTTGTCGGTCAGGTCATAATGACCGCGCGCCGCGAACAAATAGCGCTCCACAGGCACCGCAATAGTGCGGTAATATTGGCGGTTAAAGCCATCGAGCGAGGTGGTAAAGCCTTGCTTTAGGGCGCCGTCCTTGCCGAAAGTGAACTTGTCACCACCAGCGGTGAATGTACCCTGCGGTGCATAGCTCGAATAAAAAGGCGTGATAGGCGTACCGAAATCGGCAGGATCACCCGTGATATAAGCCCACGTATCCGCATTATCGACACGGGTACCGTTGCGCTGACGGGACAGGACGCCTTCCTGATTCGAATACCCCAGATGCACCATGATATTACCACGGTCATCGTTGAAATTGCCGCCAAAAGTAACATTCGCGCGATATTCGGCGTTGTCGCCACGCTGGGTCAGGCCATATTGACCTTCAGCCTCAATTCCTTCGAAATCCTTGCGATAAACAAAGTTGACAACACCCGCCACGGCGTCCGACCCGTAAAGGGAAGAGGCGCCGCCAGTCAGGATATCGACGCGCTCGATGAACTGGGTGGGAATGACGTTAAGGTCAACGGTGGACGAACCGGGAATGCCCGCAACCACACGACGACCATCGACCAGAACCAGTGTCCGGTCCGATCCCAGATCGCGCAGATCGACCGTCGCAGCACCCGTGCCGGAGGTAAGGAAAGCAGAATTGGTACGGCTCAGCGCCGGCGTACCGAAAACAGGATTTTCCAGCAACAGATCCTGAATATTGGTGACGCCCGAATTCTGAATAGCTTCCTGCGTCACCACCTGCACCGGCGAAATCGCATCGATTTCCCGCTGGGCGATACGCGAACCGGTAACGATAATCACCTGATCGCTGATACCGGAATCATCCGATTCCTGAGCACTTTGAGCATATGCGATGGAAGGAGAGAGCATCGCCGCCGCCAGAATGACAGGCGCGACGCCGCAACGCAGCCGAGCTGCAATATCGATTGTCTTCACTGTACCAGTCCCTTGTCTGGTGAGGACAGGTCAAGGCCCGCCCCCCTGTTATTTACAAGGATGCGGAGAGCCATTGATCCCGCCCCTGCCCGATGGACAAGGAACGAAAGTGCCCGACAGCCTGACTCTCCGCACCACTGCGGTTCATTAGCCGTTCACATAGCGGGTCTGTAAAGCCGCCTTCATCAGACGGTTCAACTTTTGATACCGTCATGTGGCAAAAAGGACACAAATTTGTAACGCTGCGTAACAATGCATCACATAACTACGTGACATGACTTATTTTATTATCGCGCCATCGGCGCCACGATCCGGGCCGGATCGATCCGCGCGGCGTTCCACTTCATCCCCCAATGCAGATGCGGCCCGGTTGCACGCCCGCTGGCTCCGACGGTTCCGATCACCTGCCCCTGCCGGACCTTGTCCCCCTCCTTCACGGAGAGGCTGGAACAATGAAGGAAGGCGCTGTTCAATCCCATTCCGTGATCGAGGATCAGCAAATATCCTTCCAGCGTGAAGGGTTGGTCCGCAGCAAGCACCACGACCCCATCGGCGGGCGCGACGAAGGGCCTGCCGGTTCTCGCGACAACATCCACACCGCCATGAAAGCTACCCGGCTTGCCCCGATAGATGCGTTGCGATCCGAACATACCGGATATGCGCCCCGCCAGCGGCCAGAGAAAATCCTGCTTCCAGCCGTCCGATTCGGAATGGACCGCGCGGGCAGCGGCGATCCGCTCCAACTCGACCGCACGACGCCTGACAAATTCTTCATCCGGCACACCCGCGCGAAAATCGGCGTTCACATGTTGGAGGCGCCAATCACCGGGCGCGACCGGAAGCCGCCGTTCGATCACGCGGCCATCGGCCAGCTCCGCCTTCAACTTAGCTTCCATTCCGGCATCGCGATCAAAGGCAATCAGAAAGGCTCCGTCCGGTGCGAACGGAATTTCCATGCCATTCAGACTGAGATGCGTCGTACCCTGCGGTACAGTGCCACGCATCACGCCTCCCTGCCCGGCATAGCCGGTCAGAATGAAATCGCTGCGGTCCGTCAAAGCGGACGCCGCCGGAAGAGCCCCCTCGGCCGAAAGTGCGAACTGGTCCGCGCCATGCGCCGCCATTCCGGGCGAAAGCGTCGAAGACAGGGCAGCAAATGCGATGGCCCGGCGCATCAGAATGCGCACGCCGCGTCGGCCCTGGCCATCGCAAATTCTGTTCATGCCGGGGCAGGCCCTCAGGCCGGCAGGCCCTGTTCCTTCCGCCAACGCACCTCTGCGGCGGTGGCAGCTTCGGCATCGGCATAGGGTTCCTGCCGCTCAAGCGACCAGTAGCGCAGGTCGTCAAGCGCAATCTTCTTGCCGGTCACAGCGCACAGCACATGGTCGCCGGGACTCAGCACCCGGAAGCTATAGGACATATAGTGCAGCCGCGCGGGCTGGTCCTTGCCGGACATCAGCATCATCATAATTTCTCATCCCGGGCGGCGAATAAATCCTGTTGCGCCTGTCGCGCCGCCGGTTCTTCCGGCGCGCGCCGCCCTTTCCTTGGTGGAGAGGATAGCCCCTTTGCCCCCTCCGGCTCAACCCCGAACCCGGCGGAAACCGATATCGGCCCGTCATGGAAGGTCAGAGTCATATGCCCCGCCTCCCGCGCCGCGGTCGCGCTGGTAATCACCCGATCGCCTGCCGTCACCAGTGCGAACCCCTTGGAAAGCGGTCTGCGCGGGTCGAGCGAGAGCGCCAGCCGCCAGGTTGCCTCCAGCCGCTCCTGCCGCTGGACAATCCCACGCGTTACCAGATCCGGGCGCAGGCGCACCGCGTCCAGCCGCATCCGTTCCCGCCCGACGCGCTGGCGCAGCAAGGGCAGTCGCAAGGCCCCGCCCGCATCGGCCAGATGCCGCCAGGCCAGGGTCAGCCTCTGCCTCAGCCCCCGCCCGAGGCGTTCCCCCAGATCGTCTGAGCGCTGCCGCTGGGGCGCGAGCAATGTCTCCGGCGTGGGCAACAGGCGCGCGGTCATCATCAACCGTTCGCGCCGGTGATCGACCTGACGCCGCACCGCGCGGGCACCGCGCAGACCGAGGTCCGCCAACCCGGCCAGCAACTCGGACCGCACCGGCACCGCCATTTCTGCGGCAGCAGTCGGCGTCGGCGCGCGCACATCGGCGGCATAATCGCACAGGGTCGTATCCGTTTCATGCCCGACCGCCGAGATGACCGGGATCGAACAGTCCGCGACCGCACGCACCACCACTTCCTCGTTAAACGACCAGAGATCCTCGATCGATCCGCCACCGCGCGCAACGATCACCAGATCGGGGCGCGGCACCGGGCCACCGCTTTCGGGCAGTGCGGAAAAGCCCCGCACCGCCGCCGCGATCTGCTTTGCCGCCCCCTCCCCCTGCACCAGCACCGGCCAGAGCAGCACATGCGTCGGGCAACGATCCGCCAGACGATGGAGAATATCGCGAATCACCGCACCGGTGGGCGATGTCACCACGCCGATGATGCGCGGCAACACCGGCAGCGGCCGCTTGCGCTCCGGCGCGAACAGCCCTTCGGCGGCCAGTTGCTTCTTCAATCGTTCGAGCAATTGCATCAGCGCGCCCTCGCCCGCCAGCTCCATCTGCTCGATCACGATCTGATATTTGGACCGGCCGGGATAGGTGGTGAGCTTGCCGGTGACGATCACCTCCAGCCCATCCTCGGGCCGAAAGGCGAGGCGGCCCGCCGTCCCTTTCCACATTACCCCGTCGATCACCGCGCTTTCATCCTTGAGCGCGAGATAAACATGGCCGGACGCAGCCCGCTTGAACCCTGAAATCTCGCCGCGCAGGCGGACATGGCCGAAGCGGTCCTCCACCATGCGCTTCAACATTCCGGACAATTCGCTGACGGAAAGCGCGGGTGCGTTGTCGCCGCTGCGCTCTTCGGCTAACAGGCGGCCGGAAGCCTCCGGGGCGTCATCGAAATAAGAGGGCATGCGGCAATGAATATCCTGTTACTGGGCTCGGGTGGGCGCGAACATGCATTGGCGTGGAAGCTGTCGCAATCGCCTCGCGTCACAACGCTCTATGCTGCACCCGGCAATCCGGGAATAGCGCAATGCGCGACTCTCGTCACCCTCGATGCGACCGATCATGCCGCCGTCACCGCCTTCTGCGCCGAAAAGGACGTGGATCTCGTCGTCGTCGGGCCGGAAGCGCCGCTGGTCGACGGGCTGGCCGACAGCCTCCGCGCGGCGGGCCTCGCCGTGTTCGGACCGGACAAGGCCCCGGCCCAGCTGGAAGGGTCGAAGGGCTTCACCAAGAATCTGTGCGACCGCGCGGCCATTCCAACCGCCGCCTATGTCCGTACCACCTCGCTGGAGCAGGCGCGCGCCGAACTGACGAAATTCGGCCTGCCGGTCGTCATCAAGGCCGATGGCCTTGCCGCAGGCAAGGGCGTCATCATCGCGGAAACGGCGGGGGAAGCGGATGCCGCACTGGTCGACATGTTCGGCGGCGGCTTCGGCGCGGCGGGCGCGGAAGTGGTGCTGGAAGAATTTATGACCGGTGAGGAGGCAAGCTTCTTCGCCCTGACCGACGGCAAGGCCATCGTCGCCTTCGGCAGCGCGCAGGATCATAAGCGCGTGGGCGACGGCGACACCGGCCCCAATACCGGCGGCATGGGCGCCTATTCCCCGGCGCGGGTACTGACCCCGGCACTGGAGGCCGAGGTGATGGATCGCATCATCCGCCCGACGGTGAACACGCTCGCCGCCGAAGGCACGCCCTATAGCGGCGTGCTTTATGCCGGACTGATGCTGACCGCCGAAGGGCCGAAGCTGATCGAATATAATGCCCGTTTTGGCGACCCGGAATGCCAGGTGCTGATGATGCGGCTTCAGGATGATCTCGCCGCTCTGCTGCTCGCGGTGGCGACCGGAACCCTTGCCGACCACGGCCCGGTGACGATGAGCGACAATTGCGCACTGACCGTGGTGATGGCCGCGAAGGGCTATCCCGGCACGCCGGAAAAGGGCGGCGCGATCGGCGGGATCGAGATGGTGTCCGGCCCACAGGTGCAGATTTTCCATGCGGGCACCGCGCTGAAGGACGGCGCGCTCGTCGCCAATGGCGGCCGCGTGCTCAACGTCACCGCGACCGGCAGCAGCATCGGCGAGGCGCAGGCCCGCGCCTATGAAGCGGTGGACGGCCTGTCCTTCCCCACCGGCTTCTGCCGCCGCGACATCGGCTGGCGCGAAGTGGCGCGCGAACGGCAGGGCTGAACGGCGGCAAGGAACGAATGCCCATGACGACATTCCCTCCGGCAGAGCGGGAGGCGCTGCTTGCGCTCAAGGGCGTCGGCCCTTCGGTGGTGATGCGCCTTGAGCAACTGGGCATCACCGATTTCAACACCCTCGCCCGGTGCGATGCCCAGGATATTTGCGACAAGGTCGCCGCGTCGCTCGGTACGACCTGCTGGCGCAACAGCCCACAGGCCCGTGCCGCAATCGCCGCCGCCATTATGCGCGCTCAAGAGGGCCTGTAGACCGGCAGGCGCGGGTCAGCACTCATCCTCAGGGCGCACCGCCCATTCGCCGGGGTCGTCTTCCTGCCCGATCAGCGCGAGACCATGGGCGATCGAGGTCAGTTCCTCCCCGCTGTCAATCTTCTCCGCGCCGAAGCGCTGCTCGAACAAGCGCCGCACCGCCGGGATGAGCGAGGAACCGCCGGTCAGGAACACATGGTCGATCGCGCCAGCCTCCTGCTGCGCATTGGCGAGCGCCGCATCCACGGTCGCGGCGATCTGGGCAAGATCGGGCTCAATCCAACGCTCAAACTCGGCCCGGCTCACCTCTGCCTCGATCGTCAGCACATCGCTGTCGAACCGGAAAGCCGCTTCATCCTGCGCCGAGAGCGCCCGCTTCAGGCTGCCCACCGCCTCATAGAGCGGATAGCCCAGTTCATTTTCGACCACTGCGATCATCCGCCCGATCGCATCGGCATCACTCGCCGCGCGACGCAGGCGCGCCAGTTCGTCCAGCGTCTTGCGGTTCCGCATCAGCGCCAATTTCGACCAGTCGCCGAAATCGGCGAAATGACCCGCCGGAATTTCGAGCAGCTTGTCGAACGAGCGATAAGTGCCGCCCTTGCCCAGCATCGGCAGGACGAGATGATCCATGATGCGATAGTCGAACCGGTCACCCGCTATGCCGATACCCGCAGAGCCGAGCGGCACGCACCGCCGCACCGTACCTGGTTCCTCAACCCGAACGATCGAAAAATCGCTGGTGCCGCCACCGAAATCCGCGACCAGCAGCGTCGCCGGCCGGGTCAGGCGCGAGGCGAAGCTGAACGCCGCGCCCAACGGCTCATAAACATAATGGATTTCCGTGCCGAACAGCGAAAACATCGCGTCATAACGCTGCCGCGCCAGCGCCGGATCGGGCCGCGCGCCGACATAACGCACCGGCCGCCCGACAATGATCCGTTCCGGCAAAACCCGCAGCGCCTCGCCCGCATGGGTCCGCAAATGCTCCAGAAACAGGCGCCCCAGCTCCTCAAACCGCAGACGTTTGTTGAACAGGGTCGCATGTTCGAAACCGGCGCTGGCCGCGACCGACTTGAATGACTGGATGAACCGGCTGCCCTGCGGAAAGTCGAGAAATTCGGCAATAGCCCATGGCCCGGCCTCATGCGCCAGCCCGCCGCGCACCGCGTCATCCTGCCAGAAGCACAGGGCAGACCGAAAGGTAGAAGCGCTGCCGTCCGGCGCGTGGAAATCGACGAGCCGCGCCTGCCCACCCTCATCCGACAGGGCAATGACCGAATTGGTCGTGCCGAAATCGATGCCGATGCACTGCGCGGAAGAAGTGTCATCAGTCATGACCGGAGATCCCTGTTCCAAGATGGAGAGAAAAGGAGGCGAGGAAGGCGGCCCCTATGACAGTGTCCGCCCCGCCCGGCAACCGCCGAGACCCAGTCGTTACAATCAGGCCGTAACGAAATCAGGACCGCAGCGACGTTACGAGCAGCTTGTCGATCTTGCGGCCGTCCATGTCGACGATTTCGAACAGCCAGCCCTGATCCTCAAAGCTCTCGCCCACCTCCGGCAGATGCCTGAAATGCCAGAGCGCATGGCCCGCAACCGTCGCATAATCGCGTTCCCCGTCCAGATCTATGCCGATACGCTCGGCAAGCTGATCCATCGCCATCTGGCCGGACACCAGCAGGCTGCCGTCCTGACGCTCGACCACATCCGGTTCGTCATACAGGTCCGCGTCGGAGGCAAAGCTGCCCGCTATCGCCGAAAGCAGATCCGCCGGGGTCACAATGCCTTCGAAATGGCCATATTCATCATGGACCATCACCATCGGCACATCGGAATGGCGCAGCACCTCCAGCGCATCCATCGCATCCACCTGATCCGGCACGACCTCGACCGGACGCATCAGGGCACGAATATCGATTTTCTGCCGCCGCAACAGGGAAGACATGATGTCGCGGGCCTGTACCACGCCGACAATATCCTCGACCGACCCCTGCCCCACCGGCAGGCGCGTATGCGGCGTTTCCAGCAGGCGGGCGCGAATCGTCCGGGCGTCCGCATCCGCATCGATCCAGTCGACATCGGTGCGCGGCGTCATCACTTCCCGCACCGGGCGATCGGCAAGACGCACAACACCGGAAATGATCGCGCGTTCGCTTTCCTCGATCACGCCGGACTTACTCGCCTCCGCAACGATCAGATGCAGTTCCTCGGCCGTCACCTGCGCCTCGGTCTCGCGGTCGAACCGCAGCAGCCGGAAGATCAGCGAGGATGTCCCATCAAGCAGCCAGACCACAGGCGCGGTGATACGTGCGAGCGCCAGCATCGGGCGCGCCACCAGCATCGCGATCGGTTCTGGCGAACGCAGGGCAATCTGCTTGGGCACCAGTTCGCCGACGATCAGCGAGGCGAAGGTGGTAAGGCCGATCACCAGCGCGAACCCGACGGACACCGCCAGATCATCGTCCATCCCCAGCATCTCCAGCCGCTCCGCGACGGGATGACCAAGGCTGGCGCCCGAATAGGCGCCCGCAATGATGCCAATCAGGGTGATGCCGATCTGCACGGTGGAGAGGAATTTGCCGGGATCGTCCGCCAGCCGCAATGCCGTTCCGGCTGCGGCCTTGCCGGCCTTCTGCGCCGCCTGCAGCCGCGGTTTCCGGGCCGAAACTATGGCGAGTTCCGACATGGCGAAAACGCCGTTCAGAGCGATCAGGGCGAGGATGATGACGACATCCACCCAGGGAAACGGCGTCGGGGCAAAAGACTGGTGCATGATGTTCGGCCCTTATTGCCGGGATTTTGACAATTCACAACAGGCAGATCAGATGCCATTCATCTTCATGATGAGAAATAGGCCCAAAATCTATGGCGTAGGGAACCCGCAGGCTCATCGGGCGCTAACCGTAACAGTCAAGTCTGAAAGGATGCATATATGAGAAACAGAAACGCAACATTGGGCATCGGCATCGCGCTGGCGGCGCTGTTGACAACAAGCGCCTGCGTAACCGATCCCAATACCGGCGAGCGGAAAATGTCGAAGGCCGCGATCGGCGGCATCGGCGGCGCGCTGGGCGGTTATCTGCTCGGCGATATTGTCGGCGGGCGGCATGATCGCACAGAAAAGATCGTAGGCGCCGGCCTGGGTGCGCTCGCCGGCGCAGGCGTCGGGGCCTATATGGATGCGCAGGAGCGGAAACTGCGCGAACAGACGGCAGGAACCGGCGTGGACGTGATCCGCGACGGCGACAGCCTGTTGCTGCGCATGCCCTCCGGCATCACCTTCGCCTATGACAGCACCGAGGTTCAGCCCCAGTTCCAGGGGACGTTGGACGAGGTCGCCTCCACCCTCGTGCAATTCCCCAAAACCTATATCGATATTTACGGCCATACCGATTCCGACGGTTCGGAAGCCTATAACCAGACCCTGTCGGAACGACGCGCCCAGTCGGTCGCCAATTATCTCGCCGCCCATGGGGTACAGACCGCGCGCATGGCAACGAAGGGCTTTGGCGAGATGCAGCCGATCGCCAGCAACGAAACGCCGGAAGGCAAGGCCGCCAACCGCCGCGTCGAAATCAAGATCGTGCCGGTCACTGAATCGGACGTAACCACGAACTAACGTCTGAGGAAGGCGGGGCAGGAGGCGATCGGCCTTCGCCCCGCTTCCACAATCACTCCGCAGCTTGCGCCTCCACCTCGCGCGCAAAGGCCTGCTCCGCGTCTTTCACCCGCCTCGGCAGTTCCGACGGATCGACAAAGGCATCGGCATCGCCCGCCGCCAGCCGGGCGCGCTTTTCCTTCATGTCGAAAAATTCCGCGTGGAAGGTGAGGAATATATCCGCCTGTCGCCGCTCCAGCTTCGCGAAGCTCTTGCGGAAATCAGCAGCCGCATCAGGATAAGCGGGATCGCCCGTCAGTTTCTGGCCAGCCACGGTCAGGCTGCAGGCGAAGATATAGCGGTGTCCGCCCGTCCGCATTTCCCAACTGGTGCAACCCGGCGTATGGCCGGGCGTAAGCAACGCCCTCAGCCGGACCGGCCCGAGACGCAACATTTCTCCGTCCCGCACCAAATGGTCCACCGTCACCGCCGGGAAAGGCGGCAGCTCGGGCCGTCCTTCATTATGGCCGCTTTCGAGCGCGGGCTTATCTCCCCGGCTGGCCCATAGGCGCGCGCCGGACAGGCGCTTCAGCTCGGCCAGACCCGCCGCATGGTCGAAATGGGCGTGACTGATCAACAAATAGCGGACATCGGCAATATCGAACCCCAGCGCGGCAATGTTGGACGCGACCACGGGGGCACTTTCAGCCAATCCCGCATCGATCAGTACATGGCCTTTCGGGCCGGTGACGAGATAGGCGCCAATGCCCTTCGTACCGACATAATAGACAGTATCGGCGATGCGAAAGGGCGCGACCGGTTCGGTCCATGCAGGCGGCGGCCAGTCCTGCTCCTCGGCTTTCGCCGCAGCGCCACTTGCAACCAGCCCCAGTAGCACCGCGATGCCGATGATGAGCTTCATCACCCTTCCTCCATCAGGTCAGAACCGGTCGCCGATCCCATCCAGCACGAACTGCACGGCCAGTGCGGCCAACAACACGCCCAGCAGACGGGTGATGACCCCCTCGACCTTCTGCCCCAGCACCGACATCAGCGGCCCCGCCGCGACCAGCGCCGCCAGCATCAGGACCAGCACCGTCATCATCGCCGAAAGCACGACAAGCCGTTCATTCAGCCCATCCGCCCGCGCCATCAACAGCATGACTGTGGTGATCGATCCCGGCCCGGCAATCATCGGCATCGCCATCGGGAAAACCGATACATCTTCCACTTCGGGGGTTTCGATGATTTTCTGCGCCCTGTCCTCACGCCGCTGCGTCCGTTTCTCGAACACCATCTCCAGCGCGATCATGAACAGCATGATCCCGCCCGCGATGCGGAAGCTGTAGAGTTCAACCCCCAGCAGGCCGAGCAACTGCTTGCCCCACAGGCCGAAGATCAGCAAAATCATCGTCGAAATGGCGACCGCGCGAATGGCCATGGACCGGCGTTGTGCGGCCGTGGCGTCGGTCGTGATACTGGCGTAGATGGGCGCACAGCCGGGAGGGTCGATCACGACGAACAATGTCACGAACGCGGAAATGAACAATTCGATCATGGCGCTGCCCCCACCCGGTCTTCGATCACCACTTCATAGGCGTTTCCAGTCCACAGGCTCACGCGCAGCTCGCGACTGCCGCCTTCCCCTGTTTCATAACTCCAGCGCAGGCTGTCATCCGGCGGCGCCTCTCCGCCCTTCCCATCCTTAACCGGTTGAGGAGGCATCGGGCCTTCGCTCCGCCCTTCCGGCCCGCGTCCGCCCTTGCGGCATTCGGCGACATGGCCTTCGAGAAATTCACTTTCCGCGCGCGGAGTATCCAGCCGGTCGCCATGGTCGAGCACCCATTTCCAGCGCCCCTTTGCGTCCATCCGCCAGATGGTGGTGAAATAGCCCTGAGCGCCGTCAGCCCCCTGCCATGTGCCGGTCGCCGCAGCGGTACGGCGGTCGCAGGAAATATAGACCTTATGCGCCTGCCACTGGACCGGAGCAGGAGGATCGGCCCGCCCTTTCAACCAGTCCTTTGCCAGTATCTTTTGCGGCACGAACATCACCGCATCGTCGGCCGCCATTTCGCGAAAGGCGGTCCATTGCCCCTTCTCCCTGGCAAGCCGGTTGAACGCGATCTCGACCGCGAAGATGGAACTGGGGTCGGCGAAGGAGCGCATCGGCGGCTTGCGCGCGGCCAGCGGCGCCGAAGCCCCGAGGCCCAGCGCCAGAGAAAGCAGAAGAAGCCTCCCCGCCCTCACAGCCCTTCCGGTGCGGCAAGCCCCGCACGCATACACGCGGCGACCAGCGTATTGCGCAGCAGCACCGCGATCGTCATCGGCCCGACACCGCCGGGCACCGGAGTGATCGCGCGAACATGGCTGATCGCTTCGGATGTCGCCACATCGCCGACGATCTTCGTCTTGCCGGGTTCTTCTCCGGGCACGCGGTTGATGCCGACATCGATCACGGTCGCTCCCGGCTTGATCCATTCGCCCTTGATCATTTCCGGACGGCCAACCGCTGCGACGACAATGTCGCCGCGATGCACGACGGAAGCGAGATCGCGGGTGCGACTATGCGCGACGGTGACGGTGCAGCTTTCGGCGAGCAGCAACTGCGCCATCGGCTTGCCGACGATGTTGGAACGGCCGACCACGACCGCCTCCAGCCCGGACAGGTCGCCCAGTTCATCCTTCAGCAGCATCAGGCAGCCCAGCGGCGTGCAGGGCACCAGCGCGGGCAGGCCCACGGCGAGGCGCCCGCTGTTGACGACATGGAAACCGTCGACATCCTTGGCCGGGTCGATTGCGGCGATCACCGCCTGTTCGTCGATATGCTTGGGCAGGGGCAACTGGACAAGGATGCCGTCGACGCGCGGATCGCCGTTCAGTTCCTCGATCAGGTCCAGCAGATCCTCCGCCTTTATCGAGGCAGGGCGCTTATATTCGAAGCTTTCCATCCCAGCCTCGACGGTCATCTTGCCCTTGTTGCGGACATAGACCGCGCTCGCGGGATCCTCACCAACCAGCACCACGGCGAGGCCGGGCTTGCGCCCCTGCGCCGCGACGAAGTCCGCAACGCCTTCGGCCACCTGCTCCCGCAGCCCCGCCGCAAACGCCTTACCGTCGATCAACTTGCCGATGGTCATATTCCGGTCCATTCCTCTGTCATTGCTGCGGCCCGTTCCGCCCGACCGACAAGGCGCAGCCGCTTGAGGCGGCTGGTATCTCCTGATTCCAGCAAAACATCCTTTGCCGGAAGTTTAAGGCGCTTGGCAAGCAGGCGGATTAACGCCTCATTGGCCTGCCCCTTTTCCGGCACCGCGCGCACCTGAACCTGAAGCCAGCTCATGTCCTTCTCATCCCGCCAGAGACCGCCAATCCCGTCCTTGGCGCTGCGCGGGGTCAGGCGCACCGCGAGGATCAGGTCATCACCGTCGATCCGCCAGAAACCGTCCGTCACCCGTCGTCACATCAAGGGAGAGAAGATAGCGGGCAGGATCGCCTGCTGCAAAATGATGATGATGAGCAGCACGACCATGGGCGACAGGTCAAGCGCGCCCAGATCGGGCATGATCCGCCGGATCGGGCGGTAAAGCGGCTGGGTCAGCCGGTCGAGTGCGATCCAGATCGAGCGGACGAAATCATTATAGGTATTGATGACGTTGAACGCAATCAGCCAGCTCATGATCGCCTGAACGATGATGATCCACCAGAGAACGTTCAGCAGGATGGAAATGATCTGATACAAAGCGAGGGCCATGAATTCTCCGTGCGGAACGCCCGTGCGGGCCAGTTTCTCGGGCGCAGCCTTAGCCCAGCCGGTCCGTTCCGCACAACCCCACTCTTGGCCCCACTCTTGGCCCTGCCCTTCGCCTGCCCGCAAGCAGAAGGGGCGGCCCGTCAGATCATGCTCTTACCAGCGTACCCGCACCGCGCTTGGTAAAGATTTCGAGCAGCATCGCATGCGGCACCCGCCCGTCGAGAATGACCGCCGCATCGACCCCGCCCTCGACCGCGCGGACGCAGGTTTCCAGCTTCGGGATCATCCCGCCGCTGATCGTACCGTCTCCCTCCAGCCCGGCAATGTCCGCCGGGGTGAGATCAGTCATCAGTTCGCCCTGCTTGTCGAGCACGCCCGGCACATCGGTCAGCAGGAAGAAGCGCGACGCCTTCAATTCCGCCGCGATCGCGCCCGCCATGGTATCGGCATTGACATTATAGGTATGGCCATCCGCGCCGATGCCGACCGGGGCGACCACCGGGATGATCCCGTCCCGCGAAAGGCTGTCGAGGATGCGCCGGTCCACCTTCACCGGATCGCCGACAAAGCCGAGATCGACATGACGCTCTATCCCGCTATTGGGATCGGGCAGGCGCTTGCCGCCGACCTTTTCGCACAGGACGAGATTATCGTCCTTGCCGGAAATGCCGACCGCCCGGCCGCCCGCGCCCGCGATCCAGCTCACAATTTCCTTGTTGATCGATCCCGCCAGCACCATTTCCGCAATCTGCGCGGTTTCCTTGTCGGTGACGCGCAGCCCGCCGATGAACTGCGATTCCACACCCAGCCGCTTCAGCATCGCACCGATCTGGGGCCCGCCGCCATGAACGACGATGACATTGATGCCGACCGCCTTCATCAGCACCACATCCTCGGCGAAATCGCGCGCGGCCTCCGGGTCGCCCATCGCATGGCCGCCATATTTGACGACGAAGGTCTTGCCTTCATAACGCTGCATATAGGGCAGCGCCTCGACCAGCGTTTCGGCCTTGGCGAGAAGAGCGGGATCGGGGGCGTGCTTGCTGGTCATCATCATCGGCCTGAACTGGTTTCTCTGGACGGTTAAGGACATCTGGGCGGTTAAGGACAGGGGAACCGCCAAAGGCCATACCGCCGGAGCCTCAACTCCGTGCGCCCTTTAGGCCCTTTTGCCCATCAGGGAAAGAGCATCGCGATGAGCACGTTCCGGCACCCGCGACCATGCAGGCCGACCGGGCGCCGGATATGCACATATGGCTCAGAAGCTCGGAACCGGCTCCGCCCCCGAATAGTCGTAAAAGCCCTTGCCGCTCTTGCGACCCAGCCAGCCGGCATCGACCATCTTCACCAATATCGGTGCGGGACGATATTTCGGATCGCCGGTATCCTCGACAAACACCCGCAGGATTTCGAGGCAGGTATCGAGCCCGATCAGGTCAGCCAGCGTCAGCGGCCCCATCGGATGCCCCAGACCGAGCCGCGCGCCCGCATCGATATCCGGAATAGAGGCCAGCTTTTCGCCGACCGCGAAAAACGCCTCGTTGAGCAGCGGCAACAAAATACGGTTGACGACGAAACCCGGACTGTCCGCCGCCACGATCGCCTGCTTGCCGATCTTCGCGCCGAAATCGCGCGCAATCTGCGTCGTCGCGTCGCTGGTGGCAAAGCCCCGGATAATTTCGAGCAGCTTCATCAACGGCACCGGGTTGAAGAAATGCATGCCGATGAACCGCGTCGGATCGGGCACATGGCTGGCAAGACGGGTGATGGAGATGGACGAGGTATTGCTCGCCAGTATCGCACCGTCGGCCAGCACCTTCGCCGCCGCCTCGAAAATCTTGACCTTGATATCCTCGCGTTCGGTTGCGGCTTCGATGATGATGCCCGCATCCTTCATCGGCGCATAATCGGCAACCGGCTCGATATTCGCAAGCGCGGCATCCACCGCCGCCTGCTCCAGCTTGCCCTTGGCCACCAGCTTGCCGAGCATTTTCGCGATGCCGTCCTTGCCCGCCTGCGCGCGCGCCAGATCGACGTCGGAGAGAAAGACATGATAGCCCGCCTGCGCCGATACCTGGGCTATGCCAGCTCCCATCTGCCCGGCGCCGATCACTCCGATAGCGTTCATATCCTTGTCCTTTCCGTTCACGTAAACCGGTATAGCCTTTAGGCCATGACGGCCCGGCTTGCCATCCACTATTTGCTTATCACGACGACACTCTTATGAAAGCCAAGCAGAAAATCGAAGTTTCAGGAACAATATTGATGCGTTTTCCTTCGTTCGTCCGGGCGATTCAGGGGCCGGCGGCGGTCGTGGCAGCAGGTGTGATACTGCTATCCCATGCAGCGCAGGCCGCGCCTAAATCGGGGCCGATGGAAACATTTCGCGACTGGGTCATCGGGTGCGACAATGTCCGCACCTGCACCGCCGCATCGCTGATACCGGAAGGCGATACGCTTTTCGATCGGGCGGTGACGGTCTATCTTCGGCGCGAGGGCGATGCCCGCGCCACCCCCTCTATCCTGCTCCGGTTTGCCGATGAAGCCGCGACCTCCGTGGACCTGTGGGTGGACGGAACGACCATCGCAACCGCCCCGGCCAAGGACGGCACGGCCACTATTGCCGCCGAAAAAACGGCGATGGTCATGCGCGCGCTCGCGCGCGGCAGTCGGCTGGAAATCCGCGCCGGGCATAAGGTCATCGGCACCGCCTCGCTGACGGGATCGTCTGCGGCGCTGCGTTTCATGGATGTGCAGCAAGGCCGTGCGGGGACCGTCACCGCGCTGGTCGCGAAGGGAGAGTTATGGGCAACGGCAGTGAAAACGCCGCCACGCCTGCCGGTCGTCCGCTATCTCGCGCCGCCGCAAGGCGATAGCACTTCGGCTACCCTATGGCGCGAGGAACGGACCCGCGCGCTCGCGCTGAGCGGTTGCGCCGCCGAACAGACACCGGGCAGCGAAGCCGCAATCCACCCGCTTTCCAAATCGCAGCAACTGGTGCTGATCCCCTGTGGTGCGGGCGCCTATAATTTCAACAGCGTGCCGCTGATCGCGACCGGCAATCCCGGCCGCCGCAGCTTCACCCTGCCCCGCTTCGACAGCCGCCCCGGCTGGGGTGGAGAAGCGGGAACCCCGCCCATGCTCGTCAATGCAAGCTGGGACGCGAAAACCGGCCAGTTGATGAGCTATGCGAAAGGACGAGGGCTTGGCGATTGCGGGTCATCGCAAAGCTATGTCTGGGATGGATCGACATTCCGCCTCATCGAAATGCGGATGATGAACCAGTGCCGGGGCGCATGGGACTGGATTCCACTCTGGCGCGCCCGACCGGTCGAAATGATGAAATAGGCGGGGGCAGGAACCCGAAATCAATCCTGACGCGACGCGCCGGGCACCCATTTGATATCGCCGGTGCCCCCTTGCGCCGGATCGGCATTGAGGTGCCGGGCCAGCACGAACAGCAAGTCGGAGAGGCGGTTGACATAGGCCCGCGCCTGCGGGTTGAGCGCCCGTTCGGTCGCGGCAGCCACCACCGACCGTTCGGCCCGCCGCGCCACCGCACGCGCCAGATGCACCGCCGCTGCCGCTGTCGAACCGCCCGGCAGAATGAAACTGTCGAGCGCAGGCAGGCTTTCGTTCAGCCGGTCGATCTCCCGCTCCAGCCGCGCCACCTGAGTCTCGACGATGCGCAGCGCCCATTCGGGGTCCGCCCCATCGGTCACAGGGGTCGCAAGGTCGGCGCCAAGGTCGAACAGGTCGTTCTGCACGCGCCGCAACAGCGTCGCCGCGTCTCCCTCCACCAGCGCAGCCACTGCAACACCGATCGCGCTGTTCGCCTCGTCGATATCGCCGACCGCCTGCATGATCGCATCATGCTTAGCCACGCGCGAGCCATCGACCAGCCCCGTCGTACCGTCATCGCCGGTACGCGTGTAAATCTTATTGAGTTTGACCATGATGCGCGAAAACGACCTTATTGATTGCCCTTGGCCATCATCAGCAGCACGAGAATGATGACCGCCAGCGCCTGAAACAATATGCGGCCGAACATCGCCCTGTTCTGCTTCAGGCTGGAGGCGCTGGGGCCGCCCTGCCCGGATTTGAGATCTTCCTCGGTGGTCCGCAGGAAAGTGACGATACCCTTGATGAGCATGAACAGCGTCGCGCCCATGGCCAGCAACAGGAGCAGGGTCAGAAAAATGTTCATGGGTGCAGTCTAGGCGCTTCCCAAGCCGATGCCAACCGGAAAGCGCCCGGCCCGCAGATCGGCGCGCAAAGCCGCCGGATCGATGCCAGCCTCACGCAATTCCGCAAGCGACAGGCCCTGTGTCCGCTTTGCCAGCCGCCGCCCCTGCGCATCGACCAGCAAGGGATGATGGCGATAAAGCGGCGTCGGCAGGCCGAGCAACGCCTGCAGCAACCGATGAATGTCGGTCGCGGCGCGAAGGTCATTGCCGCGCAGCACATGGGTGATCCCCATCTCCGCATCGTCGATCGTGGCGGCGAGGTGATAGCTGGTCGGCGCATCCCTGCGCGCCAGCACGACATCGCCCGCCCGTTCGGGATGCGCCGCAACCAGCCCGGCATCCCCATCCCGCCAGTGCAACCGCCCGGCCCGACTGGCCGCCAGTGCCATATCGATCCGCCAGCAATGCGCTTCCCCGGCGGCGATCCGGTCCGCCCGTTCCTGCCCGCTCAGCCCGCGACAGGTGCCGGGATAGATCGGGCCGTCCGCGCCATGCGGTGCCGATCCGCTCCCCGCGATCTCGGCGGCGATCTCCGTCCTTGTGCAGAAGCAGGGATAGACAAGGCCTTCCGCCTTCAGCCGGTCCAGCGCCGCATCATAGAGCGGCAACCGGCGCGACTGAAACACCGGCTCCCCATCCCACTCCACGCCCAGCCAGCGCAGATCCTCGATAATCCCGGCGACATGCTCCGGCCGGGAACGGGTTCCGTCAATATCTTCGATCCGCAAACGCACTATCCCGCCCGCTGCCCCGGCGCCTTCTTGCCCGCGACCGCCCCTTGCCCAATCCATCGCCATCAGCGCCGACCAGCCATGGCCGATATGCAGCCTGCCCGTGGGACTGGGCGCGAAGCGGGTCACCACACTTTGTGGGTCGGAAAGGATCATCATACAGCCTCTTGACGGGAGGACTCGGTTGGTGCTGTCATGCCGCTGTCACGCTTATCGGCGATGAGCGGGGCACAGCAAGGGGGCAGAGACAGTCCATATGTATCATCCCGACCTTATCAGAGCTGACGGAAACCGGCATATCGATAATTGTCCGGCGCTCGTCCTCAACGCCGACTACACACCGCTAAGCTATTATCCCCTGAGCCTCTGGCCTTGGCAAACCGCCATCAAGGCGGTTTTTTTGGATCGGGTGGACATTGTTTCCACCTATGAACGGGAGGTCCACTCTCCCAATTTCCAGATGAAAATTCCCTCGGTCATTGCGCTCAAACAATATGTGCGGCCGAGCCAATATCCCGCCTTCACCCGCTTCAACCTGTTCCTGCGCGATCGTTTTTCCTGCCAATATTGCGGCAGCCCGAAGGATCTGACCTTCGATCATGTCGTCCCGCGCCGTGCGGGCGGACGCACGACATGGGAAAATGTCGCGACCGCCTGCTCCCCCTGCAACCTCAAAAAAGGAGGCCGCACCCCGCAGGAGGCGAGCATGAGGCTGCACGTTCCGCCGATCCGCCCGACCACATGGCAGTTGCAGGAAAATGGTCGCGCCTTCCCGCCCAATCACCTGCATGAAAGCTGGCACGACTGGCTCTATTGGGATGTCGAATTGCAGCCCTGAGCGTATAGCTTCCCGCGCCCTCTTGCGCGCGCCGTCCGACCCGTTAATAGCCATGCGATGGATCGTATCATCATTCGCGGCGGCAACCGCCTGACGGGCCGCCTTCCCATTTCCGGCGCGAAGAATTCCGCCCTCACCCTGCTCCCCTGTGCGCTGCTGACCGATGAACCGGTGACGCTGCGCAATCTGCCGCGCCTCGCGGATGTGGACAGCTTCGGCCATCTGCTCAACCAGCTCGGCGTTTCGACGATGGTGGAGGGCGCGCGGCCGGAAGATTTCGGCCGGGTGATGACACTCCGCGCCGGGCGCGTGACCTCAACGGTCGCCCCCTATGACATTGTGCGCAAGATGCGCGCATCGATCCTCGTGCTCGGCCCGCTGCTCGCGCGCGCGGGCGAGGCGACCGTTTCGCTGCCCGGCGGCTGCGCGATCGGCAACCGGCCTATCGATCTCCACCTGAAGGCGCTGGAGGCATTCGGCGCGCGGATCGAAATCACCGCCGGTTATGTGAAGGCGATCGCGCCCGATGGCGGCCTGCCCGGCGGCACCGTCACCTTCCCGGTGGTATCCGTCGGCGCGACCGAAAATGCGCTGATGGCCGCCGTGCTGGCCAACGGCACCTGCATTCTCGACAATGCGGCGCGGGAGCCGGAGATCGTCGACCTGTGCCATTTGCTGATCGCGATGGGTGCGGAAATCGAAGGTGTCGGCACCGATCGCCTGACCGTCGTCGGTAAGCCTCGTCTTCATGGCGCAACCTATGCGGTGATGCCGGACCGGATCGAAGCGGGCAGCTATGCCTGCGCGGCGGCGATCACCGGCGGCGACGTCGATCTGGTCGGCGCCAGGGCGGACGATATGCAGGCGGTGCTCGCCGCACTGCGCGACGCGGGCGTAGAGGTCGAGGTGAAGCGCGATGCAATCCGCATCGCCGCAGCGGGGCGCCTGCGCCCTCTCACCCTTTCGACCGCGCCTTTCCCCGGCTTCCCGACCGACATGCAGGCGCAGTTCATGGCGATGCTGTGCATGGCGGACGGCGCGAGCGTGCTGACCGAGACCATCTTCGAAAACCGCTATATGCATGTCCCCGAACTGGCGCGCATGGGCGCGGACATTTCGGTGAATGGCCGCACCGCCGTGGTGCGTGGCGTACCTAAGCTGACCGGCGCGCCGGTGATGGCGACCGATCTGCGCGCCTCGATGAGCCTGATCCTCGCAGGGCTGGTCGCGGAGGGCGAAACCATCGTCAACCGCATCTATCATCTCGATCGCGGCTATGAACGGCTGGAAGAAAAATTGCAGACGGTCGGCGCGGATATCGAGCGCAACAACGACGATTGACGGAACAGGGCGATCGGGCGGGAACGCCCGTCACCGTCCCTCCGCGCTCAGGCCATCATTACGTCCACCGTGTGAATGGCAAGGCCGACCAGACCGCCCACCAGCGTGCCGTTGATGCGGATATATTGCAGGTCGCGTCCCACCGTGCGCTCCAGCCGGTCGGTTACCGTCTGCGCATCCCAGCCCTTGATCGTTTCGCTCACCAGCTTCACGATGCCATCGCCATAGCTGGCGGTGAGGCCGACCACGGCGCGACGGGAAAAGCGGTTGATGACGGTGCGCAGCGCCGGATCACCCTGCATGCTCGCGCCGACCTGCCGCATCACCTCGCCCAGCCGCCCGGCCAGTGCGGCCTGCGGATCGCGCGCGGCGGCGAGCAGCGCTGCCCGCCCCTGCTCCCATAATCCGTCTATCCAGCGCTGCATCGCCGGGTTGGCGATGATCTCGTCGCGAATGCGTGCGACCTTCTCCCGCATCTCCGGTTCGTGCTGAAGCCGCCGGGCAAGACTTTCCAGCCCTTCGAGCGCGCGCAACCGCACCGGATGCCGCGGGTCCTCCTCCATCTCGGCGAGCAGTTTGAGCAGGCCGTCGAGGATCGCATTGGCCAGTTTTTCATCAAGGCCGGTCCAGCGCAAAATCTTGCCCGCGCGATCATGCACCATCGCGCGGATCATGTCCGCCTGCGCATCGAGCGTGTGCGCGGCCCAGCGCACGCCACTGTCCAGCACCGGCTCATGCCGCCCCTCGCGCATCGCCGCCTCCAGCGCCTGCCCCAGCAACGGGGCGAGATCGAGCGCGGCAAGCCGCTGCACCAGCGCGCCCTTGACCATGCCGCCAAGCCGCTCCTGATCCATCGCCTCCAGCATATCGGCCGCCAGCCGGGACGCCCCCTGTCGCAAGCGCCCCGCCACTTCGCCATCCGGGTGCGACAGGAAGCGGCCGACCGCGCCCGCGACATCAAGCCGCCCCATGCGCCGCGCGACCACGGCGGGCGTCAGGAAATTGCCGCGCAGAAACGCCGCCAGCGCATCGCCAATCCGATCCTTGTTACGCGGAATGATCGCGGTGTGCGGGATCGGCAGGCGCAACGGATGGCGGAACAGAGCGGTAACCGCGAACCAGTCGGCAAGGCCACCCACCATCGCCGCCTCGGCAAAGGCCTGCACGAAACCGGCAGCGGGGTGGACATCGGCAAACCAGCGCGCGGCGAGGAACAGCGCCGCCATCGCCAGCAACAGGCCGGTGGCGACGATATAGATGCGCCGGTCCACCGCCTCGCCGCCCATTGCCCCTGATGCCGTTCCGTTCATCGCATCCATGAAAGCGCAAGGAAGCAGCCGTGGCAAGCCACCACGCCAGAAAGAGACAGGATCGCAGCCGCCCCGCTCTTACTCCGCCGCCTGCGCCTGCCTTTCCTTCTCGGGGTCATAGGTCAGCAACCGCTTGCGCAGATGCGGGGCGAGCCGCTGCTCCAGACCGATGGAGAGGCTGAACGCTGCCGGCACGATCACCAGCGTCAGCAAGGTCGAAAGCATCAATCCGCCGATCACCGTCACGCCCATCGGCGCCCGCCAGGCCGCGTCACCGCTGAGCGATATCGCGGTCGGCACCATGCCCGCGACCATCGCGACCGTTGTCATTATGATCGGCTGCGCACGCTTGTGACCGGCGTCCAGTATCGCATCGCGAACCGCCACCCCCTTCATCATCTCTTCCAGCGCGAAATCGATCAGCAGGATCGAGTTCTTGGCGACGATGCCGAGCAACATCAATATACCGATCAGGACCGGCATCGATACCGGCATTCCGGTCAGATGCAGCGCCACCGCGCCCCCCAGCGGCGCCAGTACCAGCGAGCCGAGGTTGATGAAGGGCGGCATGATCCGCTTATAAAGCAGCACCAGCACCGCCAGCACGAGCAGAATGCCGGAAACGACCGCGATCACGAAATTGAGGAACAGTTCGCGCTGCCATTTGGCATCCCCCACGTCGAGCTTGCGCACACCATTGGGCAGATGGGTATAGGTCGGCAGCGCCTCAATCTTCGCCATCGCCTCGCTGCTTACCACACCGGGGGCGAGGTCGGCCCCGATCACCACGCGCCGCACCTGATTATAACGACGAATCTCGGTCGGCCCTGCGCCGAAACTGATATCCGCGACCAGCTTCAGCGGCACCGAGCCGCCACTGGCAGTGGGCACCGGCATATTCTGGATCGTCGAAATATCACGCCGGGCATCCTCGGCGATCGATACCCGGATCGGCACCTGACGATCGGACAGCGAGAATTTCGCGCTGTTCTGATCAATATCGCCCAGTGTCGCGATCCGGATCGCCTGACTGAGCCCGACAGTTGTCACGCCCAGTTCGGCGGCAAGGTCCATGCGCGGCTTGATGATGATTTCCGGCCGCTGGATATCGCCATTAAGGCGGGGTGCCCGGATTTCCCGAATCCCCGACATTTCCTCGACCAGCTTATGTGCGGTATTTTCGAGCAGGACAGGATCGTCGCCGCCAAGCATGATGGTGATATCCCGGCCGCTGCTCCCGCCACCGCCGGACTGAGACTGGAAGTAGACGCGGGCATCGGCCACCTGTGCCAGCTTCGGCGCCATTTGCCGCTCCCAATCGACACTGCTGATCTTCCTGTCCTTTTTCAGGGTCAGGAAAATATCGGCACGGGTCGGATTGATATCGCTGAACGCGGTATCGACCACTGCCTTATCCTGCATCAGCAGATCGGCGACCTGCTGCGTCACTTTTGTCGCCTGATCGAGCGTCGTGCCCGGCACCAGTTCGATCTTCACCTGACTATAATTGGTGTTGAGAGTCGGCTGAAACGTGAAAGGCAGGGTTGCGAAAGCGAGCACGGTCGCGGCGAGCGCGCCGCCACCGCCCAGCAGCACGACCTTCCAGCGATGATCGAGCGACCAGTGCAACACCGCCATATATTTATCCATCAGCCAGCCTTCGCCATGTTCCCTTTCCCCATGCGGTTCGAGGAAATAGGCGGCGACCATCGGAGTAATCATGCGCGCGACCGCAAGGCTCAGCAGCACCGCAATCACCACGGTCATGCCGAACTGGATGAAGAACTGGCCCGAAATACCGGGCATCAACGCGACCGGCAAAAATACCGCCACGATCGACATGGTGGTCGCCAGCACGGCGAGACCGATCTCGTCGGCTGCATCGATCGCCGCCTGATAAGCCGATTTGCCCATGCGCATGTGGCGCACGATATTTTCGATCTCCACGATCGCATCATCGACCAGCACACCTGCAACCAGACTGAGCGCCAGCAGCGACAAGGTGTTGAGCGTGAAGCCCATCATGTCCATGAACCAGAAGGTCGGGATCGCCGAAAGCGGAATCGCCAGCGCGGAAATGACGGTCGCACGCCAGTCGCGCAGGAAGAGCCAGACAATGATGACCGCGAGCACCGCGCCTTCGATCATCGCCGTCATCGCCGAATGATATTGGCTGCGCGTATATTCGACGCTGGAGAATAGCTCCTTGAATTTGACCTTCGGATATTCCTGCTCGATCTTGTGCAGTTCCTTCACCGCCTCGTCATAGACAGTGACATCGGATGATCCCTTCGCCTTTTCGAGCGCGATACTGGTCACCTGCCGCCCGTTCATCAGCGACAGCGACCGTTGCTCCGCATACATGTCGCGCACATCGGCAATCTCATTGAGACGGACCGAACGATTACCTGAAATCTGGATCTGCGTCTGCCCCAGCATATAGGCGGTCTGCGCATTACCGAGAACGCGAACCGACTGTTCCGCCCCGGCAATCTCGGCACGCCCGCCCGCAGCGTTGATATTGACCTGCCGCAGTTGCTGATTGATCTGCGCCGCGCTGACGCCCAGCGCCTGCAACCGGTCGGGTTTCAATATCACCCGGATTTCACGCGAAACGCCACCGCCACGGCTGACCGCCGCCATGCCTTCGATGCCGAGCAGGCGCTTGGCGACAGTATTGTCGACGAACCAGCTCAGCTGCTCCAGCGTCATATCGGTGGCCTCGACACTGAAATAAGCGATCGGACCACCGTCAATATCGACGCGTGTAACCTGCGGCTCCAATATGCCGTCGGGCAGGTCAGCGCGAATTTCCGAAATGGCGTTGCGCACATCATTTACCGCGCGATCGACCGGCGTACCGATTACGAACTGCACGTTGGAAATGCTCGACCCTTCCTGCGCATAGGAGATGATTTCATCCACCCCGCTAATACCGCGCACGGCGGCCTCGATGCGCTGGGTGACCTGGGTTTCGAGTTCGGACGGCGCGGCACCGGGCTGCGACACCTGAACCCGCACCATCGGGAAGCTGATATCGGGGTTGTTGTTCACGTCCATCTGCATGAACGAGACAAGCCCGGCCAGCAGTAACCCCGCAAACAGAACGATCGGCGGGATCGGGTTGCGAATCGACCAACTGGAAATATTGCGAAAATTCATTGTCCGATGCCTTTCCGTAGCGCCCCGGATCCGTTGCTGCTGGACAAACCGGGGACGATCGGCCTCTGGAACAATGGCCGCCTGTGATTATTCGGGCCGATCGTTCCACGCATTTGTTTCACCATGGTTTCCCGAGCGCCGGCTGGCGTCAACCGGCCGGGGAAGCCCCTTCAACCGCGAGGTTCGACCCTGTCTCCGGCCTTATCTGCGGTCTCGCCGGCGATTTTCTGCAACTCCGGCTCCACCTTCTGACCGGGATTGAGGAAGCCGCCTGCAAGCACCACGACCTTCTCCTTGCCGGTCAGGCCCTGCAACACCGACACACCGGCGGCCGATACCTGCCCCACCGTGACGTCACGGCGTTCAACCGCGTTGCCGGCGTTGACGATATAGACATAGCTGCCCTTATTATCGTTCTGGATTGCCGATTCAGGCAACATCGGCGCCTGCATCGATCCGCTGACGATACGTGCCGACGCAAAGCCGCCCGGCCGCAAATCCTTGTGATAGGGGATCAGGATACGGGCATCGCCCTGCCGTGTCTGGGGATCGATCACCGGGGAAACCTGCCAGATGCGCCCTGCGTAACTCTGGCGGCCACCGACCGGCGTCACCGTCGCAACGTCACCCACGGAAAGACGCGCGAGATCGGCCTCGCCGACACGCGCCAGCAATTCCATCTCGCCGCTCTGGGCCATGCGGAACAAGGTCCCGCTGCCCGGCGTGATGACCTGCCCCTTCTCAACCGCGCGCGTCAACACCAGTCCAGCGGCGGGTGCGCGAATGTCGAGCCGACCGATCCGGGCCTGCTGTTCGGCCAGTTGCGCGCGGGCGACATTGACCCGCGCCACGGCGGCATCCCGCGTGGCGGTCTTCTGATCCAGCGTCGCCTTGCTGATGAACCCGCGCGATACCAGCGCCTGAGCGCGGTCCAGTTCATTCTGGGCGAGCCGGGCGTCAGCCTCCGCCACCTTGATCGATGCGGCCAGCGATGCATGCTGTTCGACCTGAACCGACCGTTCGACGCGGGCGAGCACCTGTCCGGCCTTCACCCAATCGCCTGCCTCGACCAGAACCGCGCTGACCTCCCCACCCTCTCCGACCACGCCGACCGGCATTTCCCGGCGGGCGGCAAGACTGCCAACTGCGTTTATCACGGTCGAAACATCGCTGCGTCCCGGCACCACGACGGTCACCCTCGGCACCATGGAAGCGGCATCGGCGGGGGCATCCGATGCCCCCCCGCGGGTGAAGTAGAGGATCGCGGCAATGAGCAGCAACAGCGCGCCCGAAACGATCCATATCAAATGTCTGCGCTGTCGCAACCGGGGCTGATCAGCCTCAAGGCTGTCCCCTGCAAACCCGGACTCGAAATTCATGTCAGCCTTCCTACACGGACGATATGCCCGCTATGACGTCCCTGTCATATGAGTGATAGCTGCCTCTATTGCATTGCCCCGACACTAGGCGACAGCGGCGCGTAAGATGAAGCGATCATGTTGCAAAATCAAGACCGCAGTTGCTTTTGCCGCAATCAATATTAACCAGCTCCGCCGAACGATATGAAAACAGCGCCATCCACCATGAAAAAGGCCCACCCGAAGGCAGGCCTTTTTTTTCTGTTTCTTTTCATGAACGGACGTCAACGCACCGATCCGCGTCGAATCAGATTGACCAGAGCCAGTAATATGATCGCCCCGACCAGCGAAACGAGAAAGCTGCTCAGCGAAACCCCCTGATTGATCGATCCTCCCGAAACCAGAAGGCCGCCAATGAAAGCACCGACAATACCGACCACTATATTGGCCAATATTCCCTGCTGAGCATCGGTCCGCATGACCAGGCTGGCAAGCCAGCCGATAACTCCACCCATGATGAGCCAGATGATGAGTCCCATGTTTCTCCTCCTTCTCCTCCTTCTCCGGGCGCCCACCCGCACCCTTTTCTGAACAAAGAACCGATCAGACCCCGATCCGTTCCCCGCCCGTCCCATCTCCCCGCGACTCTCTTTACACCTTTGCGAAAGAAAAGACCGCCCGCCGGCAGAGGCGGACGGTCAGGCGTCGCACATCGTATAGAAAGAACCGGACCGAAAGATCAGGACCGACGGGCCACTTCAACCACCCCGCTATCCCATCTGGCCCTTATTCCGGCCGGTTCCCTTAACTCAGAAACGCTGTTGCCGCTCGTAAAGCGACTTATAATGCTGAATCCGCGTCACCCGCAGCCCCGGCATGCCGGAACGATCGACCGCCCGCTGCCAGCTGGCGAATTCCTCCAGCGTCAGCGAATAGCGCTCGCACGCCTCATCCACGGTCAGCAACCCTCCGTTAACTGCCGCCACGACTTCAGCCTTGCGGCGAACGACCCAACGCGTCGTGTTGGGGGGCGGCAGCGTCTCCAGGGTCAGTGGTTCCCCCAGCGGCCCAACGACCTGGGCGGGTCGTATTTTCTGGTTCTCTATCATTTTTACCTCAATCAACGGCGCGGTGCCAAATCCAAGTCCTTGATGACCCACCTTTTGCGGCTCAGCTTTGAACATCGGCTAAAGCGCGACGGTAAACGCCATCTTCACCTTCTTCCCCCACCATTAACCGGCGGGCGATCAGCGGATTAAAGCTGCCGCCCAACCTCTCCGTTTCGGCGAAACCGGTGGTATCCAGAACCAGCCGGCACGCCAGAATATGAACCAGATCCCCGGTGCCCTTTTCTATCGAAAGCGGCTTTGCCCCAGCCTCTCCGCGGGCGTTGTCCAGACGCCGCCGATCCGCCACCGCCTTGATATCGTCAAGCGACACGCCCCAATGGGGCGGCCGCCACGATGACTCCAGGGTGAAACTCAGGTCCATTTGGCGAACTTATCCAAAAATGGATAAGGCAAGGTAAACTGGTCCGATTATTTCCGTCTCCCCCTTGCCGATCCGGGCAGGTGGCCATTTCCGTTCCTCCTTTCGCGCGATTGTGAGTGCATCCTGCCGTCATGCTTCTTATATGCGGACCGATGCATGACCCGGTTTCCCTTGCCGATTTTCAGTTACCCGCCCCTCTCGACGCGCGGAAAATCGTCGTCGCCATGTCCGGCGGCGTCGATTCGAGCGTGGTCGCGGCACTCGCCGCACGGACGGGGGCCGAAGTCATCGGCGTAACCCTCCAGCTTTACGACCATGGCGCGGCCGTGGGCCGAACCGGAAGCTGCTGCGCCGGGCAGGATATACGCGATGCGCGCGCGGTCGCCGACCGCATCGGCATTGCCCATTATGTCTTTGATTATGAAAGCCGTTTTCGCGAATCGGTGATCGAGGATTTCGCCAGCGAATATATGGCCGGGCGCACCCCCATACCCTGCGTCAAATGCAATATGGGCGTGAAGTTCACCGATCTGTTCGCGCTCGCCCGCGACCTTGGCGCGGATTGCCTCGCGACCGGCCATTATGTCCGCCGCGTGATCGGTCCAGACGGACGGGCTCAGCTGCACCGCGCGGCAGACCCTGCCCGCGACCAGAGCTATTTCCTGTTCGCCACTACGCAGGACCAGCTCGATTATCTGCGCTTTCCGCTGGGCGGCCTGCCCAAGGGGCAGGTGCGTGAAATCGCCGCAGAACTCGGCCTTGCGGTTGCGCTGAAGCCCGATAGTCAGGACATCTGCTTCGTGCCGGAAGGCGACTATGCGGCGATCGTCCGCAAGCTGCACCCGGAGGCCGATGATGATGGCGAGATCGTCCATCTCGACGGCCGGGTGCTTGGGCGGCACCGGGGCCTCATCCATTATACCGTGGGTCAGCGCAAGGGACTGGAAATAGGCGGCCAGCCCGAACCGCTTTATGTCGTCCGCATCGACGCCGAAAGGCGGCGCGTGATCGTCGGCCCGCGCCCGGCTCTGGCGGTGAGCGAGGCCCATCTGTCGGATATCAACTGGCTCGGCGACGCGCGTGACGGGGCCGGGCAGCCACCCATTCCGCTACTGGCGAAGGTTCGCTCGCTGGCAAAGCCGGTGCCCGCGCTCCTGTCGGGCGACCGCCTGATCTTCGACCAGCCCGAATATGGCGTCGCCCCGGGACAGGCGGCCGTGCTCTATGATGGCGATCGGGTGCTGGGCGGCGGCTGGATCGACGGCACGACAAGCGCCGCCGATGCGCTGATCAAGGCTGCATCAGGCAGCCATAGCCCGGCCTGAACTTCGCCGTCGCACGGCCCAGAAACGGCACGCGCCCGACAATTTCCTTCTCCTCCGGCCGCTCGGACAGAAATACGAGCGAAGCGTCGTCGGCCACGTCGCGTGCGCAGTTCTTGGCACTGCGGCCTTCGACATAACGGCAGGAACAGGTGATCCGCGCCGCATAAGCGGAACCGGCCGCCGCCGCCGCACGCCATTCGCTCCACTTCCAGATGGAAAACAGCACCACCACGCCCAGACAGGCGAGCGCGGCCCATTTCGTCACCGCCATGCTGTTAATGGCCGACCCATATCTGTTCACGCGGCAGAACGCCCTTTCCTTCTGATTTCGGGAACCGGACGATATTTCCTTCCATCCGGAATCACACTACACCCCGCCCGATGACGGGGATCATGAACAGCAAAACAGGCTGGCGCGCAAGTGCCGCACTGGCGGTAGCACTGGTGCTGGGGCTGCTGCTGATCTGGAATCATGCACGCTCTGCGCCGCCCGCCACTTATGTGACGCTGGAATCGAGCGGCGACATCGGGCGGGCCACGCTTGCCGCCATGGTCGACCCCTTGTTCGACGAAGGCGAAGTCGGCACCACTCAATCGCTGCTGATCCTGCGCAACGGCAAACCGATCGTCGAACGCTATGGCGAGGGCATCGGCCCCGACACGAAATTGCTGTCCCGTTCGATCGGCAAGACGATCACGGCGGTTCTGGTGGGGATCATGGTGTCGGATGGGCGGCTGGCGCTCGATTCGCCGGTTCCGGTAGAGGCCTGGAACCAGCCGGGCGATCCGCGCGGCACGATCACGCTGCGCAACCTGTTGCAGATGACATCCGGTCTGGAACACAAGGAAAGCACCGAGCCGCTCCAGAAAAGCGACACGGTACGCATGCTCTTCACCGACGGCGCGCAGGACATGGCCGCTTTTGCCGAGGCGAAACCGATCGCCAACCGGCCGGGCAGCCGTTTCGTCTATTCCACCGCCGACACGATGATCCTGTCCGACCTGATGACGCGCATGCTGACGCGCAGCGACCGGCCCGATGCGCGGCGCGACGCAATGGCCGATTTCGTAAAGGGCCGCCTGATGGACCCGCTCGACCTTGCCAGCCTGACCCCCGAATATGATGCGCGCGGCACGATGATCGGCGGCGCGATGATGCACATGACGACGCGCGATTATGCCCGGTTCGGCGAACTGCTGCGCCACAAGGGCCGGGTGAACGGGCATCAACTGGTATCGGCGCGCTGGGTAGATTTCATGACGACACCGTCCCGCCGCAACCCGGCCTATGGAGGGCAGGTCTGGCTCAACCGGGAAGGGGAAGAAAATCCGCTATTCCCCGGACGCGGCCCCAAAAGCCTGTTCGCCGCGGTCGGTCATCATGGCCAGTATCTGATCGTCTCCCCGTCGCAACGGCTGGTCATCGTCCGCATCGGCATTTCCGACGAAGAGCAACGCACCGCCCTGCGCGACAAGCTCGCCCGGCTGGTAGAGATGTTCCCCGGCGGGTAAACGGGTTTCTTTCACGACCCGGAAATCACCCTATGTCAGGGCGTGACAAACCGATGAGCAGCCAGACGGTACGCGCCATCAGTCGCCAGCGCGACCGTCCATTTCCTGCTGCAATATCTCCTGCGCTTCCGCACCGCGCAGCGGGTTTTCCTGTTCCCGGAACGCCTCATAACCATGGGGATCGGGGTGGATGAGAATATCGACGCCGGGAAAATCCTTCCCCAACGCCTCCTCGACCTCATCCATTACCTCATGCGCCTGCCGGACCGTCATTTCCGGATCGACCGAGGCGTGAAACTGCACAAAGCGCGACGCGCCGCTCATGCGCGTCCGCATATCGTGAATGCCGTGCAATTGCGGGTTGCGCATCGCCACTTCAAGGAAATGCTGACGATCGGCGAGCGGCCATTCCTTGTCCATCAGATGGTCGACCGCATCCATGGCCGATGCCCATGCGCCCCGCGCCAGCCAGAGCGCGATGCCGAGCCCGAAAAGCTGATCGGCGCCGCGAATGGCGAAATAATGGTCGAGTATCAGCGCAGTGATGACGGACAGGTTGAGGAACAGGTCCGATTGATAATGCAGATGATCGGTGCTGATCGCCAGCGACCCGGTGCGGGCAATGATGCGCTTCTGATAACTTACCAGCGCCAGACTGAGCACGATGGCGATCACCGACACGCCGATGCCGGTTGCCGGGGCCTCGGTCGCCTGACCTGCACCGAAACGGCGAATCGATTCCCAGGCGATGGCGACCGCCGCCATGGTGATCAACGTCACCTGAAACAGCGCCGCCAGCGCCTCCGCCTTGCCATGGCCGAAGCGATGTTCATGATCGGCCGGCATCGCCGCCCAGCGCACACCCAGCAGCGTCACCAGACTGGCAACGAGATCGAGCGTCGAATCGGCGAGCGACCCCAGCATCGCAACCGATCCCGTGCGCCATTCGGCGACCGCCTTCAAAAGCAGCAATGTGAACGCGACCGAAAGGCTGGCCGTCGCCGCCCGTCTGGTGAACTGCCCGTGAGAGCGAAGATCACCCGTAAGGCTGCTCATGGATAGAGCATCCCGTTTTCCCAGCCGCCCGACGCGGTGCGGGTATAAACATGCCGCTCATGCAGGCGATGCGCCCTGTCCTGCCAGAATTCAATATGTTCGGGATTGAGGCGAAAGCCGGACCAGTGCGGCGGACGGGTCACATCCTGTCCTTCGAAGCGCTGGCGCACTTCTTCATAGCGATCCATGAAAATATCGCGCGACGCCAGCGGACGCGACTGGTCCGATGCCCATGCGCCGAGTTGGCTGTCCCGGCTGCGCGTCGCGAAATAGGCGTCGGCGGTGGCATCATCGACCCGCTCGACCGGCCCCTCGATCCGGATCTGGCGCCGCAGGGATTTCCAGTGGAACAGCAGCGCCGCATGCGGGTTGGCGAGCAGGTCGCCGGCCTTGCGCCCCTCGAAATTGGTATAGAAGATGAACCCGTCCGGCCCATGCCCCTTCAGCAACACCATGCGTACCGACGGCCTGCCCTGCGCATCGGCCGTCGCCAGCGCCATGGCATTGCTGTCGTTGATCTCGGTTTCGCGCGCCTGCGCATACCATTGTTCGAACTGGGGGAAAGGGCTCTGATCCATGGCGTTCTCCTACTGCGCACCGGCTTCGCTGTCGAGGCCGCACACCTTATTTTCCGTGCAGTCAGTCCTTGAAGCAGACCGGGTTCCGCGCCACATGATAAGCGTAAGAAATTGATCGAGAGTCCGGCAGCAACCCTCTCCCCCTTCCGGTCCCCATAGGGTATAGCCCTGGACAGCCGGGCGGGGGCAGGGTCTGGTGTTGAAACCGGAAATTTGCTTCAATCGCATGTTTCCGGGCGGGCTTAAGGATCCAACAGGATGGAACAACAGGGTAATAATGGCTGATCCCTACGCTATACTGGGCGTTTCGCGCAGCGCGACCGAGAAAGAAATCAAGTCGGCCTATCGCAAGCTGGCAAAAGAACTGCATCCGGACCGCAACAAGGACAACCCCAAGGCGGCCGAGAAATTTTCTCAGGCCACCACTGCCTATGACCTGCTGTCCGACAAGGACAAGCGGGCGCAATTCGACCGGGGGGAGATTGACGGCGACGGCAATCCGACCGCACCCTTCGGCTTTGGCGGCGGGCCCGGCGGCGGAAGCTATGCAAACTATGGCGGACAGGGCCACCCCGGCGCGGGCGGCTTCGAATTCAACTCCGGCGGTGATTTCAGCGATATTTTCGAAGGGCTGTTCGGCGGCGGACGACAGGCGGGTGCAGGTTTCGGCGCGGGTGCGGGTGCGGGCGGCTTTGGCCGGTCACGCGGCCGGCAAGCGCAACGCGGCGCCAATGTCAATTATCGGCTCGCGGTCGATTTCATCGATGCCGCCACGCAGGCGCCCCAGCGCATCACCCTGCAGGACGGCAAGACGATCGACGTCAAGCTGCCCGCCGGTGTCGAACAGGGGACGCAGATGCGCCTCGCCGGAAAGGGCCAGCCCGGCCCCGGCGGCGCGGGCGACGCGATCCTGACGATCGAAATCCGCGACCATAGCTATTATACCCGCGACGGCGACGACATCCGCCTCGACCTTCCGATCACGCTCAAGGAGGCGGTGATCGGCGGCAAGGTGAAGGTACCGACCGTGGACGGCCCCGTCATGCTCTCCGTTCCGGCGGGCAGCAGTTCCGGCAAGACCTTGCGTCTCAAGGGCAAGGGCTTTTCGAAAAAGGGCGGCGGGCGCGGCGATCAGCTCGTCACGCTGATGATCGACATTCCCGCCGACGATGCGGCGCTGAAGCAATTTGCCGAGGGCTGGCAGGACGATCGCAACCCCCGGTCCGCAATGGGCGGATAGACCGCGCATCGCGGCCGGGTCGTCGAAACGGCACGCAGACGGCTGGCCAATCCGAAAGGAGAGGAAAATAAGGGACAGCTCCCCCTATTCCCCCGAGGCGCGGCGCCGCCGGTCCGGCCATGGCAAGCCCGCGTCCGGGCGGAATATGCCCCGTCGCGGGCGTGGGCTTTCCCATAGCTGGGAAATCACCAAAAGAATGGTCGTCGGTGTCTTTAATGACGGCTTCATTCACGCCGGAAATCTCGCTTATCTCTCCCTCCTCGCGCTTTTTCCCTTCTTCATCGTCGCCGCGTCCATCGCCAGCTTTCTGGGCCGGACGGAGGACGGCGTCGCCGCGGTCAACGCCTTTCTCGTCACCGTTCCGGCCGATGTCGCCAATGTATTGAGGGGACCGATAGAATCGGTGATCAGCGCACGTACCGGATCGGGCATCGTCTGGCTGGGCCTTATCGTTGCATTATGGACGACCGGCAGCCTGATCGAAACGATCCGCGACATTTTGCGGCGTGCCTATGGCACGCGCGGCGGCCGCCCTTTCTGGCAGCACCGGCTGCGCTCGATCGGCATCATCGTCGTCAGCGTGCTCGCGATGATGATGGCCCTTTCCGCGCAAGTCGCGCTGACCGGCATAGACGAATTTCTGCACCGCATCCTGCCCTTTGCCGACCGGGCGATCGCCTTCGTCGCCGCGACCAAGCTGGTTCCGCTGATCGTGCTGACCTTCGCCCTCTATGCGCTTTTCTACACGCTCGCGCCGCCCCGCTATCACGGGCCGCAATTTCCGAAATGGCCGGGCGCGATCCTGACCGCGCTCTGGTGGTACGGCACGATCATGCTGCTGCCCTGGGTTCTTTCGAACCTTTCGTCCTACGACATGACCTATGGCAGCCTGGCCGGAGTGATGGTTACGCTCATTTTTTTCTTTCTCGTCGGGCTGGGCGTGGTAATTGGCGCGGAGTTGAACGCGGCGCTGGCGGAATTCCCTCAGCAATCGCAGAGAGAAAATAGGGAAAAGCAAGGGGTTGAAAGCAATGACAGGTTTGATGGCGGGCAAGAAGGGCCTGATCATGGGGCTGGCCAATGACAAATCGCTGGCCTGGGGCATTGCAAAGGCACTTCATGCACAGGGCGCCGAAATGGCCTTTTCCTTTCAGGGAGAGGCGCTGGGAAAGCGGGTCCGTCCGCTCGCGGCGGAACTGGGGTCGGATTTCCTGATCCCCTGCGACGTCACCGACATGGCCAATCTGGATGCCGCCTTCGCGGAACTGGAAAAGCGCTGGGGCACGATCGATTTCGTCGTCCATGCCATCGGCTTTTCCGACAAGACCGAACTGCGCGGCAAATATGCCGACACCAGCCTCGACAATTTCCTGATGACGATGAACGTCTCGGTTTACAGCTTCGTCGCGGTGGCGCAGCGCGCGGCCGCGCTGATGCCCGATGGCGGCAGCCTGCTCACCCTCACTTATTACGGCGCGGAAAAGGTAATCCCGCATTATAATGTGATGGGCGTGGCCAAATCGGCGCTGGAAACCAGCGTCAAATATCTGGCGATGGATATGGGGCCGGACAAGATCCGCGTCAACGCGGTGTCGGCCGGCCCGATCAAGACGCTGGCGGCGAGCGGCATCGGCGATTTCCGTTACATCATGAAGTGGAACGAGTATAATTCGCCGCTGCGCCGCAATGTGACGATCGAGGATGTCGGCGGTTCCGCCCTCTACCTGCTTTCCGATCTGGCGGCGGGCGTGACCGGCGAAATCCATCATGTCGACGCGGGTTATAATGTCATCGGCATGAAGGCCGAAGATGCGCCGGATATCGGACTGGAAAAGTCAGAGTGAGTTTCAACAGCTTCGGCCATATCTTCCGCTTTTCGACCTGGGGGGAAAGCCACGGCCCCGCCATCGGCGCGGTGGTGGATGGCTGCCCGCCGGGGCTGAAGCTCGACGAAACGGCGATCCAGCCCTTTCTCGACCGGCGGCGGCCGGGCACCAGCAAGTTTACAACGCAACGGCAGGAACCCGATCAGGTCCGTATCCTGTCCGGCGTGTTCGAGGGCAAGACCACCGGCACGCCGATCAGCCTGATGATCGAGAATGTCGATCAGCGGTCCAAGGATTATAGCGAGGTCGCCAAATCCTATCGCCCCGGCCATGCCGACTATGCCTATGACGCGAAATATGGTTTCCGCGACTATCGCGGCGGCGGGCGCTCCTCGGCGCGGGAAACGGCGAGCCGGGTCGCGGCGGGTGCCGTCGCGCGCCTCGTGGTTCCGGAAGTCACGATCCTCGCATGGGTCAGCGCGATCGGCGGCGATGCCATCAACATGGCGCATTTCGACGAAACGGAAATCGCCAATAATCCCTTTTTCTGCCCGGATAAGACCGCAGCCAAACGCTGGGAAAAGCTGGTCGACGCGGCACGCCTTGATGGCTCTTCGCTCGGCGCAGTGGTCGAATGCATCGCAACCGGCGTCCCCGCGGGCTGGGGGGCGCCCCTCTATGCGAAGCTTGATGCCGAACTGGCGAGCGCGATGATGAGCATCAACGCGGTCAAAGGCGTCGAGATCGGCGACGGTTTCGCCGCTGCCGCCTTGCGCGGCGAACAAAATGCCGACCCGATGCGGCCCGGCACCGCATGGGAGCCGGAATTTCTCGCCAACCATGCGGGCGGTATTGCGGGCGGCATCGCCACCGGCCAGCCCGTCCGCGTGCGCGTGGCATTCAAACCGACCAGTTCGATCCTGATCCCGGTCGAAACCGTGACCCGCCCGGACGAACAGGGCCACCGCGCTGCAACTGAGATCATCACCAAGGGCCGTCATGACCCCTGCGTCGGTATCCGGGGCGTACCGGTGGTGGAAGCGATGATGGCGCTGGTGCTGGCCGACCAGAAGCTGATGCATCGCGCCCAATGCGACCGATAACGGCGCGCAGCTTATCCGTAATTTCCGGATCGCAGGAGGCGCGACGTCACGTCGCGCCCTGCTGCTTCCGGCCGGAGCGATGGCAGTAAGGGCAAAACGCGAGGAAAGTGACGCTTCTCCTTGTGGTCAGGGTCATACCGAGCACAGGCCTTTCCGGTTCGTGCTGCCGCCCCAGACAAATCACCATTCAGAAGCGAACGAGCCGGAGCGGAACGCGCCCAAGGCATGGGAAAACCGGAAGCACGCAGAGGCACTTCTTGCAATCCGTCGGGGCTGGGATCGCAGCCGATCGAAGAGCCAGATCCCAGAGCATGACCCGAGCCGTCAGAAATTCCGCCTGACTTGAAAATGCTCTATCCCGGCAACCCGGCCAAGCTCTCTGCCCTCTTACCGCTCCACGATCACGGGATCGCCCACGGTAATCCTACCGGCCTGCCGGGGGATGGCATTCTGGCCGAACAACACCCCGTCCTTGCCGACGCGGCCAAGCTTCCGCAGGGCCTTGAGCGGCGCATTACCGTCCGTCTGTTCACCGGTCAGATGATCCTGAGTAATCACGACGCAGCGCGAACAGGGTTTGACGAGATCGAAACCAATGGCGCCCACGCGCGCATGCCGCCACCCGCCTTCCGCCCATGGCTCCGGCCCCTCCTCCCGCGACACGACCAGATTGGGCCGGAACCGTTCCATCGGCACCGGCTGCTCCAGCGCGATGTTGAGCGCGTCGAGCGAAGCTTCGGATGTCATCAGCACCGGGAAGCCATCAGCAAAGCTGACATGGTCGCCCGCCGCGCCATAGGCCGGATCGACCGGACGCAATGCCTCCACGGGCATATAGGCAAGCCGCAATGCGCGCCCGGCGACATCGGAAATCAGCGCACTTGCCTCATTATCCACGACGATAGCCGGCACCCTATCGCGCCACACCCTTACCTCCGATGAGGGCTCGCCCTCTGCCAAGCGGGGAAGACGCGCGCTGCCCTGCGTCCCGGCGTCGAGGCGAAAGCCATCGTCGCCATCCATCGCCACCGCAATCCGCGCCAGCGCCGGGCATTCCCGACGCGTCACGAAGCGCCCCGTCTCATCGACGATCATCCAGCGCCGGTCCCCGGCAAGGCCGCGCGGTTCCAGCCCCGCCGACGGGAGCGCGACGCCGCCCAGGCTTTTGACCGGATAGACTATGATGGCGCTGATATGCATCCTTATGCCCTTCCGCCCGTAACCGGGCATCGCCCCGGCACACGATATCGGCGCCTGCTATCATTCCGGCTGTACCACGGACAGGGCTTTTTCCGCCATCACCCCGGTTTCCGGTTACGGTCGATCCGCATGATCGCAAAATCGAAGGTCTGCGCCCCGATGGAAAACCGGTCCGCTCCCACGCTTCTCCAGCCATGACGGTCGTAAAAGCCGATGGCCCGCCGGTTCGAGCGGAGCACCGCAAGCCACAGCGGATCGATGCCCATCGCCTCCGCTTTGGCCGCTACCCCTTCCATCAGGCACCCACCGATGCGCCTGTCCTGAAAAGCTCGCAGCACATAGAGCTTCTGCAACTGCCCTGCCTTCGCCTCTCCGATCGCGGGATGGCCGGACGGGAATTTCGCCTTCGCATAACCGACCGGCAGTTCGTCGTGCACTGCCAGCCAATAGCGATTTTCCGCCTTTGCCAGGCTGGCGCGGATTTTCGGAACCGCAAATGTCCAGTCGAGATAGTCGGACAGATCGCCCTCATGGCCATCGAACAGATAACCGAACGTCTCGGCGAAACTGAGGCGACCGAGCAACGCGATAACAGGCGCATCGGATATGGTGGCCGGGCGGGTGGAAAGGGGCATGAAGAACCTCGTGACAGAGAGGGGGAGAGAACGACGCCCATGCTATATTCTCCGCCCGGTCGACACTTCCCGTTTCTTGCGCTCCAATTCGACCGAAACCGAAAAGCCGAAATAAAAAGGGCGGGGAAAGCATCCCCGCCCTTCATCATGGTCCGGTCCGGTAAGACCGATTATTCCATATCCTCGGTGGTGAAGTCCTCACCCTGAACCTTCCCCAGCGGATCGTCGCCGATCGCCGCTTCGGCCCCCTGCTTCAGCTCATACTCATGCTCTTCCGCCGCCGTCTGCGGCGCAACGAGATGAGATTCGATGCTGCGCAGCGACGCGCGCAGGGCGGCATCGCGGCTGTTGGCGGTGACGCGCATGCGGTTCATGCCCGCGCCGGTGCCCGCCGGGATGAGGCGGCCGACGATGACATTTTCCTTCAGGCCGACCAGCGTATCCTTCTTGCCCTGAACCGCCGCCTCGGTGAGGACGCGGGTGGTTTCCTGGAAGGACGCGGCCGAGATGAAGCTGCGGGTCTGCAGCGACGCCTTGGTGATGCCGAGCAGAACCGGCTTGCCCTCGGCCGGCTGCTGACCGGCGCTGAGCTTCGCGTTCAGCTCATGCATTTCCTCGGCGTCGACCTGCTCACCGGGCAGCAAGGTGGTGTCGCCACCATTGGTGATCTCGACCTTCTGCAACATCTGACGAACGATCGTTTCGATGTGCTTGTCGTTGATCTTCACGCCCTGCAGTCGATAGACTTCCTGAATTTCGCTGACCAGATATTCGGCCAGCGGCTCGATGCCGAGCACTTCCAGAATGTCGTGCGGATCCGGCGAACCACCGATCAGGTTGTCGCCGCGCTTCACATAGTCGCCTTCCTGCACGTCGATCACCTTGCTCTTGGGAACAAGATATTCGACCGGCTCGCCGCCGTCCTCGGGAACGATCGCGATCTTCCGCTTCGCCTTATAGTCCTTCAGGAACTGGACGCGGCCGGAGACCTTGGCGATGATCGCATTGTCCTTCGGCTTGCGGGCCTCGAACAATTCGGCAACGCGCGGCAGACCGCCGGTGATGTCGCGGGTCTTGGCGGCTTCGCGGCTGACACGCGCCAGCACGTCACCGGCCTCGACCTGCTGCCCGTCTTCGACCGACAGGGTCGCGCCAATGGCCAGCATGTACCGGGCCGCCTCACCGCTCTCATCGTCCAGCAGGGTGAGCCGCGGACGCAGATCCTCCTTGCTGCGGGACGACGCGCGATACTCGCTCACCACGCGCATCGCGATACCGGTCGCTTCGTCGGTCTGCTCGGTCAGCGTCTTGCCGTCGATCAGGTCCTGATATTTCACGACACCCGGCTTTTCGGTGATGACCGGCATGGTGTACGGATCCCACTCGGCGATGCGATCGCCCTTGGCGACCTTCGCACCATTTTCGAACAGGATCGTCGCGCCATAAGGCAGGCGATGCACCGCCCGTTCACGGCCTTCATTGTCGATGATCGCCAGCTCGCCATTACGGGCAAGGCTGATGCGGCGGCCATTTTTGTCGACGATGGTGGGCATGTCGCGCAGTTCGATCGACCCGTCGGCAACCGCCTCAAGGTTCGAAGTTTCGTTGAGCTGCGCCGCGCCGCCGATGTGGAAGGTCCGCATCGTCAGCTGCGTACCGGGCTCACCGATCGACTGGGCGGCGATAACGCCGACCGCCTCACCGATGTTCACCGGCGTACCGCGGGCAAGGTCGCGACCATAGCATTTCGCGCAGACGCCCATCTTCGATTCGCAGATCAGCGGCGAGCGGATCTTGACCGACTGGATGCCGATGGCCTCGATCTTGGCCACCAGCGCCTCGTCGAGCAGTTCGCCCACGGGGACGATGACGCTGCCGTCCTTGCTATCGACAATGTCCTCCGCCGTGGTGCGGCCGAGAATGCGTTCGCCCAGCGACGCGATGACCGAGCCGCCCTGCACGATCGCCTTCATCTCCAGCGCCTTGTCGGTGCCGCAATCGACCTCGACGATGGTGCAGTCCTGCGACACGTCGACCAGACGACGGGTCAGATAGCCCGAGTTCGCCGTCTTGAGCGCGGTGTCGGCCAGACCCTTACGGGCGCCGTGGGTGGAGTTGAAATACTCAAGGACGGTCAGGCCTTCCTTGAAGTTCGAGATGATCGGCGTTTCGATGATCTCGCCCGAAGGCTTGGCCATCAGGCCGCGCATACCGGCAAGCTGCTTCATCTGTGCCGGGGAACCGCGGGCGCCCGAGTGCGACATCATGTAGATCGAGTTGATCGGCTTCATCCGACCCGTTTCCGGGTCCTTCGGCATCGCCTTGATCTCGTCCATCATCGCGGCCGCCACCTGGTCGCCGCAACGGCTCCAGGCGTCGATCACCTTGTTGTACTTTTCCTGCTGGGTGATGAGGCCGTCCTGATATTGCTGCTCATAATCGGCAACCTGAGCCTTGGTCTCATCGACCATCTTCACCTTGGCGTCGGGGATGATCATGTCATCCTTGCCGAAGGAAATACCCGCCTGGAACGCGTGACGGAAGCCCAGCGACATGATCGCGTCGGCGAACAGCACCGTGTCTTTCTGGCCGGTATGACGATAGACCTGATCGATGACGTCGGCGATTTCCTTCTTGGTGAGAAGGCGGTTGACGACATCGAACGGCACCTTGTGGCTCTTGGGCAGACATTCGCCCAGCAGCATACGGCCCGGCGTAGTCTCGAACCGCTTCATATACTGATTGCCGTTTTCGTCCGTCTGCGGCACGCGGCTGGTGATCTTCGAGTGCAGCGTAACGACCTTATTGAACAGGGCCTGATGCACTTCCTGCATGTCCGCAAGCACCATGCCCTGACCGGGCTCGCCTTCCAGTTCCATGGAGAGGTAATAGATACCCAGCACCATGTCCTGCGACGGCACGATGATCGGCTTGCCGTTTGCGGGCGACAGGATGTTGTTGGTCGACATCATCAGCACGCGCGCTTCGAGCTGAGCCTCAAGGCTCAGCGGAACGTGCACGGCCATCTGGTCGCCGTCAAAGTCCGCGTTGAATGCCGAGCAGACCAGCGGGTGAAGCTGGATCGCCTTGCCTTCGATCAGCACGGGCTCGAACGCCTGAATGCCGAGGCGGTGGAGCGTCGGCGCGCGATTCAGCATGACCGGGTGTTCGCGGATCACCTCATCGAGGATGTCCCAGACTTCCTTGCGTTCCTTCTCGACCCACTTCTTCGCCTGCTTCAGGGTCATGGAAAGACCCTTGGCATCGAGGCGGGCATAGATGAACGGCTTGAACAGCTCGAGCGCCATCTTCTTGGGCAGGCCGCACTGGTGCAGCTTGAGTTCCGGGCCGGTCACGATGACCGAGCGGCCGGAATAGTCGACGCGCTTACCGAGCAGGTTCTGACGGAAGCGGCCCTGCTTGCCTTTCAGCATGTCAGACAGCGACTTCAGCGGGCGCTTGTTGGCGCCGGTGATGACGCGACCGCGACGGCCATTGTCGAACAGCGCATCGACCGCTTCCTGCAACATGCGCTTTTCGTTGCGCACGATGATGTCCGGCGCGCGCAGTTCCATCAGGCGCTTCAGACGGTTGTTACGGTTGATGACGCGGCGATAGAGATCGTTGAGATCCGACGTCGCGAAACGGCCGCCATCCAGCGGCACCAGCGGACGCAGTTCCGGCGGAATGACCGGCACGACCTCAAGGATCATCCATTCCGGGCGGTTGCCGGATTCGAGGAAGCTCTCGACGACCTTCAGCCGCTTGATGATCTTCTTGGGCTTCAGTTCCGACTTGGTAACCGCCAGCTCTTCGAGCAGCGCCTGCTTCTCGCCCTCAAGATCGAGATCGATCAGCATCTGCCGGACCGCCTCGGCGCCGATACCGGCCGAGAACGCGTCTTCGCCATATTCGTCCTGCGCGTCGATCAGCTCGTCTTCGGTCAGGAGCTGATATTTGTCGAGCGGGGTAAGGCCCGGTTCGATGACGATATAGGATTCGAAATAGAGCACGCGCTCCAGCTGCTTCAGCTGCATATCGAGCAGCAGGCCGATGCGCGAGGGCAGCGATTTCAGGAACCAGATATGCGCGACCGGCGCGGCCAGTTCGATATGGCCCATGCGTTCGCGGCGGACCTTCGAGACCGTGACTTCGACACCGCATTTTTCGCAGACGATGCCCTTATATTTCATCCGCTTATATTTGCCGCACAGGCACTCATAATCCTTGATCGGACCGAAGATGCGCGCGCAGAACAGGCCGTCGCGTTCCGGCTTGAACGTGCGGTAGTTGATCGTTTCCGGCTTTTTGATCTCACCGAAGGACCAGCTGCGGATGCGGTCGGGCGAAGCAAGACCGATCTGAATCTGGTCGAAGGTTTCCGGCTTCTGCACCGGGTTCGCGAAATTGGTCAGTTCGTTCATAATCATGTCCCTCATCAAGAGGTGAAAATCGTCAGGCGAGACAGGGTGGCGGAGGCGCCGGTCGTGCCGGCGCCCCTGCCCCGCTTATTCCGCAGCCTCCGGCAATTCGCCGCCATCCTCGTCAATGTCGTCCAGCGACGCCAGTTCGACGTTGAGGCCCAGCGAGCGCATTTCCTTGACCAGCACGTTGAAGCTTTCGGGAATGCCCGCCTCGAACGTGTCGTCGCCCTTGACGATCGCCTCATAGACCTTGGTACGGCCGACCACGTCGTCCGACTTGACCGTGAGCATTTCCTGCAACGTGTAGGCGGCGCCATAGGCCTGAAGCGCCCAGACCTCCATTTCCCCGAAGCGCTGACCACCGAACTGGGCCTTACCGCCCAGCGGCTGCTGGGTGACGAGGCTGTAGGGGCCGATCGAACGGGCGTGGATCTTGTCGTCCACAAGGTGGTGCAGCTTCAGCATGTAGATGATGCCCACCGTCACCTTGCGGTCGAACTTCTCGCCGGTGCGCCCATCATACAGGTCCGACTGGCCGGAACGGTCCAGCCCTGCCAGCGCCAGCATGTCGGACACGTCCGATTCCCGCGCGCCGTCGAACACCGGGGTCGCGATCGGCACGCCGGTGACGAGGTTGGACGCCAGCTCTATGACCTGGTCCGGCGTACGGGCGGAAATATCGTCCGTATATTTGTCGCCATAGACGGTGAGCAGCTTTTCCCTGATCGCTTCCGGCGGAGCCGCAGCCTCCGGGTTCGGATTGGCTTCGCGCCAATCCTCCAGCGCCGCCTTGATCTGCTGGCCAAGGCAACGGGCCGCCCAGCCCAGATGCGTTTCGAAAATCTGCCCGACGTTCATGCGCGACGGCACACCCAGCGGGTTCAGCACGATGTCGACCGGCGTACCATCCGCAAGGAACGGCATGTCCTCCTGCGGCAGGATGCGCGAAATCACACCCTTGTTACCGTGACGGCCGGCCATCTTGTCGCCCGGCTGCAGCTTGCGCTTCACCGCGACGAACACCTTGACCATCTTGAGCACGCCCGGGGGCAGCTCATCACCGCGCTGCAGCTTGTCGACGCGATCCTCGAACTTCTCGACGATCGACTTCACCGCCTCGTCATACTGCGCCTTCACGGCCTCCAGATGCGCCTGGACGCTATCGTCCTGAACCGCGAACTTCCACCATTCATGGCGTTCGGCCTCACCCAGCACTTCCTCGGTGATTTCGATACCCTTTTTCACGCCCTTGGGCGCGGCGGTCGCGACCTGACCGATCAGCATTTCCCGCAGGCGATTGAAGGTCGCACGGTTGAGGATGCCGCGCTCGTCTTCGCGATCCTTCGCGAGACGGTCGATTTCCTCGCGCTCGATCGCCATCGCACGCTCATCCTTGTCGATGCCGTGGCGGTTGAACACACGCACTTCGACGATGGTTCCGGCAACGCCCGGCGGCAGACGAAGCGAGGTGTCGCGCACGTCGCTGGCCTTTTCACCGAAGATCGCGCGGAGCAGCTTTTCTTCCGGCGTCATCGGGCTTTCGCCCTTCGGCGTGATCTTGCCGACAAGAATATCGCCCGGCTCCACCTCGGCGCCGATATAGACGATGCCCGCCTCGTCGAGGTTGCGCAGCGCTTCCTCGCCGACATTCGGAATGTCGCGGGTAATGTCTTCCGGCCCGAGCTTGGTATCGCGGGCCATCACCTCGAATTCCTCGATATGGACCGAGGTGAAGACGTCGTCCTTCACGATGCGTTCGGAAATGAGGATGGAGTCCTCATAGTTATAGCCGTTCCAGGGCATGAACGCGACGAGCGTGTTGCGGCCCAGCGCGAGCTCGCCCAGCTCGGTCGACGGACCATCGGCGATCACGTCGCCGGCGTTGACCATTTCGCCCACCTTCACCAGCGGACGCTGGTTGATGCAGGTATCCTGGTTCGACCGCTGGAACTTCATCAGCGTGTAGATGTCCACGCCCGACTTGCCGGGTTCGACATCCTCGGTCGCGCGGATGACGATACGGGTCGCGTCGACCTGATCGACGATGCCCGACCGCTTGGCTGCGATCGCCGCGCCCGAATCATGCGCGACTGTCTCTTCCATGCCGGTGCCGACGAACGGCGCCTCGGCACGGACCAGCGGCACCGCCTGACGCTGCATGTTCGATCCCATCAGCGCGCGGTTGGCGTCATCGTTTTCCAGGAACGGAATGAGCGAGGCCGCGACCGAGACGAGCTGCTTGGGGCTGACGTCCATCAGGGTGATGGTGTTGCGCGGCGCCATCAGGAATTCGCCGCCTTCGCGCGCGGACACCAGTTCCTCGGCAAAGCTGCCGTCGGCATTCAGTTCGGCGTTCGCCTGCGCAACGGTGTGCTTCTGCTCTTCCATCGCCGACAGATAGACGACCTCATTGGTCACCTTATTGTCGATCACCTTGCGATACGGCGTTTCGATGAAGCCATATTTATTGACGCGGCTGAAGGTCGCGAGGCTGTTGATAAGACCGATGTTCGGGCCTTCCGGCGTTTCGATCGGGCAGATACGGCCATAATGGGTCGGGTGAACGTCGCGGACTTCGAAGCCTGCGCGCTCACGGGTCAGACCGCCCGGCCCAAGCGCCGAAAC